>SVOG01000032.1 GCA_015066525.1 Oscillospiraceae bacterium | reverse complement strand
TCGGCTGAGCACCGTTTGCAATCCACTTCTTAGCCTTGTCTGCATCAATCTTGATTTCAGCAGGGTCTGTCATTGTGTTGTATGTGCCGATTTCCTCGATGAAACGACCGTCCCGGGGATATCTGGAATCTGCTACTACTACACGGTAGAAGGGAGCCTTCTTAGCGCCCATTCTGCGAAGTCTGATTTTTACTGCCATTTTTGTTTACCTCCAAATTGAAATTAGCTTTGAGCTTCAAGCTTCAAGCTTTTTGGCGGGACACCCGCACCCGATTATATGGCGGGTCGTCGGGGACGCCGACCCCTACAATACTTATTCGGAATCGCCCGTTATTCATTGTCCGAGCGTAGCGAGTATCCTCAAGCCTGCAGCCTGTAGCTTGTAGCCTGTAGCTATGTTTTATTTATTAAAATCCAAACGGATTTTGTTGACCTTTGATATTACCCATCATTTTCTCTGCCATTTCGGGATTTTGCTGCATCATACGGCGCATCTTCTTGCTGACCTTTGGTCCTTTGTTGCCGCCGATTTGCTTCATCATCTTCTGCATCTGCTTAAACTGAGAGAGCAGTTTATTGACATCCTCGACCTGGCGTCCGCAACCCGCCGCGATACGGCGCTTGCGTGAGGGGTTAATGATTTCGGGGTGCGCTCTCTCGTCCTTCGTCATCGAGTAGATAATCGCGCGGAAGCGGTCAAAAGCGCCCTCGTCGATGTCCTCATCCTTAATCTGCTTGCCGATGCCGGGAATGAGTTTAATGGTGTCCTTCAGGGAGCCCATACGCTCAATCTGCTCAAACTGGTCAAGCAAATCGTTGAGGTCAAATTTATTCTTCGCAAGCTTCGCTTCAAGCTCAGCCGCCTTCTTTTCATCGAGCGCCATCTCGGCTTTTTCAATAAACGACAGCACGTCGCCCATACCGAGAATTCTCGACGCCATACGGCTGGGGTGGAAGGTCTCGAGATTGTCGAGCTTCTCGCCCGTACCGACGAATTTAATCGGCTTACCGGTAACGGCTCTGACGGAGAGTGCCGCACCGCCGCGGGTGTCGCCGTCAAGTTTGGTAAGAATGACACCGTCGATGCCGAGCGTTTCGTTGAAACTCTTTGCGACATTGACTGCGTCCTGACCGGTCATCGCGTCGATGACAAGCAGGATTTCGTGCGGGTGCACGGTGGAGCGGATATTCGTCAGCTCCTGCATCAGTGCCTCGTCAACATGGAGTCGGCCCGCTGTATCAATAATCACATAGTCGTTGCCGTGGTCCTTCGCGTACTTCACAGCCTCTTCGGAAATGTGAACGGGGTCCTCGGTGCCCATCTCGAAAACGGGTGCGCCAACCTGCTCGCCCACGACCTGAAGCTGCTTAATTGCCGCCGGTCGGTATACGTCACAGGCTACGAGGAGCGGTCGGTGACCTTCCTTCTTTAACTTCAGCGCAAGTTTTGCGGAGTGGGTGGTTTTACCGCTTCCCTGCAGACCGCACATCATAATGATGGTGGGCGGGTGGTTCGCAATCGCGAGCCTTGCTTCGTTGCCTCCCATCAGCTCGGTGAGCTCTTCATTTACAATTTTAATGACCATCTGACCGGGTGTCAGGCTCTCCATTACGTCGGCGCCAATTGCACGGTCGGTCACTTTTTTGGTAAACTCCTTGGAAACCTTGTAGTTTACATCAGCTTCGAGCAGTGCGAGTCTGACCTCGCGCATTGCCTCCTTGACGTCCGCCTCGGTAAGCTTGCCCTTAGCTCTTAACTTCTTAAAGGAATTTTCCAGGCGTTCGCTAAGTCCTTCAAATGCCATAATTTATCCCTGCTGTTTCAGATAATCCGCAAGCGACATAATCCGCGCGGCGTCATCGTTAATCTCACGGGAGAGCGAATGCTCCAGATTATACCGGTAAATATCGTCCGCGAGAGCCTTGATTTCATTCAGTCCCTTGGACATCTCGCCGAATTTGGCGGCGACGCCGAGCTTCTTCTCCATCTCAAAGAGTTGCGCCTCGGCGCGCTTAATCGCGTCGCGCACGCCCTGTCGGGTAATGCCCTCATTCTCGGCGATTTCTGAGAGTGAAAGGTCCTCGTCATAATAGTAAATCAAAAAATCGTGCTGCTTCTGCGTGAGTATATCGCCGTAGAAATCGAGCAGATAGGATACTTCCAGATTTTTCGCCACTATGACACTTCCTTTCACCGTCTTGTCTGTAAAGTACAACATCTTTACAGCAAGGAGTATTATACATAACCGAAGGAGTAATGTCAAGTGTCAATTTGCACAAATTATAAATTGTAATTTTTTGTTGATTTTCCCCCACTATATATGATATATTAATGGTATATAGTTAGAATATCTGGAGGTAAACTATGAATTTCTTAGAAACCTTTAAGAGTCTGTTCTCCGCATTCGGGGTGCTCGACTGGCGTATGCTGCTGATGATTGGCATCGGCGCGCTGCTCGTCTTCCTCGCGATTAAGAAAGAGATGGAGCCGACTCTTCTGCTGCCGATGGGATTCGGCGCAATTCTCGTCAACCTGCCGCTTTCGGGCGCCATCGGACCTGAGGGACCGATTTCGGTGCTCTTTAACGCCGGTATCAGCAACGAACTCTTCCCGCTCCTGCTCTTCATCGGCATCGGCGCGATGATTGACTTCGGACCGCTGCTCAAAAATCCGTGGTTGATGCTCTTCGGCGCGGCGGCACAGTTCGGTATCTTCTTCACCTTTATGATGGCAGGCTTCTTCTTTGACCTCAAGGACGCGGCGTCCATTGCCATCATCGGCGCGGCGGACGGCCCGACATCCATCTTCGTAGCAGATAAGCTCGGCTCGGCATATCTCGGCGCGATTATGGTAGCGGCATACTCCTATATGGCGCTCGTACCGATTATCCAACCGCCCGTTATCAAGGCTGTTACGACGAAGAAAGAGCGCATGATTCGTATGCCCTATAAGGCGGGAGAGGTTTCGCAGACAACCAAAATCATCTTCCCCGTTATCGTCACCATCGTAGCAGGTCTCGTCGCTCCCGACTCGGTAGCGCTCGTAGGTTTCCTGATGTTCGGTAACCTCATCCGTGAATGCGGCGTACTCAATTCCATCAGCGAAACGGCGCAGAACGCATTTGCGAACTCCATCACCATTATGCTCGGTCTCGCCGTAGCGTCCAAGATGCATTACGAGGAATTCGTCAAACCCGAAACCTTTATGATTCTCGGTCTTGGTCTCGTCGCGTTCGTATTCGACACCGTCGGCGGCGTGATGTTCGCAAAGGTGCTCAACATCTTCAGACCGAAGGACAAAAAGATTAACCCGATGATTGGCGCAGCAGGTATCTCGGCATTCCCGATGAGCGGACGCGTCGTCAATCAGCTCGGACTCAAAGAGGACCCGCAGAACTTCCTGCTGATGTATTCCATCAGTGTCAACGTGTCGGGACAGATTGCCTCGGTTATTGCCGGCGGTCTCATTCTCGCACTCGTGGCACCGCTCGTATAAGGAGGTATGAATATGCTCAACACACTTAATATGCTCGTCATCCAGTTCGTTACACTCGCGTCGGGTATCGCGTTTCGCGCCGACTCCTGGAAGCAAACGCTCCCCGCGCTCGTTATCGGAATGATTGGAATATTCCTCGTTATCGGAATCATCATCCTCGCCACCTACGGACTCAATAAATTCTTCTCCCGCAAAAAGGGCGAAGGCGACGAATAATACACATAATCAGCAAAAGGACTTTCTCCAACGAGAAAGTCCTTTTTTTGCAAATTTGATGCATCGCTGCCTTTTACTGCTCAACACTCAAAACTTGTGAGCGTGGCGAACCACTCAAAACTATTTGTCGTTCTACTTCAGTTTGGCTATGGTGACGCCGTCCTCGCCCTCGCCGTAGCGTCCGAGGCGATATTCGAGGATGTTCGGGTGGTGCTTTAACTCCTCCTGCACTGCCTTTTTCAGCACGCCGAGCCCCTTGCCGTGGATAATACGCACCTCGCTCATCCCGTTGAGCACCGCCTTGTCAATGAAGATACCGAGGGCGCCGAGCGCCTCCTCGGCATTCATGCCGCGCAAGTCGAGTTCCGTCGTCACATCCGCATCGGCGCGCGACGAGGTGCGGTAGACATTGCGCTGGGGTTTCAGTTCCTTGCGCTTCTTCTCCACTATCATAATATCGGAGAGTTTCACCCTTGTTTTGAGAAGTCCCGACTTGACGTAAACCCGGTCGTTTTTCACCTCGATGACTTCGCCCTCGCCGATGCCGCGGATAATCACGGCATCGCCCGCCTTCGGCTCACGGGGTAATTTATAGTCATAATCCCAGTGCTCCGCAAGCTCTTGCGGATTCACAAGGTCGTCCATTTCACCCATCTGATTCTTGATGGCACGGCGGGTTTTCTTCGCAATCTCGGTGGCATTGGAGGCGGTCTGCTCGCTCTTGAGTTTCTCGAGCTCGAGAAGGAATTCGCTCGACTGCCGTTTCGCCTGCTGAATGAGTTTCTCCGCTTCGCGTTTCGCGCGCTCCATTTCACGCTCGGTGAGCGTTTTTATTTTGTCCTTTTCGCTCTGGGCGCGGGACTCCATTTTCTTGGCGCGTTCGGTTGCTTTTTCCGCTTCTTTCAGTTCGTTCTCGAGTTCGTGCCGTGTTTCCTCGAGGCGTTCGAGCACCGCCTCAAAATCGCGGTTATTGCTGCCGACAATCCGCTCGGCATTCTCAATCACGCCGCCGTCCATCCCGAGATGCTGCGAAATGGCAAATGCGTTCGAGCGCCCCGGCACACCGATTAAAAGGCGGTATGTAGGACTGAGTGTTTCCACATCAAACTCGCAGCAGCCGTTGATAACGCCCGGCGTTTCGAGCGCGTACGCCTTGAGTTCGGCATAGTGGGTTGTCGCGGCAATCACGGCACCCTGTGCACGCAGTTTCTCGATAATCGACACGGCAAGCGCTGCGCCCTCAATCGGGTCGGTACCCGCACCGAGTTCGTCAATCAGCACGAGTGAGGAATGATCCGCCTGCGCCATAATATCAATAATGTTACTCATATGTGACGAGAAGGTGGAGAGATTCTGCTGAATGCTCTGTTCGTCGCCGATGTCCACGAGGATGTTATCAAAAATGGAAATCTTCGACTTGTCGGACGCAGGAATCAGCAGTCCGCACATCGTCATCAGCGTCAGGAGACCGATGGTTTTGAGCGACACGGTCTTGCCGCCCGTGTTCGGTCCCGTGATGACAAGGGTATCAAACTTCTCACCGAGCGACACATCAATCGGCACAACTCTGTTCTTATCAATCAGCGGATGGCGCGCTTTTCTGAGATTGATTTCGCCGTCGGCATTGACAATCGGTTTTGCCGCCTTCATCTTAAAGGCGAGGTGCGCCTTGGCAAAAATCAGATTAATCTGCACCGCCGCTTCGTAGCTCATCTTCACCGCGTCGGCAAAGGTGCCCGCCTCGCTTGACAGCTCATAGAGGATGCGCGCGATTTCGTCGCGTTCTCTGCCCTCAAGCATCTTGATATCGTTATTCGCTTCCACCACGCTGACCGGCTCAATAAAGACCGTAGCGCCGCTCGACGAAGTGTCGTGCACGAGTCCCTGCACCTCGCTGCGGTGCTCCGCCTTGACGGGCACGACGAATCTGCCGCTGCGCTGCGTCACAATCGGCTCCTGCAGGAATTTCGTATAGTGCGGGGAGTGAATCATACTGTCGAGTTTTTCGCGCACGGAGGAGGATTTCGCACGGATTTTGCGGCGAATATCGGAAAGCAGTTCCGACGCCTTGTCGGCGATTTCATCCTCGCTGATAATGCAGGCAAAAATGCGGTCCTCGAGATATTTATTCACCGTGATACTCTCAAAGAGAAAATCGAGCGAGGTATTGACCCCGCTGCAGTGTCCGCGCCACTCGTAAAGCGTGCGAATGCTTCGCAGCGTGCCGCCGATACGCAGCAGCTCCACCTGCGAGAGCGCGCCGCCTGCCGCTGCACGGGTCAGCGGTCCGTTCACATTATGCAGTCCGCTGAAGGAAGGCGCGCCGAAACGAGCCAGCAGAGAAAACGCGTCCTCCGTCTGACTCAGGCTATTACAGACGGTCACAAAGTCATGGCTCGGCTCGATGGCAAGCGCAAGCTCTGCCGCGTCGTCGCAGGTCGTCTCCGCCTTCAGCAGTTCAAGTATTTTATTCAGTTCCAGTGTTTCAAAGTGTTTGTTCATATCTTTAGAATTATGAGTTACGAATTATGAATTATGAATTTCGGGTGCTCGCCGCACGGGCATTTTACTTTGGAGCGTCCGGGTGGCCGCTCCCTACAATGTAGGGAATGGCGACCTCGACATTCCTTTATAATGAGTGTGAGCGAAGCTCACCCTTAATTTATCATTCATCATTGTACTAATGATTTATAAAACTCCAACGTTGTGAGCTTATGGTCGATTCTGGAAATGAGGTATTTTTCCGACACATCGCAAAGAACATCCAGATTCTCGTCAGTGAGACTGAACGAAAAGACCTTTACAATATCCGCAAGGCAGATATACCGCAGCGCGCTCACAACGCCGAGCGGCACGGTGATAGCGTGGTTGCGAAAGCAGTCCTTGCAATACAGACAGCCCTCCTCGATATCAAAAAACATCGGGTCGCTCTCGTAGGTGCCGCAGCGGTAACACGCGAGCAGATTCGGCATATAGCCGCCGAGGGTGAGCATACGCATCTCGACCGCGGCTTTGACAATCCGCATATCCTTCTCACCCTTGCAGAGCAGATGCAGGGCGTTGAGCACAAGGCGCAGGGTCTCGGGTGCAGGCTGTTCCTCCGCCCCGAGAAAATATGTAAGCTGCGCGAAGTACTGCGCGAGCGCCAGCCGTTCAATATCCGCGCGCAAATCAAAAAACATCTCAATCGGCTGCGCCGCATCGACCACATAGGCGTCGCGCCCCCGATACAGCGAAAATTCGCCGTAAACAAACAGTGAGGTCGCGGATAAATTCTGATTTTTAATCGTCTTGGCACGGCGCACGAAGGCTCTCACAAGTCCCAAATCACCGGTAAGGAGAGTGACGAGTCTGTCACTCTCCCCGATCGTCTGTTCCCGTATAATTAAGCCCTTGACTGTCTGCTGCATGATCCTCTACCTGACTGTTTTCTCCGACGGAATTGTAGTAATGATTCACATATTTAATGTAATCATCCACCCTGCCCGTCTGCAAGAATTGATTAAAATATTCATCCATAAATATCACCCGTTAGTATTGTGCGTACTAACGGGAAATTGATTTATGCCAATTTAATCCAAGCCGAAATTGTGAATGAGTCCTTCGCGGTTGCGCCAATCCTCCTTGACCTTCACCCAGGTCTGGAGATTGACCTTAATATCAAAGAAGTTCTCCAAATCCTGGCGCGCAAAGGTGGAAATCTTCTTGAGCATCGCGCCCTTCTTACCGATGACCATCCCCTTGTGGCTCTCGCGCTCGCAGTAAATCGTCGCCTCAATGTCGAGGATGTCCGCATCGTCGCGCTCGCGCATTTTTTCAATCGAAACGGCGATGCCGTGCGGGATTTCCTTGTCCATCAGGCGCAGAATTTTCTCGCGGATAATCTCCGCCGCGAGGACGCGCTCGGGCTGGTCGGTAAGGGTGTCGTCGGGGAAGAAGTGCGGAGATTCAAAGGAGAGTTTCTTCATCTCGTCGATTAAATCCTTCACGCCTTCGCCGCTCGTCGCACACACGGGCACGACCGCCTCAAAATCGTAAAGCGCGGCAAACTGGGCAATCCTGCCGAGCAGTTCACTCTTATCAGCGAGCATATCAATCTTATTAATCGCGAGGATAACGGGCACGCCGAGTTTCTTAAACTTCTCGAGCAGTTCCGCCTCACCTTTTTTGATTTCGCCCTTTGACTCGGTGACGAAGAGGCAGGCGTCCACGCCGCCGATGGAGTCACCGACCGCCTGGTACATCTTTTCGCCGAGTTTATTATGCGGTTTATGGTAGCCCGGGGTGTCGGTAAAGACGAGCTGCACCCCGTCCTCGGTGAGCACGCCCATAATCTTGGTACGCGTAGTCTGCGGTTTCGAGGACACGATGGCAACCTTCACGCCGAGCATTTTGTTAAGCAGTGACGACTTGCCCACATTCGGACAGCCGACAATGGCAATAAAAGCAGTTTTACTCATTAGCTTTGAGCTTCAAGCTTCAAGCTTCAAGCTTTTGGGCGGGACACCCGCACCCGATTTTATTGTTCGAGCGTAGCGAGTAACCATAAGCCTATAGCTTGTAGCCTGTAGCATGTAGCTATTACCTTTCCATATAGTATGAATTATCGCGCTTGAGTCCGATTTTAGTGAGCACGGTTTCTTCCTTTTCGCGCATATGTACCTCTTCCATACCGCCCTGCTCATGGTCGTAGCCAAGCAGATGGAGCATCGAGTGCACGGTGAGGAATCCGATTTCGCGCTGGAGCGAATGGTTATACTCCTTCGCCTGCTCCATCGCCTTGGGAATCGAGATGACGATGTCGCCGAGCAATTTCGCGCCCGTGGACAAATCCGTGTCGTAGACACCGTTTTCGCCGAGCGGGAACGAGAGCACGTCGGTCGGTTTGTCGATATTTCTGAATTCTCTGTTCAGTTCATGGATGGTCTCGTTATCCACAAATCTGACGCTCACCTCGGCATTATCCGTAAAACCCTCTTCCTCCAGCACGGCATGGCAGCAGCGGCGGATTAAGAGGCGGATGCCCGAGGGAATATGGGCTTCTTTCTGGTCGTTGGAGATTCTGACTTTTACCTGGTTCAATTTTGCTTTCTCTCCTCGTCATATTTTTCGTACGCGTCGATGATGTCCTGCACGAGTTTATGGCGCACGACATCCTTCTGATTAAAGCGCACAATAGCGATATCGTCAACATCACGCAGGATGCCGAGTACGGTTTTGAGTCCCGATTTCTTGCCGTCGGGCAGGTCAATCTGGGTAATATCGCCCGTCACCACCATCTTGGAACGAAAGCCGAGACGGGTCAAAAACATCTTCATCTGCTCGGGCGTGGTATTCTGCGCCTCATCGAGAATGATGAAGCTGTCGTCGAGCGTTCTGCCGCGCATATACGCAAGCGGTGCGACCTCGATTTTGCCGAGTTCCTGGTAGCGCTGGAAATTCTCTGCGCCGAGCATTTCAAAGAGCGCGTCGTAAAGCGGTCTGAGATACGGGTCGACCTTGCTCTGCAAATCACCGGGAAGGAAACCGAGCTTCTCGCCCGCTTCCACGGCGGGACGGGTGAGGATAATGCGGTTGACTTCCTTGGCACGAAACGCCGTCACCGCCATCGCCACGGCAAGATAGGTCTTGCCCGTACCGGCGGGACCGACGCCGAAGGTCACGGTGTTGTCCTCGATTGCCTCGGTGTACTTGCGCTGTCCGAGCGTTTTCGGCTTAATCGGTCTGCCCTTGGAGCTGATGCAGATAGCGTCCGTCGTCATATTGCCGAGCTTGTCCTCGTGACCCTCGTTGACAAGCGAGAGCACATAACGCACATTCTGGTCGGTGATGGTCTCGCCCTTGTGAATCATCAGGATGAGCGTATTCACCGCACGCACGGCGCGGTCGACGGATTCCTCCGTGCCGAGGATTTTCATCTCGCTGCCCCGCGTCACAATCGACACCGAGTATTCGCGCTCAATCATTTTAATATTTTCATCAAACGAGCCAAACAGACTCAGCGCCTGCTCGGTGTTTTCAAGGGTTACTTTTTGTTCAGTCATTCTTTTAATCAGGTTTTAGGTTTTAGTAGATAAACGCAATCCTTGAGCCTTGAGCCTTGAGCCTTGAGCCTCAATTTATCATTTATCATTAATTCTTATTCTTAGTTTCTCGATTCTTCTGTCGGTGACCTCGATGACGGTAATCGTGAGATTTTCGTATTCTACCACGGCGTCCTCGCCCTCACTCGGGAGATAGCCGAGGCGGCTGATGACAAAACCGGCAAGGGTGTCGTAATCGCCCTCGGGGAATGTAACCCCGAGCGTTTTCTCCGCGTCCTCAATATCGGTCACGCCCTCAAAAATATAGGTCGCGTCGTCGAGCTTCTTAATGCTCTCCTCTTCCTCGTCGTACTCGTCCTCAATCTCGCCGACGAGTTCCTCAATAATATCCTCGAGGGTAACGAGTCCCGCCGTGCCGCCGTATTCATCGACGACGATGGCGAGCTGGATGCGCGTCTCCGTCATTTTGGCAAAGAGTCTGCCGCACGGGATGGATTCAGGCACATAGAGCGGCTCGCGGATATAATCCTTAAGCTCTTCCTTGTCCGAAATTTCCGTGCCGACGAATTTCAATAAATCCTTCACATATATAATGCCCAGAATATTGTCCAAATCCTCGCTGTAAACGGGAATGCGCGAGCAACCCTCGTCGATGGACGCCTTCGCCACATCGTAGAGCGTTGCCGTATCGGGCACGGCGACCATATCGGTGCGATGCGTCATAATGTCGCCCGCGACCAAATCGTCAAATTCGAAAATATTGTTTATCATTTCGCGTGTGGACTTTTCGAGTTCGCCCTCATCCTCGTCCACAAGCTGTTTAATCTCTTCCTCTGTTGAACTTTCACGTCTAAAAAATCTTTTAAGACTGCTACTGCCCATAAAGGCAATTACCTCCATATAAATCAATTAACCTATTTGCCTTCCCCCTCGGGGGAAGGTGGCTGCACGAAGTGCAGACGGATGAGGGGCTGACTTTTTACACCTCATCAGTCACTTCGTGACAGCTTCCCCTCAAGGGGAAGCCTTAAGTCAAATCCAAAAATTCTTCACTGATGATGTCCTTGGCAAGATTCGTGCAGTATTTGACGGAAAGTCCGTCCTGCGCCTGCGAATTGGCAAGGTCGTCGTTGTAGTCCGAGAGTCGGTAAACACGGAATTTATAGCCGCCCGCGGTGTGCTTGTAGTAATCAATCACGGGCGTAATCTTCGCATTTGTAATGGTGATTGCGCCATCCTTGCGCTCCACGGTAATCTCCGCCATACCGCCGACCATCTGGTTACGGTTTACCTGGTGGCTGATGAAGTTGCCGATGGAGTAGTATACGAGCATCTTCTTGCCGGTTTCGGCATTCGTCACCCACTCAACGGGCTGCAACACATGGTGATGCGTACCGATGACGATATCCACACCGAGCGAGGAGAAAAGCTTGACGTATTCCTTCTGCTGCTCGTTGACCTCGTGGCTGTTTTCGGTGCCCCAGTGGGGTAATACGACAACCACGTCGGCGTGCCGGCGCGCTTCCTTGATGTCCTTCTCGACCTTCTCTTTCTTGAGCATATTGACGACATACGGCTTGTCAGCGGGAAGTGAGATACCGTTTGTGCCGTAGGTGTAATTCAAAAATGCAAAATTGATGCCGTTTTTCTCATAGTAGTCGATGGTGTTCTGCTCCGCCTCGCTCTCGTTCGTGCCGACGGCGAGCACCTCGGGGTGCTTCTTGAAATACTCGAGTTCCTTCAGGATACCCGCGCTGCCGACGTCCATCGCGTGGTTCGTCGCACAGGTGAACACGTCAAATCCTGCCGCTCTCGCAGCGTCGCCGACCTCCCACGGGGTATTGAACATCGGGTAGCCGCTGTATTCGAAATCCTTACCGCCGAGCATCGTCTCCTGATTGATAATCGCAATATCGGCAGGCTCAATATACTGCTTGATTTCCTCGTAGAAGGAATTGTAATCAAGCGAGCCGTCGTCCTGCTTGCCGGCGTCGATGAGGGTGTTGTGGATGAGGTTATCGCCCACTGCCACCATCGTGACCTTCGCATCCTGCGGTTTCGCCTCCTCGGTGGTTGCCGCCTCCTGCGTTACCGTCGGTGCGGCGGGCGCGGCGGTCTTATTCGCCACCCTGCCCGAAATTGCCAGCGTGCTGACGACAAGTACTGCCGCAAGCAGCGGAATAAGCACGGGTAAATATGTCTTGAAGTCCTTTTTTGCCATAATAACATCTCCATACAATAATACATTTTGCATTATAGCATATTATAATTTTTAATTCAAGTATTAAGAAAGAAAGCACGCATTATAGGTGTTAGGTTTTAGGTAATAGGTTATAGTAGTGGAGCGTCGGGGTCGCCGCTCCCTACAAATTGTCGTTTGAGCGAGTCACTGTAGGGAATGGCGGTGCTCAGCCGCAGCCGGCTCACCCCTCTGACGGCTAACGCCGCCATCTCCCCTGTCAAGGGGAGTGCCTCGACATTCCGCGTTATCATTAGGTGCGGGTACCCACCATCAATTCATCATTCATCAACTCGTCACTTGTCATTCGTAACGAAAAAAGGAGCGATGCTGCCATCGCTCCCTAAGACTAATATTAATTATTCTTCGTCCTCTTCGAACTCGTCCTCAAACTCAACTTCAAACTCGAGGGTTTCGCCGCAATTCGGGCATTCGATGCCGCCTTCCATCACGGTCTCCTCGTCCACGCTGATAATCTCGCCGCAGTTCGGGCACTCGATTTCGTACTCCTCGTCGAAGTCGTCCCAATCGTCGTCATCATCGTCGTAAACGCAGTCCTCGAGGTCGGATAAATCCTCGCTGACGGCGTCGAGTTCATCGCAGATATCCTCGATATCGTCGTAAACGCAGTCAACATCCTCGCTGAGATTCTCGAGCACATCGAGAATCGCCTTAAACACCTTGGTCTCCTTCTTATTTTCATCCAGGTCGAGACCGTCGATAAGACCTTTGAGATAGCCTAAGCTTTCAATCGTATCCATAAATTACTCCTTCGTCGTAATTGGCTCAGAGCTAAGAGCTTCCGGCTCCAAGCTATTTGGCGGGCTCTGCCCGCACCCGATGATTGTTCGAGCACAGCGAGTTACCAAAGGCTTGTAGCCCGTAGCCTGTAGCTTGTAGCTAAATTATGCTCTTTCCATGTACTCGCAAGTACGGGTGTCGATACGAATCATATCGCCCTCGTTGATGAAGAGCGGTACGCGGATTTCTGCACCGGTTTCAACCGTTGCAGGCTTCAGCGTGTTCGTAGCGGTGTTACCCTTTACACCGGGCTCGGTATGGGTAATCTCGAGGGTAACGAAAGTCGGCGGCTCTACGCCGAATACATTGCCCTTGTAGGAGAGAATCTTGCACTCCTCGTTTTCCTTCACGAAACGGAACGAATCCGGAAGGTCGCTCTCAGCAACGGGAATCATATCGAAGGTCTCGCTGTCCATAAAGTAATACATACCGTCATCGTTGTAAGAATACTGCATATTTCTTCTCTCAATATAAGCAGTGGGATATTTAGCCGACGGGTTGTAACTCTTCTCGGTTACGGCACCGGTAATGACGTTCTTCGTCTTCGTTCTGACGAAAGCAGCTCCCTTACCCGGCTTTACGTGCTGGAACTCGATAACCTGGAGAACGTTGCCGTCCTCTTCAAAGGTTACGCCGTTTCTGAAATCACCTGCTGAAATCATATTAAATTACCTCCTGTTGTTTACAATTGACATTATAACAACTGTAGGGACGAGCAGTGCTCGTCCGCGGACGACCGATGGTCGTCCCTACAAAATGCCAATCATTTATAATACTCGTATATTTTACAGTATTTCCAGTAATAAATCAATACCCATTTTATAACTATCCTTGCCAAAGCCTGAAATCTGCTTGATGCAGACGTCGGTAATGACGGATTTTTTACGAAAATCCTCGCGCGAGTGGATGTCGCTCATATGCACCTCGACAAAGGGGGTGTACTCCTTCACGCACTCAATCGCGTCGCGGATAGCGTAGGAATAATGGGTGTACGCGCCCGCGTTAATCACGACGCCGTCGTATTTATTCATACTCTTATGGATGACGTCGATGATGTCTCCCTCGTGGTTGGACTGGTAGAAATACATATCCGCCCCCCTGCTCTCGCCGTACGCTCTGAGCTCAGCATTGATGTCGTCGAGGGTTTCGGCACCGTAGACATCCTTTTTTCTGATACCGGTCATATTGAGATTCGGACCGTTCAATACTAAAATCTTCATATCATCACCGAAAGTATCATAGTATATTTTTTGCATTTAGTCAAGAAAAAAGCGCCAAGCTGATTAGGCTCAAGGCTCAAGGCTCAAGGGAATGGTGGGCTTCGCCCACACCCATTATATAATGCCCGTGCGGCGAGTACCCGACACCTTGAGCCTTAAGTGCGAAGCACGCTCCTAAAGCGAAGCGCTCCTTGAGCCTAATAAAAAAGCGCCGTCCTTTTGGACAGCGCCGTAATTTTAGTCGTTGAGTTTTGCAAGCTCTTCACGGAAGGACTCGGCGGAGTCGAACTCCTTATAAACCGATGCGAAGCGTACGTACGCCACCTCGTCGATGTCCTTGAGTTTCTCCATAATGAGTTCGCCGATGCGCGCCGAGGTAACCTCGCGGTCCACCGAGGACTGCAGGGCGGTCTCAATCTCGCTGATTTTTGCCTCAAGGTCGTTGATGGTAACATGACGCTTTTCGCACGCACGCAGCATACCCTTGAGAATCTTGTTGCGGTCGAATACCTCGCGGGACTTGTCCTTCTTAATCACAATAATCGGAACGTCCTCGATAATTTCATACGTAGTAAATCTCTTGCCGCACTGAAGACACTCTCTCCTGCGGCGGATACGCTCGTTCTCGTCGGTGGGACGGGAGTCGATTACCTTGCTGTCTGTAAAGGAACAAAACGGACATTTCATAGCTAAAATCCTCCTCTTGAACTAACTACAAAACGCATTATAACACAAGATATAGAAAAATGCAAGTATTTTTACTTTACAACAATATATTGATGAATTTATGCCTTTCGAAGCGAGTGCTCCTTTTTGTTGTAGAAGAACATCCAGACCGCCATCGCGCATATCACAAAATATCCCACAACGGACAGTACATCGGGTATCTGGTGGCCGAGGAAGAAGTAGCCCTCAATCGCCGTAAAGATGATATTCGAATAGTCGTAAACCGAGATTTCCCTGCTCGGCGCAAAGGTGTAGGCGGCGGTAATGCCGTACTGTCCGCCCGCAGCGCAGACGCCCACGAGGATTAAATAGAGCAGCTGTCTGCCGCTCATCGGCTGGTAGAAAAAGATGAGATACGGCGCCGTCACCGCCACGGAAAAGGCGGAGAAGAAAAAGACGGTGAAGTGACTGTTTTCACCCTTATTGCCCATATGGCGCACACAGGTATACGCCGCGCCCGCGCCGAGACCGCCCGCAAATCCCGCAAGCGACGGCATCAGTTCCGTATTGGCAAAGGACGGCTTGATGACGAGCATCGCGCCGAGGAATGCGCCGAGAATGGCAAGCGCCTGCTTCGGTTTCACCTTTTCACGCAGGAAGATTGCCGAAAAAATCAGAGTAAAAAACGGCGAGAGTTTATTCAGCATCGCCGCGTCGGCGGTGTGGGACATATGGGTCGTGGCGTAGAAATTGCCGAACACGCCGAGGATGCCCGTCGTCGAACGCAAAAGATGATATTTCATACAGCCCTGTGCGGGACGGAATTTCTCGTGCCTGGTCGCCAGCGTTACCGAGGCAATAAAAAGAGCAACAAGATTGCGGAAAAACACCTTCTGCGGCGTCGGCAAATCGCCCGAGAGGTTGATAAACGAACTCATCCCGCTGAAACAGAGTGCGGAGAAGAGGATGCAGATAATTCCCTTTGTCTTGTTGCTTAAAGATTTCATCATTATTTATAATCGGTCAAAATATTCTTTACTGAACTTCAGTTCGTTCTCGACCTCGAGCCCCTTGGAGTAAATCTCGATAACGGCGTTGCCCTGATAGCCCGCTCCGTTCATCGTGTCAAACAGGCGCTCAAAGTCAAAGGTGCCCCTGCCGGGCGGGAGACAGTCGCCGTCAGCGGAATTATCGCTGAGATGGAGGTGGACAATCTCATTCTTCATCTCGTCCACAATCTCAAACGGGTCGTAGCCCGAACGGACCGCCTGCTTAATATCAAATACCATATGAAAATCGTCGCCGATAACAGCGCGCATACGTTTGAGAAAATCGAGCGACTGCGAGCGAAAGCGCACCACATTTTCCTGGCACACGCGCACGCCCTCCTGCTTGCCAAGCTCAATCAGCGAGGCAAAGCGCTCGAAATAGTGCTCCTCGGGGATGTCCCTCTTCTGCACGGCGAGCCCGCCGTGAATGACGGCTATATCCGCGCCGAGCACGGCTGCCGCATGGAAATGCTGCTTATAGAGGTCGATGAAATCATCGTACCTACGCTGGTACTCGCCGAAGATGCAGGTGTTTTCAATAAAGGACGAAAACGGATGCACCGACACAATATGGACGCCGCGGTCGTCGGCGTGTTTTTTCATTTCTGCGGTAAAGGCATCCTCCAGTTCGCTCGAGGAATTGAAGAACACTTCCGCCACCCCGAAACCGAGGTCCATCACTCTGTCGAGCGCCTTCTCCGTTTCGAGCGGGTAAAAGCATGCGGTGGAAGCACCAATTTTCATGACAGTAACGCCTCAATGCACGCGAGCTTGACGCTCACGCAAAGGATTTGCGCCGCAAGGTCGAGCTCGTCGACGGGCGGCAGTGAAGGTGCAATACGGATATTGCTGTTGCGCGGGTCCTTGCCGTAGGGATAGGTAGCGCCGACATTCGTCAGCACGACGCCCGCTTCCTTACAAAGCTCGCCCACTCTTTTCGCGCAGCCGTCCATCACGTCAAGACTGATGAAGTAACCGCCGCGCGGCTCAATCCAACTGGCGATACCGCGTCCGCCGAGTTCATTTTCAAGATGGCGCAGCACCATCTCGAATTTCGGCTTCATAATCGCGGCGTGCTTTTTCATATGCGCCTTGATACCGTCCACATCGCCGAAGAATTCCACATGGCGGTGCTGGTTCATTTTATCATAACTGATGGTCTGGCAGTTCAGTCGCTTGAGAATATCCGCGATATTGTCATCGCTCGCCGCCAGTGCCGAGATGCCTGCGCCGGGGAAAGTCATCTTGGAGGTCGAGCAGACCTCGATGACCATATCCTCGTTGCAGTATTTCGGGAGGAGGTCGAAGATATTGAGAAGTTCGTCGCCTTCCTCATAAATTTCGTGAATAATATACGCGTTATCCCAGATAATACGGAAATCCTCCGCCGCCGGTTTGAGCGCCGCGATGCGCTCCACAACCTCGTCGGTATATGTAATTCCCTGGGGATTTGAATACTTCGGCACGCAGAACATACCCTTGACGCTCTCGTCCTCGATGAGTTCCTCCACAGCGTCCATATCGGGGCCGTCGGGTGTCATATCAATATTAATCATCTTGATATTGAAGTACTCGAGAATCGTAAAATGTCTGTCGTATCCCGGAACGGGGCAAAGAAATTTTACCTCGGGAAGTTTGCTCCACGGGGTGCTGCCCATTACGCCGTGGGAATACGCCTGGGCGATATAGTCAAACATCAGCGAAAGGCTCGCGTTCGGACCGAGCAGAATATTCTTCGCTTCCACGCCGAGCAGGTCGGCAAAGAGTTTCTTGCAGCTCGGGATACCGTCGATAATACCGTAGTTTCTCAAATCGATTCCGTCCTCGATATAGTCGGTGCAGTTGAGCAAATCCATCGACAAATCGAGCTGTTCCTTAGAGGGTTTGCCGCGCGACATATCGAGCGCCAGTCCCATCGCCTTGTAATCATCAAATCTTTTCTGCAGGGCAGCCTGTTCCGCAATCAGCTGCTCGCGTGTCATAGCCTTATATTCCGTCATCGTTTCGTCCTCCCTACATCACAATAAGACTTATTTTCATATAATAGCACTTTTTTGTGCATAATGCAATATTTTTTTGTATTCAAATTGTGTATACTGCTCAAACAAACCACAATATCTATGGCTTGATTTCGAACAAATGTTGTATTATAATAGTATCAAACAGATGTTCGATAGAGGTGAAATAAAAATGGACCGCACTGTTTTACATGTGGACTGCAATAAATTCTATGCGTCGGTGGAATGTCTCTACCGTCCCGAAATACGGGATAAGCCCGTGGCGGTCGGCGGCAATCCCGAAACGCGCCACGGCATTATTCTCACAAAGAATGAAATCGCGTCAAAATACGGCTTAACCGTCGGTGAGCCGCTGTGGAAGGCGTATCAGAAATGCCCCGATTTAGTCGTCGTGCCGCCGAATTATCCGCTCTATCTCCGCTTTTCCAGACTATGCAGAAAGGTGTACGAGGATTACAGCGAATACATTGAGCCCTTCGGTCTCGACGAGTGCTGGCTGGACGTCACGGGTAATCTGCAAAGCGGCACCGAAATCGCCGAGGAGATACGACAGAGGATTAAATTCGAGCTCGGCATCACGGTGAGCGTCGGCGTGAGCTTCAACAAAATCTTTGCCAAACTCGGCTCGGACTACAAAAAGCCCGACGCCGTCACCGTCATCAATCGCGAAAATTACAGGGAAATCGCCCACCCCCTCCCCTGCGGCGATTTGCTCTTCGTCGGTCGGTCGACGGAGAAAACGCTGCACTCCTACGGCATACGCACCATCGGCGAACTCGCCGAGGCGGACGTCCGTTTTCTGACTAAGGTATTCGGCAAGAACGGGGAGACGCTGCACCGCTTTGCTAACGGGCTCGACGATATGCCCGTCAAGCACAAGGACGCAATCCGCGAGATAAAAAGCGTCGGCAACTCCACCACCACGCCGCGGGATTTAACGACCGACCGCGAGGTATGCACCACGCTGCGCGTGCTCAGCGAGAGCGTGGCGGCGCGCCTGCGCGAGCAGGGATTCAAGGGGCGCACGGTCACCCTCAGCGTCAGGGACACGGGGCTTTACTCCTTCACACGGCAGAAGAAACTGCTGCGCCCCACGAATCTCAGCACGGAGATACTCGACGCCGGGATGGAGCTGTTTCGGGCGAATTACAGCTGGCACGCCAATATCCGCTCGCTCGGCATTTCGGTCAGCGATTTCGATTTCGAGTACTTCGAGCAATACGACCTCGAGGGCACTGCCGAACACCGCGAAAAAATCGAAAAAATCGAAACGACCATCGACACCCTGCGCCGTCGCTTCGGGCACTACTGCATCCAGCGCGCCTGCCAGCTCGAGACGAAGGATTTGTCCGAATTCAACCCGAAGGACGAGCACATCATCCATCCGATAGGCTATTTTTCATAAAAAGGAGGAAAACAAAGTGGCGAAAAAAGAACGGCACGAACTGGTATTTCTGATGCTCAAACAGTGGAAGCCGCAGCTTCAGCTGCTCACAACGGAGCAGCGAGGCATCCTGCTGATGGCGATATACGACTACCAGTGCGACGGCAAGGATTTTGAAACCGAGGACAGGACGCTGGCGATGATGTGGTCCATCGTCAGACAGGCGTTTGAGGATAACGAAAAACGATACGCAGAAATCTGCGAACTGAACAGGCAGAAAGCCAATATACGCTGGCATAAAAGCGATGCCGCGGCATCCCGCGGCACCACCGGCAATGCCGACGCTGCTATATAGATATAGATATAGAAAAAGATATAGATATAGAGAATGATATTGTTATAGATAATGATAGTGATATAGAGAAAGAAGTAGAAAAACTGCGCCTTTCCGAATACTTTTTGTAAAACGCTCTTGACAAATAATTATTAAATAATTATAATATAATTATGGATATGATACGTTTTGAATGGGATAATAATAAAAACGAATTAAACAAGAAAAAGCATAAAATATCATTTGAAGAAGCGAAAACGGTATTCTATGATGAAAATGCCATTCTGTTTGACGACCCCGACCACTCGGAATTTGAAGAAAGATTTTTGATTTTAGGTATATCACAAACAGAAAAGCTATGTATCGTCAGCCATTGTTATCGTGACAATGATAACGTTATCAGAATTATATCCGCAAGAAAAGCAACGAAAAACGAAACAAAAGTATATACTGAAGGTATAGGAGGTGCATTAAAATGAGAGAAGAATATGATATCAAAGACTTAAATCCAAGAAAGAATCCGTATACAAAAAAGCTGAAGAAGCAAATCACAATTAATATAGATAATGATACCGTTGAATATTTCAAAACTTTATCCGCTCAAAACGGCATACCCTATCAAACGCTTATCAATCTGTATTTAACAGACTGTGCAGAACATAACATTAAACCGCAGATTAACTGGGCATAAAGAAACCTCTCACGGAAATCCGTGAGAGGTAATTCATTTTTATTAGCCGAAGTAGCGGTCGAGCAAGCCCTTGAATGCTTTGCCGTGTGTCGGACGCGGGGCGCGTCTGCGGTCACTGCACGAGACTGCTGAAGTCTGCACAGTTGGTTACAACCCGCTACGAAAAGGTATACTATACCTTTTCTCCCAAATCAAAGATTTGGAGCGGCTTAGCTCGTGCTA
>SVOG01000031.1 GCA_015066525.1 Oscillospiraceae bacterium | reverse complement strand
TGCTAATTTTTCTTCTTTTCTGTGACTTTTATTCGTTCCACCTTTTGGTCGTCCCATTCTTTTCATCTCCTTTTTTCTATCTTACCACAAAAAATGATGGCAGACACTTTTTTGTGTCTACCATCATTATATCATTTCACTTTGGTTGCGGTTTTATTATTCGTCCTCGTTTTTGTATTTCTGTTTTGTGGTGTCGAGGTGGCGGATGTCGATGTAATCCGGCAGTCCCGCGCGGTACGGCGTTGTCGCAACACCGCGGATAAGGGGCTTGAGATAGCGCACCATTTCGTCTGTGACGTCGTTGCCTTCGGCATTAATCCATTCACGCGGCACGAGTTTCTCCTGATTGGCGACGACTTCAATTTTTTCCGTACCGTATTCGACGCAGTACGGCTTGTCGGACAGTCGGCGCAGGGTGGCGAAAACGCCCGTCTTGCCGTCCCCGGCAGCCTTCACGGCAACCGTGCCGAGGTTGAATGCCTCGTTGACGTCGCAGAGCGAAGCAATATGTCCGGCGCTGCGCTGCAGTACGGAAGGCTCGAGCGCCCTGACTTTACAGCCGATTTCGTCCTCGATGACGGTTTTGAGATACGCGCCCGCTCCGCTGAGCTGTGCGTGACCGAATCCGTCCTGCGAGCAGCCGCCCTCAGCGACATAATTACCCTTGCCGTCGTTAATGCCTTCGCTGACGACGACGATGACCGAGTTATAGACCTCGAGTTTTTCCTTGACATCGCGGAGGAACTGCTCCACAGAGAAGGGAACTTCGGGAAGATAAACGAGATGTGGTGCGGGCATATTATCCTGACGTGCAAGCACGGACGCTGCCGTCAGCCAGCCGGCATTTCTGCCCATTGCTTCAATGATGTGTACGCTCTTGATGGAGTAGATACTCGTGTCGTAGGCGACGTTGCGCACGCAGGTTGCGATGTATTTTGCCGCCGAGCCGAAACCGGGCGAGTGGTCAATACCCTCGAGGTCGTTGTCGACCGTCTTGGGGATACCGATGACCTTGATGTCGATGCCGTTTGCCTGCGTGTAGTCCGCCATCTTCTTGACTGTGTCCATCGAATCGTTACCGCCAATGTAAATGAAGGTGCCGATGTCGTACTTGCGGAAAGTTGCAAAGATTTTTGCGTACTCTTCTTCATTATGACTGAGTTTGTAGCGGCAGGAGCCGAGGAACATTGCGGGGGAGTGCTTGAGCCGGCTTACCTCGTGCGGCTTGTCCTCAAACATCGCACTGAGGTTGACGATGTTTTCTTCAAGCAGTCCCTCCACACCGTTTACCATTCCGTAAACCGTGCCGATTTTATCACTTGCGAGCACATAGTCGATGACGCCCGCAAGGCTTGCGTTAATGACAGCGGTCGGTCCGCCGGACTGACCGATAATCAGATTCTTAGCCATAAATATTCTCCGTGTTTATTTGAAATTGTGCTCGATGATTTTTTCGCAGAGTTCACGCGACGGGAAGTCGAGGTAAATCGTACCGTAGTATTTCTCCTTATCGAGCGGATACTCCATAAATTTCGGGTTGATGTAACTCGAATTATAGCGCGGTCCCTTGACGCCGCCCGCGGTGGAGGTGTAGTTGATGATATAGGTGCCGTCAAATGCCTTCATCGTATCTAGGAAAGGTTTGAGGCACTCCGACCAGCGTGCGCCCGGCTTGTACTTGAATCGGTCCTGAATGATGAATATTGCGCCGTCCTTCGCGTTTGTTTCAAGGGTGAGTGGGTCGGGCTCTTCCGTGTCCTGCTCAATCCACTCGGAGAAATCGAGACCCGTGTTTTCATCGGTAAATTCCTCGTTTTCTTCGTCCATCTTGCAGCGGCGCAGGAGGACGATTTTGCCCCTTGCTTCGTCAAGTGTCGGCACGCGGTTTTCGAGGAACCACTTTTCCTCACATCCCTTGATGTAGGTGTAAAAGAGATTGTTAAAGCAGAGTTCGCGCTCCTTGTTGGAGTCGTTTTTGAACTGGAATATGACCGTCTCGCTCGGGTTTTCTTTCAGAAAACGGTATACGTGGCGGAGTACATCAATCATCTCCATCTGCTTGTTGACCTGACCCGGTTTGTTAAATGCTTTTGCCATGCCGTGAACCATACCGAGTTTGCCGTCCTCGAGCGGCTCCACGCGGATATCGAGTGCGCGGATGCCGAGACTGAGCTGGTTGTAGATATTCTTATCCTGCGTCCTCGAAATATGCGCAAACTGCACATACTGCGTCACGCAGTCGTGCGTGCCGGGGAGCGTGTATTCAAAGATTTTTTTGCTCCCGTCGAGGCCCATCATCCATTGTCTTAAGTCAATGCTCATAGTATCACCGAAAAAATGTTTTTACAAATTATAACATTTTTGTTCCGTTTATTCAATAGTGTGCTATAATAAAACACACAAATTTATCAGGAGGCATTATGGAAAAAATACTGGTACTTGATTTCGGCGGTCAGTATAATCAGCTCATTGCGCGCCGCGTGCGTGACAACAGGGTTTATGCGGAAATCCTGCCTTATACAACACCGCTGGAAGAGATTAAGAAGAGAAAATACAAGGGCATCATTTTCACGGGAGGACCGAATTCCGTCTTTGATATGAGCTCACCTCATTATACCGCGGACATTCTCGGCATCGGCGTGCCCGTGCTCGGCATTTGCTACGGCTGTCAGTTGATTTCATGGATGGCGGGGGGCGAAGTGAAAACCGCGCCCGTCAGTGAGTACGGCAAGATTGAACTGACGCATACCGCGTCTCCGCTCTTTGCGAATATTCCCGAGCGCTTGGTCGTCTGGATGAGCCATACGGATTATATTGCGGTAGCGCCCGAGGGCTTCGAGATTGTCGGCACCACTGCCGACTGCCCCTGCGCCGCGATGCAGAATACGGCAAAGAATATCTACGCCGTACAGTTCCATCCCGAGGTGACCCATAGTGAATACGGTCACCAGGTGCTGTATAATTTCCTGTACGAAATCTGCCACTGCAAGGGCGACTGGGTGATGGATAATTTCATTGATACCTCCGTGCAGAAGCTCCGTGAGCAGATAGGGGACAAGAACGTCATCCTCGGACTGTCGGGCGGCGTGGACAGCTCGGTTGCAGCCGGACTTCTCTCGCGTGCTGTCGGCAAGCAGCTGACCTGCGTTTTTGTCGACCAGGGATTGATGCGCAAGGACGAGGGCGATATGGTCGAGCGTACCTTTACGACAATGTTTGATATGAACTTCGTGCGCGTCAACTGCGGCGAGCACTTTATGGCGGCGCTTAAGGGCGTCACCGACCCCGAGGAAAAGCGTCGCATTATCGGCACGGAATTCTTTAACGTTTTCTGGGATGAAATCCGTAAGCAGTCCGACCGCGGCTATTTTGCGCAGGGCACGATTTACCCCGACTGTATCGAGTCGGGCAAGGGCGACGCCGATGTGATTAAGACGCATCATAACCGTGTGAAAACGCCCGACGATGTGGAATTTCTCGGCATCATCGAGCCGCTTGCCGATTTGTTTAAGGATGAGGTGCGCCGCGTTGGCGAGAGACTCGGTATTCCGCGCGAACTTGTCTGGCGCCAGCCGTTCCCGGGACCGGGTCTTGGCGTGCGTATCATCGGCGAAATCACCGCCGAGAAGGTGAAAATCCTGCAGGATGCCGACGCTGTTCTGCGTGACGAAATGGCGAAAAACGGCTACGAGCGAAATCTCGCGCAGTTCTTCTGTGTTCTGCCGGGCGTGAATACCGTGGGCGTGATGGGTGACCATAGAACTTACGAGAATCTTGTCGCTATCCGCGCCGTAACCACCGACGATTTTATGACCGCCGACTGGGCGCGTATTCCGTACGACATTCTTGCCAAGGTTTCAAACCGCATCACCAATGAAGTTCCCCACATCAACCGCGTTGTCTACGACATCACATCGAAACCCCCCGGAACGGTGGAGTGGGAGTGAGAAATTTCGCATAGCGAAATTTCGAGAGAGGTGCTCCAAATCGCTTGCGATTTGGGAGCAAAGGTACAGTGCTTCGTTTGCGACCGCTGCCGGTGGCAGATGAAGGGAGCAATAAGAAGTCAGTAGCGGTCAAAATTTGTCGCCGCTCCAAGGCGCAACAAATTTTGGGCACCGCCCTGCGTATCTGTTTTGTAGCAACGCATAACCAACTGTGCCACCTTTTGCAGTCTCGTAAAGTGACCGCAGAGGCAATTTTCGAGAGCGGTGCTTTTATAAGAAATGCTGATTGGTTTTCAATCAGCATTTTTCTTACTGTTTCGTGATTCTTACCATATTTTTATGAGTAATAATAGCAATTTAACAAAAAACTATGTTTTTATTAAAAAAATTAGTGCAATTTGCCCATACATCTGTTATAATGAGTTTGTTATCACATTGAAAGGAAAGTGGAGTTATGTCCGAAAATGGAAACTCAAAGGTAAAGCAACTCTTTACCGAAGTGAAAACTCACTGGAAGAAACCTGCCCCCGGCAAGTATGTTCCGTACCGTGAGTATGTTGACATAGTCTTTGCCGTAGGTAATAACTATGCCGGCTCCAAGATTCTCGAGTATCTGACCTTTGGCGCAGCCTGCATGCTGATGATGTACCATTACAAGCTGCCCTATCTCTCTTACTCGGTAATCAACATCATCAATATGCCGCTGAGCTACATATGGACCCTCATATGGTGGTTTGTATGCGACAACCTCGGTTTCTTGCCGAAAAAGACCGAAAAGAAATTGTACATACTCTATATGTGCCTGATTGCCGTCGGTCTGTTTATGATATTCTTCCCGTTCGGCAATTTGCTTGCCGGCTCGACAAACCGTTTTGTCCTGTTTATGAACGGTCTGAAGGGTATCAGTTGCGCTTCCGCGATTAAGATTCTCGGCACGAACATTATGTTTAACGGCTGGGTCGGTGCGCGTAATATCTTCTGGAGAAAGAAACTGATACCGAAATTCGGTCGTTATAAGTATTCGCTTTACTGCGATGCTATCCCGAAGGTTATTATGGTATTCGTTCTCGGCTGGGCACCGTACTATAATCTCGGCAACGAGGTTGAGAGAGTGTGGATTGCGAACCTTCTGTTTGCGATTTACAATGTATTCGGCTTTGCGAATAATATGGAGACCTGTACCCAGAATATCTCCCCGAACGTGCGCGAGCGTATCTTCGTTCGTTCCTATCCGATTAAACTTTCCCATATCTTCTACTCCATCTTCAGTATGATTCTCCCGATTATCATCGGCAAACTGAAGTACAAGTGGGAAGATATTGCCCTCTTTAAGTGGGTTATCCCGATTTCGTTCCTTGTCTTCGTTGTGCTGACGCTTGTATTTGCGGGCAGAGTTAAGGAACGTATCCCGCAACCGCCGCTCGAAAAGAAAGTCCAGATTAATTTCTGGGACGGTATGTTTGGCGTTATGCGCAACCGCTACTACTGGATTTATACGGTTGTCGGACTGCTCGACTCTCTCGGCAACGGTATGCTTGCGTTTACGACGGTGCTTTATCTGTATACCTTCCGTCTGAGCGGTGCGGCGTACAGTATCATCGTGGCACTCGTTTCATTCGCAGGAACGCCGCCCGATTTGTTTACTCCGTACTTTATCAAGCGCTTTTCGTATAAACAGATTATGGTATTCTTCCAGTACT
>SVOG01000030.1 GCA_015066525.1 Oscillospiraceae bacterium | reverse complement strand
TGGAGGCTTAGCTCAGCTGGTTAGAGTACTTGCTTGACATGCAAGGGGTCACTGGTTCAAGTCCAGCAGTCTCCACCAAAAAGAAAAAAACAGCCGTTTTCGGTTGTTTTTTCTTTTTCTTTCAGCTGGACTTGAAACGAACTCCGGTTTCGCAGACCAAAGGTCGCACGAAATCGGGAGAACAGTCCGGTGGACTGTTCGATAGTTGAGAAGAAAGTCCAGCAGTCTCCACCAGAAAAAAACAGCCGTTCTCGGCTGCTTTTTCTTTTTCTAATATTCAATTTCGCCTTTATAGACGAGGTTGGTGTCGCCGGTGAGGGTGATGCGCTCATCCGTGTAGTTGACAGTGAGGTCACGGAACTGACTTTGCCGCCGGCAAGTATCCCAAGCAAAATATTAAAGTCAGCGGTTAGCAAATGCTGACTTTTTGTTTTCTATTGAAATTTGTGCCAAAAAGTATTAATATAAATTTATAAACATATCCACCCATTATAACGCAAAGGAGTATGTTATGAAAATCAAAAAAATACTTGCCATTTTGCTGGTGATGCTGTTAGCCGTCAGTATGATGGGCGCATCCAAAACACCTGCCAAGGTGACCGGCGTTAAGGCGGTTACCGCCACGGAGTCCGCCATCGGCATTTCGTGGAAAGCGGCAAAGTACGCCAAAAAGTATGAGCTGCAGTACAAGGCATCAACGGCTAAAAAGTGGAAGTCCGTTAAAACCTCTGCCAAAAAGGCAACCGTCAAGAGCCTCAAGCAGAACACCAAGTACCAGTTTAAGGTACGCGGTATCAACGGCAGCAAAAAGGGCAGCTTTTCCGCCACCATTACCCAAAAAACTTATATTAAGCCTGCCAAGGTGAACGACCAATCCATCTTTGCACTTGAGCGCAGTTTTAACGAAATCAAAATTCAGTGGGCTGCTGCCAAGAATGCCTCCACTTATGAGGTTGGCACCACGCGTCTGAATTCCGATAACACGGATTATCAGAGTTGCGAATATGAGCAAATTGACGATAACCATTACAAGCCCACCACGCACTTTACCACCACAAGTTACCTGCGTCCCAACACCTGGTATGAGTTCAAGGTGCGCTCCGTTTACAACAAAACAGGCAAATTCAAGGTAATCCGTAGCGCGTGGTCCAAGCCGTTTTATGCCTGCACCACTACCGGTAACCGTGTGATTACCGGTGAAAAAACAAACGGCGTGTTCCACTACACGATGAACGATACTTTTGTTGTCGGTGTGGATGACGCTTTGGCACCGACGGGCGTTTATGAAATCACCGATTATACCGAAACTTATTATAATACGGACTATATGAATGTGAATAGCATCTCGTTCCCGGCGAATTTCTACGACCTCAGCGATGACGATACCGGCATGGAAGACTACCTCAGCGGCAAAACCATTTCGGTGGGCGACACGTTGGAGGAAAAGACCATCAAAAATATTTTTATCGAACCCGGCGTTTCCGATTACGGTCCAACCAGCGCCATCTCAGTCCAGTTCCAGTTCACCGATAACCAATACAGCACCCCCATCAATTGGTAAAAAAGCTATAACGGTATCAATAACGAATAAAAAATCCCTTGATGCTTTATTGCATCAGGGGATTTTCTTAATTCTTGGTATATTTTACAAACGAAAACGCAACGCCGTTTTCTTCGGCAGTGCCGATGACTTCACGCGTGTAGGCGCCTTTGTCAAAAGCGGGGAAGTAGGTGTCCGCGTCCGCGCATACGGCGTCAATTTCCGTTAAAATCAGCGTGTTTGCAAGCGGCAAAAAGGCTTTGTAAACGGAGGCACCGCCGATAATAAAGGCGTTTTCGCCGTTCAGCGCCTCCAGCGCCGCGTCCACACTGCCGACCACCTCGGCGCCCTCGGCTTGGTAATTTGCGTTGGCGGTAATCACCAGATTGCGCCGGTTGGGCAGCGCTTTCGGCAGGGACTCAAAGGTCCTTCTGCCCATAATCACCGTCGCGCCGGTGGTGGTTTGCTTGAAAAACTGCATATCCTGTCTGAAATGCCAGATTAAATCATTGTTTTTGCCAAGCTCGTTGTTTCTGCCGACGGCAGCGATAATTGCAATACTCATAGCGTCCACCTACTGTGCAATCGGGAAGGAGATTTTGCCCATATGCTCATAGCCTGTCAGCTTGACATCCTTGCAGTCCTTGGAATTGTCAAAGTCAAAGAAGTCGTTGACCTTTGGATTGAGCCAGAGCGTGGGCGCCGGTAAATCGCCGTTTTCATCAAAGCGGCGGATTTGCTCCCTGATGCCGTCAAGCTGGTTGACATAGATATGCGCGTCCTTGATGCTCCAGTCCATCGTGCCGGGCTGGAGTCCGCACACCTTTGCCAGCATACAGAGCAGGGTGGCATACTGCGTTACATTAAACGGTAAGCCGAGTGGCACATCGCAGGAGCGCTGATGCACCCAGCAGTTGAGCTTGCCGTCGGTGACATCCCACTCGCTTGACCATACGCAGGAGGGGAGTACCGCCGTTGCAAGGTAGTCGTTTTGCCACAGCGTCATCACCATACGGCGGTCCTCGGGATGATTTTTAATTTTGTCAATCAGCTCCTGCGTCATACCAAACTTCTTGACAATATAGCCGTACGCCGTGCCGATGGTGTGCGCAAATTCCTTGGGGAATTCCCTGTGAATGACCTGCTTTTTGAGCGCTCCGTTTTCATCGGGGAGCATCTGCGTAGCGGTCCAGATGCCGTTTTCGTCAATTTCCCACTCGTCCCAGATGTGAACATTGCGTTCCTGCAGCCAACGCACATCGTTTGACTGCGCCTGATAAATCCACAGCATTTCCAGCACCGCCTGACGAATAAACAGCTGCTTGGTGGTTAAAATGGGATATTCCTTTGATAAATCAAAGTGAAAATGATGCGAGGGTACCTTAATCGTGTTGATGCCCGTGCGGTTTTCCACTTCCACTCCTTCATTGATAATTCTTTTGCATAGCGCAAGGTAATCCTTGTCCCACTGTGACATAATTTGCCTCCAAAAATGAATTAATACTCTATTTCGCCTTTATAGACGAGGTTGGCGTCCCCGGTGAGGGTGATGCGCTCATCCGTGTAGTTGACAGTGAGGTCGCCGCCCCGGACTTTGACCGTGATGTCCTCGCCCTTCTTGCAGAAGCCGTTTTCGACTGCTGACACGACTGCCGCGCACGCGCCCGTGCCGCAAGCCATTGTCTCGCCGTTACCGCGCTCCCATACACGCATTTTTATCGTGGAAGGGTTGACGACGCGCACGAATTCGGTGTTGACGCGTTCGGGGAAGAGTGGTGCATTTTCAAATTGCGGACCCGTCGTTGCGATGTCCACCTTGTCGACGTTGTCGACGAATACAACGCAGTGCGGGTTGCCGACCGAAACGCAGGTGATGCGATACGATTCGCCCGCAATTTTTACTTCTCGGTCGATGATGCTTTCACCGTCGAGCGCTACGGGAATATTTTGAGGTGTCAGCTCGGCGCGTCCCATATTGACGGTCGCGGAACTGACTTTGCCGTCGCGGGTAAAAACGCGGATGTTCTTCACGCCCGATGCGGTCTCGATGGACATTTCGTCCTTTTTAACCATATCGTTATCGTAGAGGAATTTGCCCACGCAGCGGATACAGTTTCCCGCCATCTTGCCCTCGGAACCGTCGAGGTTAAAGATACGCATTTTCGCGTCTGCAATCTCGCTCTCCTCAATCAGCACGATGCCGTCGCCGCCGATGGAGTAGTTACGGTCGCAGAATTCGATGGCAAAACTCTCGGGACAGGTGATGATGCCGCACTGGTTGTTAAAGAAGATGTAGTCGTCGCCCGTGCCCTGCATCTTGGAGAATTTGAGGATGCCCTTGTCGGTACGCATATGGTTAATGTCGACGAGCTCGGTGTTGTTCTCATTATAACGCGAGGCGATAATGTCTGCGAGCGCGTTCGCCGTGTCGAGCGACGTGAGCGTTGCAATACCGAGCTGATTGGCGCGGTTGTGCAGACGGATATAGTCGGCTATCGACTTCTTGTCGCTCTTGCCCGTGTAGACGATGTAGTCGAGCTGTCCACTCTCGACAAGTTCCATAATCGAGTTATCCTCGCGCAGCTTGTTGACCACGCTGACCTCGATGCCGAGCTTCTCGATTTCCTTGGCGGTTTCGGGTGTCGCCCAGATTTTTGCGCCGAGGTCGTCGAGCTTCTTGGCGAGATTGACGATTTCATAACGGTCCTGCTTGGTCACGGTGATGAGTACACCGTGACCGTTTTTAGCGCCGTCCACATTGAATCCCGCGCTGACAAGACCCTTAAAGAGCGCCTCGCGCAGATTCTTGCCCACGCCGAGCACCTCGCCTGTGGACTTCATTTCGGGTCCGAGCTGAGAGTTGACATCGTTGAGCTTTTCAAAACTGAATACGGGCACCTTAACGGCAAAATACGGAGGAATGTGATAGAGACCCGTGCCGTAGCCGAGTTCGTCGAGGGTGGCGCCTACCATAATTTTCGTTGCGAGTTCCACCATCGGCACGCCCGTTACCTTGCTGATATAGGGAATTGTGCGCGATGCGCGCGGATTCACCTCTATCACATAGAGCTCGTTCTGATAAATCAAATACTGGATATTGACAAGTCCCTTCGTGCCGAGGGAAAGGGCAAGTTTCTCGGAAATGTCGCACACCTTGTCGAGCATGATATCGCCGAGGTTGTACGGGGGATAGACCGCAATCGAATCGCCGCTGTGGACGCCCGCGCGCTCAATATGTTCCATAATACCGGGGATGAGCACCTTCTCGCCGTCGCTGATGCAGTCCACCTCAAGTTCCGTGCCCATCATATATTTATCGACAAGGACGGGGTTTTCGATGCCCTGGCTGAGAATCAGCGTCATATAGCGCGTCACATCGTCATCCGTGTAAGCAATGGTCATATTCTGTCCGCCGATGACATAGGACGGACGCAATAGCACGGGATAGCCGAGCTCGTTTGCCGCACTGAGTGCCTCGGCGAGTGTCATAACGCTCGTTCCCTTCGGACGGAAGATGCCAAATTTTTCGAGCAGCGCGTCGAAGCGCTCCCTGTCCTCGGCAATGTCGATGGATTCGGCAGAGGTGCCGAGAATCTGTATGCCGTTTTCATCGAGGAATTTCGTAAGCTTAATCGCGGTCTGTCCGCCGAAGGCAACTACAACGCCCATCGGCTTTTCCGCCTTGATGATATTCATTACGTCCTCGTCGCACAGCGGCTCAAAGTATAGCCTGTCGCCCGTGTCAAAATCGGTTGAAACCGTCTCGGGGTTATTGTTGACGAGAATGACCTCGTAGCCGAGTTCCTTGAGTGTCCATACGCAGTGGACGGACGAGTAGTCAAATTCAATTCCCTGTCCGATACGGATGGGACCCGAGCCGAGCACGATAATCTTCTCCTTGCCGCTTTCCGGAAGGGCGCGCGACTCACAGTGCTCGTCGTAGGTCGAGTAAAAATAGGGGGTCTCAGCCGCAAATTCCGCGCCGCAGGTGTCGACCATCTTATAGACGCAGTCGCGGTGAAAGGCGAGCGAGCCGCCGCTGAGTGTTTGCAGCGCCTTATCGGTGTAGCCGAGACGCTTGCCCTTTAAGTACATTTCCTTACTGAGAGGCGCGTTCTCAATCGCTGTCTCATATTCCGCGAGATTCTTCAGCTTTGCGAGGAACCACTCGTCAATGAGGGTAATTTTGTGGATTTCATCGATGCTCACGCCGTCTTTGAGCGCTTTGAATACGGTGAAGAGCCGCAGGTCGTTCTGAGCCGTCAGGTCGATGTCGGAGATGGCGGGGTTATTGAGCGTGTCAAGTCCGATTTCCGCACCGCGTACTGCTTTCATAATTGCCGCTTCAAAGGTCGGTGCGATGCTCATTACTTCGCCTGTCGCCTTCATTTGGGTGCCGAGTTTGCGCGATGCCTGCACGAATTTGTCAAAGGGCCATTTCGGCACCTTGACGACGACGTAATCGAGCGTCGGCTCGAAGCAGGCGCAGGTCTTGCCCGTGACATCATTTTTGATTTCGTCGAGGGTGTAGCCGAGCGCAATTTTCGTCGTGACTTTCGCAATCGGGTAGCCCGTCGCCTTGGAAGCGAGTGCTGACGAACGGCTGACACGCGGGTTTACTTCGATAACAGAATACTCGAAACTCTCCGGATTCAACGCAAACTGACAGTTACAGCAGCCCTCAATGCCGAGCTCCGTAATAATATCAAGCGATGCCGTGCGCAGCATCTGATACTCCTTGTCGGAGAGGGTGACCGCAGGCGCGATGACAATACTGTCGCCCGTGTGTATGCCGACGGGGTCGAAATTCTCCATCGAGCACACGGCAATCACATTGCCCGCGCTGTCGCGCATCACTTCAAATTCAATCTCCTTCCATCCTGCGATATACTTTTCTACGAGTACCTGCGTGATGGGGGAGAGCATCAGTCCGTTTTTGGCAATATCGGTGAGTTCCTTTTCGTTATAGGCAACACCGCCGCCCGCGCCGCCGAGCGTGAATGCCGGACGGATGATAACGGGATAGCCGATGTCATTGGCGATACGCTTTGCATTCTCTAAATCATTTGCAATTTCCGACGGTACAACAGGCTGATTTAACTTCACCATCGTGTCGCGAAACATCTGCCTGTCCTCGGCTTTGTCAATCGCTTCGGCGTTCGTGCCGAGAAGTTTGACGCCCATCTTGTCGAGGTAGCCGTCCTTCGCGAGCTGCATGCCGATGGTCAGTCCCGTCTGTCCGCCGAGACCGCAGAGAATCGAGTCGGGGCGCTCTTTTTCAATGATACGCTTGACCGTCTTTTCAGTCAGCGGCTCGAGATAGATGTGGTCGGCGAGCGCTTTGTCGGTCATAATTGTCGCGGGGTTTGAGTTGACGAGTACGACCTCGATGCCCTCGTCCTTCAGCACGCGGCACGCTTGCGCGCCGGCGTAGTCGAATTCGGCAGCCTGACCGATGACAATCGGACCCGATCCGATGACGAGAACTTTCTTAATGTCTTTATTCAGAGGCATTTTCATTACCTCCCATCATACTGATAAATTCGTCGAAGATGAAGCGCGTGTCGTGCGGTCCCGAGCAAGCCTCGGGATGAAACTGCACGGAAAACGCTTTTTTGTCGGGATAATCCACACCCTCGCAGGTGCCGTCGTTAGCGTTGATATAGGAAATCACGCCGCCGACCGCCTCGATGCTTTCGTTGACGACCGCGTAGCCGTGATTCTGCGAGGAAATATAAGTCCTGCCCGTCTTTAAGTTTTTGACGGGTTGATTGACACCACGGTGTCCGTATTTGAGTTTCGTCGTCTCGCCGCCCATCGCGAGCGCGAGAAGCTGATGACCGAGGCATATTCCAAAAATCGGTACCTTGCCGATGAGTTTCTGAATCTCAGCAATGATTTCGGTGTTCTCCGCCGGGTCGCCGGGACCGTTCGAGAGCATGACACCGTCCACGCCGAGTTTTAGAATATCCTCCGCCTTCGTATCGTAGGGCATTACCGCCACGTTACAGCCGCGCTTTTGCAGTTCGCGCACGATGTTTGCCTTTGCGCCGAAATCGAGGAGCACAACATTGTAATTATGTTCCTCGCTCGGGCAGAGCGCGAGTTTCTCGCACGAAACGTTTTTGACCGCGTCGGTAATCCGATAGGCGCTGAGATGCTCGGTGTCAACGCTACGCGGGTCGGAGGTGATGATGGCGTTCATCACGCCTGCCTCGCGGATAATCTTGGTTATCTCGCGTGTGTCCACACCGTATACGCCGACGATGCCCTCTCTTTTGAGAAAGGCGTCGAGCGTCTCCTCACAGCGGAAATTACTCGGCGCGTCGCACTTTTCGCGCACGATATACGCCGAGACGTAACTTTTCCTGCTCTCCTTGTCGGCAGAGATAATACCGTAGTTACCGATGAGGGGGAAGGTCTGCATAACAATCTGTCCGTAGTAACTCGGGTCGGTCAGCGTCTCGATGTAGCCGCCCATTCCCGTCGTAAAGACGAGTTCGCCGAGCACTTCGCCCTCGGCACCGAATCGGTCCCCCTCAAAAATATCGCCGTTTTCAAGGCAAATATAAACTTTACTGTCCATATAATCACTCTTTATTTCGGGCGGATGCTATCCGTCCTACTAAAATCTGAAATCTTACTCGTAAAATTATTTCATCAGTTTTACGAGAACTGCCTTCTGCGCGTGCAGTCTGTTTTCCGCCTCGTCAAAGATTTCGTCTGCGTGCGCCTCGAATACCTTGGCGGTAATCTCTTCCTCACGGTGCGCGGGGAGGCAGTGCAGAACCATCGCGTCCTCGTTTGCGAGTGCCATCACTTCGTCGTTAATCTGGAAGTTTTTGAATATCTTTTCGCGCTCAGCCTTTTCTTCCTCCTGTCCCATGGATGCCCATACATCGGTGTAGAGGATGTCGGCGTTTTTCACACACGCCGCAATATCGTCCGATACAGTGAGCGTGCCGTTTTTCTCAGCCCACTTGCAGAGTTCAGCGTCAGGCTCATAACCCTTCGGGCAGGCAATCGCGCACTCGATACCCATTGTAATGCAGCCGGCGATGAGACTGTTTGCCATATTGTTACCGTCGCCGACAAAGCAGAGTTTGAGTCCGTCAAAACTCTTTTTGTACTCGCGGATGGTCATTAAATCAGCGAGCACCTGGCAGGGATGGCAGTAGTCCGTCAGTCCGTTGATAATCGGAATGGAGCCGTACTCAGCGAGCGCCTCTACCTCGCTTTGCTCGAAGGTACGAATCATAATACCGTCGAGATAGCGCGAGAGCACGCGTGCCGTGTCCTCCACTGGCTCGCCGCGTCCGATTTGCAAATCGCGGTTTGAGAGGAATAGCGCCTGACCGCCGAGCTGGTACATACCTGTCTCGAAACTGACGCGCGTTCTTGTCGAACTTTTCTGGAATATCATTCCGAGCGTCTTGCCCTTGAGATGGGGGTGCTCGATACCGTTGTGGTTTTCGTACTTGAGCTGGTCGGCAAGGTTGAGAATGTCGAGGATTTCTGCCTTGCTTAAATCCTGGAGTTTTAAGAGATGTTTCATTGTTCGATTGCCTCCTTGAGAATGTTTATTCCTTCGTCAATCTCCGCTTTCGTGATGTTCAGCGGGGGAAGTAGTCTGACTTTATTGTGGTGCGCCGTGAGGACCAAAAGTCCGTTTTGCAGGCACGCTTTTGCAATATCCGCGGCGTCTTTATCGGTCTCAATGCCGAGCATGAAACCGATGCCCGATACGGATTTCACGCCGTTAATCTCCTTGATTTTGCCGATGATGTAGTCACTCTTTGCGAGGACGTCTGCGAGCAGTGTGTCGTCAATCCGGCTGACGATATTGACCGCACCGGCAGCCGCAATCGGATTGCCGCCGAAGGTCGAGCCGTGACTCGAGGGGGTGACACAGTCGGCTACCTTTTCACCGAAGAGTACAGCGCCAATCGGCAGTCCGCCGCCAAGTCCCTTTGCCGTCGTCACAATGTCGGGCGTGATGCCGTAATGCTCATAGGCGAAGTATTTTCCCGTTCTGCCGTTGCCCGTCTGTACTTCGTCGCAAATCATCAGAATATCCTTTTCCTTAGCAATATCCGCGATGGCGGAGATGAATTCCTGCGTCAGCGTGTTGACACCGCCTTCGCCCTGAATGCACTCAAACATAATCGCGCAGACATCGTCCGTAATCATTTCCTGCAGTGACTTTACATCGTTCGCGGGGCAGTATTTGAATCCTTGCGTAAACGGACCGAAGGTCGTGTGGAAAACATCCTGTCCCGTCGCTGCGAGCGTGGTAATCGTCCTGCCATGGAAGGAGTCGTTGAGGGTGATAATCGTCTTTCTGCCTTCTCCGTAGGTGTCGAAACTATATTTTCTCGCGAATTTAATCGCGCCCTCGTTTGCCTCCGCGCCTGAGTTTGCAAAAAAGACTTTGTTCAGCCCTGTTTTTTGGCAGAGCAGTGCAGCGAGTTCGGCGCAGGGGCGGGTGTAGTAGAGGTTGCTGGTGTGCTGCACCTTGTCGAGCTGGGCGATGACCGCCGCTTTCCACTCGTCGTCAGCAATGCCAAAGGCGTTGACGCCGATACCCGAGCCGAAATCAATGTATTTCTTTCCGTCTTCGTCAATGAGTACCGCGCCTTTGCCTTCCTTTAAGCAGACATCAAAGCGCCCGTACGCATGAGCCACGTATTCGTTGTCCAGTTCTTTCGTATTCATCATTCATCTCCATCGTGTTGAACGGGCGATTCGTGAATCGCCCCTACTTGAGCCTTTTGCCCGCAGGGCAATCCTTGAGCCTTGAGGCTATTTGGTAATTCTGAACATCGTTCCCATACCTTCATCTGTCAGCATTTCCATCAGTATCGAGTGGGGAACGCGTCCGTCGATGATAAATGCTTTCTTGCATCCCTGGCGCAGCGCCTGGGTCATACCGTCAATTTTGGGAATCATACCGCCGCTGATAATCCCCTCCGCAATCAGTGCGGGCGTGTCGGAAACATAGACGCGGTGAATCAGCGTATCGGGGTCGTCCTTGTCACGGCAGAGACCGATGGTGTCGGTCATCGAGATGAGCGCCTCCGCCTTGAGCGCGCCCGCTATCGCGGCGGCTACGGTGTCGGCATTGATGTTGTAGCAAGCGCCGTTTTCGTCGTAGCCAATGGTGGAGATGACGGGAATCCACCCGTTATCGAGGATTTCGTTCACCGCCTCCATATCCGTCTCGATAATCTCGCCCACATATCCGTGCGTCTCGTCGAGCGGCTTGCATTTAATCATATTGCCGTCCATACCCGAGAGACCGAGCGCGTGACCGCCGAGGTTGCCGATTTTGCAGACGAGGTCTTTGTTTACCTTGCCTGCGAGCACCATCTGAACGACATCGACAGTGTCTTTGTCGGTGACGCGCAGTCCGTCTGCAAATTTGCTCTCGATATGCATCATATCGAGCGTCTTATTAATCGCCGGACCGCCGCCGTGAACGAGTACGACTTTGATACCGATGGTTGTGAGAAGCACGAGGTCACGCATAACCGCTTCCTTGAGTTCCTCGTTAATCATCGCGTTACCGCCGTATTTCACAACGATAATCTTGCCGCGGTACATCTGGATATTCGGTAGCGCTTCAGCAAGTATCTGCGCTTTCTGTTTGTTGTCTATGTTCATATATAATCTCCAATCTAATTTGCCTTCCCCCTCGGGGAAATGTGTCAGTCTCAGGCTGACGGATGAGGGGAAATACAATCGTCGATTTCATTTTTATAAGTGAGGGCGAAGCACTCCCTTAATTTATCATTTATTATTCATGATTAAGTTCTGTAATCCCCGTTAATCTTCACATAATCGTAAGTTAAATCGCATCCCCACGCCGTGGCGTTGTATGTACCATCGTGGAGACTGACGCGTATCTCAATCTCATCAGCCGAGAGTACCTTTGCCGCGAATTCCTCGCTGAACTGCACTCCCGCGCCGTTCTTGCAAACCTCGATTTCGCCGAGCGAACTTGCGAGTGTGACATCGACTTTATTAATATCGAATTCTGCGTCGGCATAACCGATGGCACAGAGCACACGGCCCCAGTTGGCGTCCTCGCCGAACATCGCCGCCTTGAAGAGGGTGGAGCATACGACGCTCTTGGCAACCGTAATTGCCGTGTCCTTGTCCTTAGACCCTTCGCAAATACATTCGAGTAGCTTCGTAGCGCCCTCGCCATCCTTGGCGAGCATTCTCGTGAGGTTTGCCATCACTTCATATAGTGCCGCCTTGAAGGTTTCGTAGTATTCACCCTCAGCGGTGATTTCGTCGTTACCCGCGAGTCCGTTTGCCATCAGGCTGACCATATCGTTTGTCGAGGTGTCGCCGTCAACCGAAAGACAGTTGTAGGTGACCTTAACGATTTCGCTGAGCGCCTTTTGGAGCATTTCGCTCGAAATGGCGCAGTCGGTCGTGATGAAATTTAGGGTGGTAGCCATATTCGGGTGAATCATTCCCGAGCCCTTCGCCATACCGCCGAGCCTGCAAGTTTTGCCGCCGATTTCAAACGCAACGGCGTATTCCTTCTTGACTGTGTCGGTTGTCATAATCGCGGTTGCCGCCTCGAGATGCTTGTTGTAGCCAAGACCCTTTGCCAGCACGGGTACCGCCGCTTCAATCGGCTCGATGGGGAGAATTTGTCCGATGACGCCCGTCGAGGCAACGATAACTTCTTCGCTCGGAATACCGAGTTCCTCTGCCACAAGGTCGCACATTTTCTGCGCCTTTTCCACGCCGTCTGCATTGCAGGTGTTGGCGTTCTTAGAGTTCGCAATTACCGCCGTAGCCTTACCGCCGGATTTTTCGAGATTTGCCTTTGTTACGAGAATTGGCGCTCCCTTGACCTTGTTTTGTGTGTAGACCGCCGCCGCGTTCGCGGGCACATCCGAGGTGAAAAGGCAGATGTCGTTTTTATGCTTCGTGTCGGGGGTATCGTTTGCAGGGCGCTTAATACCGCAGTAGGTACCGCTTGCCTTATATCCCTGCGCCGCACAGATACCGCCGTCTAAATACTTAAAATTATGTTCCATACTTATTCTCCTAAATGTAATCCCGTGGTTTCGTCAAGTCCGAGCGCGATGTTCATGCACTGAATTGCTGCGCCGCTCGCGCCCTTGCCGAGATTGTCAAAGCGCGCCGTGACGAGGATACGCTCGTCATTACCGTTCACTTCGATTTCCATATCATCGCGTCCCGCAAAATTGTTGGCGCCTATCATACTCTCGCTGTATCCGAGGTCGCGTACCTTGATGAAATTCTCGCCTTCGTAGTGAGAAGCGAAAACCTCGCGGATGTCCGCTTTCGTCATCTTCTTATCGAGCATATCGGCAAAGAGAGGAATACTCACGACCATACCACGCGGGTAGTCGCAGATATGCGGTGCGAAGAAGGGGATGCGCGACAGTCCGCTGATAGCCTTCATCTCTTTCAGATGCTTATGCTCCTGGGAGAGTGCGTATTGTCTCGGAGAGTCGAGTTCGCCGTCCCTGTTTGGATCCTCGTATTGCGCGATACCTTTCTTTCCCGCTCCCGTATAGCCGCTCATCGCGTAGCAGGTGAGGGGATAGTCGGGTTTTATTACACCGTGGTTGACTAGTGGATACACAATCGCGTTGAATCCGCTCGCATAGCAGCCGGGAACGGCGATGCGGTGCGATGTTCTTATCTTCTCCCTGAATGCTTTGTCGAGTTCGGCAAAACCGTATGCCCATTCGGGATTCGTTCGGTGCGCCGTCGAGGTGTCGATGATTTTTACCGCGTCATTTTCGACGAGCGACACTGCCTCGATGCTTGCCGCGTCGGGGAGACAGAGAAAGGTGATGTCCGATGCGTTAATCATCTTAGCCCTTTCCTGTGCGTCCTTGCGCTTATCCTCGTCAATTTTGAGGAGTTCGATACCGTCGCGTCCTGCAAACCGTTCATATATCTTCAGACCCGTCGTACCCTGCGAGCCGTCGATGAATATTTTTGTCATTTTTATACATTCTCCCGAATTTATTTTAATTTTATTATAGAACAATTATCAACGATGTCAATAGGAAACGGCAAGAAATGTAAAAATATACAAAACTATTGCAAAATTATGCAAAACTTTTGTATACCGCTGTCACGCTGTTTCTATATTAGAATACATTATAGTGGGGAGTGATTTGATGAAATTTGATGCGTTTGTGAAACGGTATCTCGGTAAAAGCACCGATTTTGACGGTACGAGCGGCGTGCAGTGCGTCGACCTTGCTAAACTGTATATTGATAAGGTGATAGGCGTTCACCCGCAAAGTATCGGCGACGCCTATGCGTATTACGACGATTATGAGGACACCTATCTGAAGAAATACTTTGACCGCATCCCGTTCAAGACGAAGAATCCGCCGCAGCGCGGCGACCTCGTCGTGTGGGGCAAACTCTATAACGGGTCGTCAAAATACGGGCATATTGCGATTGCAACGGGCAAGAGCGAAGGTGCATATATATTCACCTATGACCAGAATTTCGGTGGCAAAGCGATGCATAAGGTACGCCATACAAAGAAGGGAATTAAAGGCTACCTCCGCCCGAAGAATCAGAAGAATATCGCCTCACCGCCAAAGGTTCGCTACGGCACCTATCAACTGAAGGAAAAGCGCGGTGTCTATCGCGGCTACGGTATTAAGACAGAGATGAAAGCGGTACGAGAGCTCACAACCGATGGTAGGCGCCACGCCACCTCGACCGACCCGAACGCTCCCGCTTATCTGAAAAAGGGCACTTCTGTCACAATTAAGTCAACAAAGCTGCTCGATTCGGGCAATCTCTGGGCAAAAATCCCGAGCGGCCACATCTGCATCTGGAAATGTGCGGATAATAAACTCTTTATCAAAAATAAGTAAGGGAGGGTCTCCTGACCCTCCCGAAACGGAGCGTGGATAATATGTTAAATAAAATGAAAATAGTTCTTGACAATTCATATTCGTTTCGTTATAATACATAGGCAGAGAAAAATGGCCCGGTAGTTCAGTTGGTTAGAACGCCAGCCTGTCACGCTGGAGGTCGACGGTTCGAGCCCGTTCCGGGTCGCCATATTATGCTGATATGGCTCAGGCGGTAGAGCGCATCCTTGGTAAGGATGAGGTCGGCGGTTCAAGTCCGCCTATCAGCTCCAAAAATTACTGAATAGGATATTCCTATTCAGTAATTTTTCTATTATGGCAGACTTGAAACGAACTCCAAAAATACTGTGCAGCTTGCTGCTGAGTATTTTTGGGAGAAAGTGCCGGTGGCACTTTCGATAGTTGAGAAGAAAGTCCGCCGTAATGTTGTATTATTGTTTTGAGCGCAAGACGGCAGAATTTACCGCATAAACACTTTACACTTGATTATTATATTTGGGTACTATTATGCAGGATTTACATATTCATATTGAGCGCGGACCGTATGAGAAGGCATGGATTGACCGCTTCGTCGCGCAGGCGGTGAAGATGGAAATTGATGAGATAAACCTCCTCGAGCATACCGTGCGCCTTCGTGAATTCCACCCGGCGTTTCGGGAAGCCGGGGAGTACAGCCTCTATCAGCGCCGATGGCTCGACGGTAAAATTAAGACCGCCCATACCCTCGACGAGTACAGGCGGTTGATGGACTTAATCAGAAGCAGTGATTATCCTGTGAAAATCAATTTCGGACTTGAAGTCTGTTGGTTTGAACAGCACGCGGATTTTTTACGCGGTTTGGTGAATCAGTGCGAACTCGACTATGTGCTCGGCTCGGTGCACTGGATTGATAACTGGACCTTTAATCAGCGTAAATATCAGTGGCTCGGTAAAGATGTGAATCATCTCTATCGCCGCTACTACGAGATGTCGAATACACTGATTGAGAGCGGCATTTTTGATATTATTGCACACCCCGATTTAATCCGTTGCCACGGGATTTATCCCGATGATGACCTTGCGGATACCTACCGTGCACTCAGCCAAAACGCAGTAAAGCACGGCGTAATGATTGAGATGAATACCGCCAAAGGTCTCGGCATCAACCCGCAGTTCCTTCAGATTGCGAAGGAGGAGGGCGTTACTTTTTCCCTCGGCTCCGATGCCCACCGTCCCGAAGATGTCGGACGTCGGCTGAAAGAAGTCAGCGCGCTGTTAGCTTAAAACATATTTGTAAGGACGAGCATTACTCATCTGCTCAATCACTAAAAAAAGAACCACCTTAAACGGTGGTTCTTTTTGGCGCAGAGGGTGGGATTCGAACCCACGCGGGCGTGAACCCAAACGGTTTTCAAGACCGCCTCGTTATGACCACTTCGATACCTCTGCGTGTATTTAATGCTTAGATATAGTAACATACAGAGCATTGATTGTCAAGAAAAATTTTGACCCGATTAGCAAGATTACTCTTGACATTTTTTATCGAGTATGATAAAGTAATTTAGCACTGATAAGTGCATACAACTTGACAGGAATTACGCAAGTTACACGCAGAAGTACTCAAGCTGGTGACGAGGCGCCCCTGCTAAGGGCGTAGGGTGGGCAACCGCCGCGAGAGTTCGAATCTCTCCTTCTGCGCCAAATAAATCCGCACCATACCGATGGTGCGGATTTATTTATTATACGAGCACAGCGAGTAACCTCAATTCGTAATATAAAGATTAAAGCCGCCTCTGTGGGCGGCTAATATCTTATTCTTCTGTTTCTGCCTGTTCAGCTTCCTGAATCTTAGCAAAACATTCACTACAGTAAACGGGTCTGTCTTCTTTGGGCTCAAACGGTACCTTACAGGATTTACCGCACTGAGCGCATACAGCATCGTGCATTTCTCTGGGGGCTCTTGCAGCAGCTTTTCTCTTATCTCTGCATTCCTTGCAACGCTGAGGCTCATTGACGAAACCCTTTTCAGCGTAGAACTCCTGCTCACCTGCAGTGAAAACAAATTCCTTGTTGCATTCCTTGCAAACTAAAACTTTGTCTTCGTACATTTCACTTTTCTACCTCTCTAAAGATTTGCCTGGGGAAAAGGGTTTTGGCAAGCGCCGCAACCGTAGATGCTGGGGAAAATATTCAAAAAGCAACTCCTGCGAGTTTCTTGCGAATACGTTGAATAGCATTATCAATCGCTTTGGGATTTTTGCCGAGACGAGCAGCAATTTCTCCATAGGGACAGCCGACAATATAGAGTCGCAGTACCTCATTTTCAAAGCTTGATAGCCCTTCGTACAAAACTTCTGTTAAGGTCGAAACACTCTCTTTTGCAAGGTATTCGTCCTCTGCACTTAAGCCCGTAAGGTTTTCGAAATAATCCTCCTCAAGAGTGACAATATTGGACGGCGGAATGTCCTTCATTCTTGAAAATTTACGGAGTGCTGTCTGAACAGAATTATTCACGCACCGTGATGCGTAGGTAACAAATTTGGCGCCCTTATCGCAGCGATAGGAATTGATGGCGGCGAGTAGTCCAATCATACCCTCCTGGACTAAATCTTCCTTTTCAAGAGGGGAGTTGATGTACTTCATCGCGATTGCCTCAACCGTGCTGCGGTAGCGCTCGATGAGTGCGTTCATCGCAAATTTGTCGTCATTTTTGATTTTTTCAAGAAGCTCGTTATCTGTATCATTTGTGTATTCAGACATAAGCTCCTCCAATCATGATTAGATATTACTAAAATTTTTGTATTAAGTCAACAGTTTTTCGCGTAAATAGACACTTATTCATAAAGTGACTAATTAAGCAAAATTTATACATTGAAGCGAAAAAGTACAATATCTCCGTCCTTCATCACATACTCTTTGCCCTCGCTTCTGACGAGACCTTTTTCCTTTGCTGCTGCCATACTGCCGCACGCCATTAAATCGTCAAATGCAATGACCTCGGCACGGATGAAACCGCGCTCGAAATCGGTGTGAATCTTGCCCGCTGCCTGGGGAGCTTTGGTGCCGTTTTTAATCGTCCATGCTCTGACCTCGGGTTTGCCCGCGGTGAGGTAACTAATCAGACCAAGCAGGGAATAGCTCTTCTTGATAAGACGGTCGAGACCCGATTTTTCGAGTCCCATATCGGAGAGAAACATCTCCTTTTCGTCCGGCTCGAGTTCGGCAATCTGCGCCTCCATCTCGGCACAAATCGGGAAGGTTTCAGCACCTTCCGCAGCAGCGATTTCCTGTACCAATTTATAGTATTTATTGTTGTCAATTCCGCCGATGAAATCGTTCTCGCCCATATTGCAGGCGTAGATAACGGGCTTAATTGTGAGCAGTGCGACATCCTTGAGGAATTCCAGCTCGTCCTCGCTGATTTCCACACTTCTGGCGGTTTTGCCCGTCTCCATTTCGGCAACCAGTCGCTCGAGGAATGCTACCTCGGTGGCAAGCGTCTTGTCGCCCTTCATCGCTTTTTTGCGGTTATCGAGACGGCGGGAGAGGATTTCGAGGTCGGAAAGGATGAGCTCGAGATTGATTGTCTCGATGTCGCGCGCGGGGTCAATATTGCCGTCGACATGGGTGATGTCATCGTTTTCAAAACATCTGACAACGTGAATGACCGCGTCCACCTCTCGGATGTGCGAGAGGAATTTGTTACCCAGACCTTCGCCCTTGCTTGCGCCTTTGACGAGCCCCGCAATGTCCACGAACTCAATCGTGGCAGGCGTGAATTTATCGGGGTTGTACATTTCGGCGAGCTTATCGAGACGCTCGTCCGGTACGCTTACCATACCGACATTCGGCTCAATGGTGCAAAACGGATAGTTCGCGCTCTGCGCGCCCGCATTGGTTATCGCATTAAACAGTGTGCTCTTGCCGACATTCGGCAGACCAACCATACCAAGTTTCATTTGTTATTATCTCCATTCAATTTGATAAAACACATTATATACCAATACCAAATTTTTTACAAGTGCAAATAAATCTTGACAACGCGAGACAAATACACTAAAATATTATGCATATCTATTCTAATATAAAGAAAAGGAGAGGATTATATGGAACTCAATGGTTCACAAATTGTTCTTGAGACACTCAAAGAGCAAGGCGTTGATACCATCTTCGGTTATCCGGGTGGTACGATTCTCAACATCTTTGACGAGCTGTACAAGTACGGCGATACATTTAATCATATCCTCACGGCTCACGAGCAGGGCGCTGCTCACGCGGCTGACGGATATGCACGCGCGACCGGCAAGGTCGGTGTCTGCTTTGCGACTTCGGGTCCCGGCGCGACGAATCTCGTGACGGGTATTGCCACTGCCTACCTCGACTCCATTCCCGTTGTGGCAATCACGGCGAATGTTGCCAACCCTCTTATCGGCAGAGACACTTTCCAGGAAGTGGATATTTGCGGTATTACGATGCCGATTACCAAGCATAATTTCTTTGTAAAGCATGTCGAGGACCTCGCTCCCACCATTCGCAAGGCATTTAAGATTGCGCTGAGCGGCAGACCCGGTCCCGTATTGATTGATATTCCTAAGGATGTTACAGCGGCGGTTTGCGAATATGTTCCCGAGCCTGCTCAGGAGCCCGCTCCTGCGCCGCAGCCCGTTGAGGGTACTTTTGACCGTGCGCTTGAGTTGATTCGTTCTGCGAAGAAACCGCTTATCTATGTCGGCGGCGGCACGGTACTGTCGGATGTCGGTGAGGATTTAATCACCTTCGCCGAGAAGATTGACGCACCCGTTGTTTCCACGCTTATGGGTCTCGGCGCGTTTCCGAACGGACACCCGCTCCATCTCGGACTCATCGGTATGCACGGTCACTTCGAGTGTAACAAGGCGGCGCACGACTGCGATGTTCTCATCACCTGCGGCGCGCGTTTCTCCGACCGTGTAGCGGGAAATAGAGGGAAGTTTGCCCCGAATGCTGAAATTCTCCATATTGATATTGACGCTGCCGAGATGGACAAGAACCTCAATTCCAACTACCATCTTCGCGGTGACCTGAAGGAACTGATTCCCGCCCTGACAAGAGCCGTTGAGCAGCTCGACCACAGCGCGTGGAGAGCGGAGATTGAAACCTTCCGCCGTCCGTTTGTCCAGACGCAGATTGAAGATTTCGTCAACCCGCAGACGCTGATTGAAAAGATTGATGCGTGCACACCTAATGATACGCTTGTCGTTACCGACGTCGGTCAGCATCAGCTCTGGGCGGCACAGTTCTATAAATTTAAGCAGCCGAGAACCCTGCTCACTTCGGGCGGCCTTGGCACGATGGGCTATTCTATGGGCGCCTCCATCGGCGGCCAGATAGGCAAGCCCGACAGAACGGTTGTAATGTTTGCGGGCGACGGTGGCTTCCATATGAATCTTGCAGAGCTTGCAACCATGGCGTCGTACAATGTACCGGTCAAGGTGTTTATCCTCAATAACAAGGTGCTCGGTATGGTACGCCAGTGGCAGAAACTCTTTTATGCTAACCGTTTTGCTGACACCGACCCGAACCGTAAGACGGATTTCGTCAAGGTTGCCGAGGCGTTTGGCGTAAAAGGTCTGCGTATTAATACAAACGATGATATTGATGCTGTGGTGAAGGAAGCAATTGCCTATGACGGTCCCGTTCTCGTTGACTGCCGCATCAGCCCCGATTCGAATGTTCTCCCGATGATTCCGCCGGGCGGCGCTCATACGGATATTATTGAAGTATTTTAAGGAGGCGCGATATGAAAGAAAAATTGATTTTGTCAGTTCTTGTTGACAACGAGAGCGGTGTTCTTCAGCGTGTGGCGAGCCTCTTTTCCAGACGAGGATATAATATTTCCTCCCTCACCGTTAGTGAAACCGAGGACGAGGCGTTCTCGCGTATGACGATTGAAACCTACACCGAGCCGGAAAACTTCCGCCAGATTAAGCGCCAGCTTTCCAAACTCGAAATCGTCAAAAAAGTCAGCGAGCTTACCGACGAAAATTCCGTATCGTCCGAGTTGCTGCTGATTAAAATTAAAGCGCAGGGCATTGATAATAAGAATGCCGTGCTTGCTTATAATGCGTCATTTGGTGCGCGTGTGCTCGACGTCTCGACTGAGACCATTACGCTCGAGTTCACGGGTACGGGCGAGACCATCGACGAGTTCGTCGGCTATCTCGAGGAAAATTTCGGTATCGTCGAACTTGCCAGAACGGGTATCACTTCGCTGCAGCGCGGCGCCGGCTCGTTCACGGATGATGTAAATGCATAAACGCTTACATCATCAGAATCCGGAATCCAGATAATGGAAACTGAGAACTAATTCAAAGGAATCTTACAATATGGGAATGACAATGACACAAAAGATTCTTGCCGCCCACGCAGGACTTGACAGCGTAGTGGCAGGACAGCTCATTGAAGCGAAACTTGATATGGTACTCGGCAACGACGTTACCTCTCCGGTCGCCATTAATGAGATGAATAAATTTGAGAAGAAAACGGTGTTTGACAAGACGAGAATCTCGCTTGTGATGGACCACTTTACTCCGAATAAGGATATCCAATCCGCGGAGAACTGCAAGCAGGTGCGCTCCTTTGCCAAGGAGCACGGCATCACGCATTATTTCGATGTCGGCAATATGGGTATTGAGCATGCGCTCCTGCCCGAGCAGGGCATCGTGACCTGCGGCGACTGCATTATCGGCGCGGATTCACATACCTGTACCTACGGCGCACTTGGTGCGTTTTCCACAGGCGTCGGCTCGACCGATATGGCAGCGGGTATGGTAACGGGCAAGACTTGGTTTAAGGTTCCGCCTGCGATTCAGGTAGTCGTTACGGGTAAGAAGAATCAGTATATTTCCGGTAAGGATGTTATCCTCCACATCATCGGTGAAATCGGCGTGGACGGTGCGCTCTATAAGTCTCTTGAGTTTACGGGCGACGGCATTCGTGAACTGTCGATGGATGACAGACTTACCATCGCCAATATGGCGATTGAATGCGGTGCAAAGAACGGCATTTTCCCGGTTGACGAGATTACCCTCGACTACGTAAAGGGTAGAAGCGAGCGCGCGTATAAGGTGTATGAGGCTGACGCCGATGCGGAGTATGACAGCGTGATTACCGTTGACCTTTCGGCGCTGCGCCCGACGGTCGCGTTCCCGCACCTTCCCGAAAATACGAAAACAATTGACGAAATCCCGGCGGGCAGCATCGCGATTGACCAGGTTGTCATCGGCTCGTGTACCAACGGTCGGATGGAGGATATGCGTATCGCTGCTGAAATCCTCAGGGACAGAAAAGTTGCCGACGGCGTGCGTGTCATCGTGATTCCGGCAACCCAGCAGATTTATCTGGATTGTATTAAAGAAGGTCTTGCGGAGATTTTTGTGAACGCAGGCGCGATTGTTTCAACTCCGACCTGCGGTCCTTGTCTCGGCGGACATATGGGCATTCTCGCCTCGGGCGAAAAGGCAGTATCTACTTCTAACCGTAATTTCGTCGGTAGAATGGGACATATCGATTCAGAGATTTATCTCGCATCGCCCGCAGTAGCAGCTGCTTCCGCTGTGAAGGGCTATGTCGCAAATCCCGAGGAGGTGTAAGTATGAAGGTACAGGGCAGAGTACATAAATTCGGCGACAATGTCGATACCGATGTTATCATCCCCGCACGCTATCTCAACCGCAGCGACGAGGCGTGGCTCGCTTCCCACTGTATGGAGGATATTGACGCGGATTTTGCGAAGAATGTAAAGGCGGGCGACATTATGGTTGCCGAGGCAAATTTCGGCTGCGGCTCCTCGCGTGAGCATGCCCCGATTGCGATTAAAGCGTCGGGCATCAGCTGCGTTATCGCATCCACTTTTGCGCGTATTTTCTACCGCAACGCGATTAATATCGGTCTTGCGATTCTCGAATGTGACGAGGCAGCGCGCGATATTCAGGCAAACGACGAGGTTGAAGTCGATTTCGATACCGGTATTATTAAGAATCTCACCACCGGCAAGGTGTATCAGGCACAGCCGTTTCCGGAGTTTATTCAAAATATTATTAAAAACGGCGGACTGATGAAATCCATAGATTAAGCAACTCAGCAAAATTTATTGATTAAGAGGTAGAAGGAGAATGAATACATTAGAGTTTGATGAAGTAGCCCTGCGGAAAGGCTGGGGCGGTGTTGGTGAATACTGGTTTTCACTGAAGGATTACACGATTAAATCCGATGCCGAGCTTTCAGAACTCGACCAACCGAATGATATGTCGCACAGCGAGTATTTTATATCGCTGGGATATATCCCGTATTTTTCTGTTTCAAGCGAGGAGGTCATCCGCGCGTTTATTTCCACGATTGAGCGCAAAAAATTGCGCGAAGCTCTCGAAAACTATCAGGGTAGCGAGTATGTGGAGAATTTTTGGAAATATTTTCACATCTATCCTGAAATCAGTGAGTCGTATATTGCCTTTGAACATCAGTATGTAGATGATAAGGCAAAACGCTGGTGTGAGGATAACGGGATACGGTATCAGTTTAAGGAATAGGAATGAGCAGGGCGGATTTTCCGCCCTACTATTTTGGTAATTATGATGGAAAAGTTATTAATAATAAATGCGTCGCCGCGTGAAAAGGGCGTCTGCGCAGAGGTAATCCGGCAGGTAAAGCCCGCCTTTGCCGATTGTGAAATCAAGCAGTACGATGTCTATAAACTGGCACCTGCGCCGTGTACGGCGTGCGGTTACTGCGAACTGCACGATGGCTGCGCGAATAAGGACCTCGACATCTTCTTTGAGGATTTCGAGGAGGCGGACTATATCGTCTTTTTTACCCCGGTATATAATAATTTTTTCCCAGCTCCGCTCAAAGCAGTAATTGACCGTTTTCAGCGCTACTATTCGGCGCGCTTCTGCCGCGGTGCCAATCCGCCGATAGAAAAACCGAAGAAGGTCGGCGTACTCATCGCGAGCGGCTCCAATGCCCGCCAGAATGCCGATTATATGGTCAACACGCTTAAGCAGGCGTTTACCGTCCTCAACGGCGAGGTAAAAACTCGTTATTATATCCCCAATACGGATGAAAAACTCTATACGTATAACACCACCGAACTTGACAAATTCATCCATCAGATTAAGAGATAGGAACTGCACCGCAGTTCCTTGAGACTGTCGAAAAAGCGCACAAACGCACCAAAACAATGAAACTTATTAAAGCCTTCCCCTTGAGGCACTCCCCGCTTAACGGGGAGATGTCACGAAGTGACAGAGGGGAGCGTCTGCGCTAGCAAAAGGGGGACCGCTTGCGGTGGATGAGGTGTAAAAATCCCGAAAACATTGAGTTTTCGGGATTTTTGGTGCTTTTTGTCTTTTGCTCGGGGGCAGTACCATCGTACAGCTCCCACTCGCAAAATACAAAATTCTGCATCTTTTTCAATAGTCTCACAGCGTGTCGAACTTGTTTACATAGTTTTTCGACACGCTGTAGGAACTGCACCGCAGTTCCTTTTTTTGTTTGTCAGCAAAAGCCGCGAGTAGAGGATGAAGAATAAACCAAGCGTTCGCTATTACTAAAACCTAACACCTATAACCTAACACCTTAATATATTTAATTATAATATTGCAATTACTGCTATGATGTGGTATAATATACCGAATAAAGAATGGGGGAGTGGGCGAAATGGTCGTCTTAGGCATTGACCCGGGCTATGCAATCGTAGGCTGGGGCGTTCTTGAATACAGCCACGGGCATTTTCACGTGCTCGGCTACGGTGCGATTACAACCGAGGCTCATACGCCCTTTCCCGAGAGGCTGCAGATTATCTATAACGATATGAGTTACCTTTTTGAGAAGTACAAACCCGACGCAATGAGTATGGAAAAGCTCTTCTATAACTCGAATCAGAAGACTGTCATTGACGTGGCGCAGGCGAGGGGTGTTATTACCCTTGCGGCGCAGATGTACGGTCGCGATATTTATGAGTACACACCGCTGCAGGTTAAGCAGTCCGTTACCGGTTACGGCAGAGCGGAGAAGAAGCAGGTGCAGGAGATGACGAAGAGCATTCTCGGTCTCCCCGCCGTGCCGAAACCTGACGATACCGCCGACGCCCTCGCAATGGCGATTTGCCACGCGCACGCAAGCGGTTCGGCGTTTGCAAAACTCTAAAAAGAGAATGGAGAAATTATGATTTATAATATCAAAGGAACGCTTACCTACACTGACCCGAGTTTTGCCGTGGTAGAGTGCGGTGGTGTGGGATTTAAGTGCTTCGTCAGTATGACGACGCTGAAGGAACTCCCATCCATCGGCAATGAAGTGAATTTGTTTACCTATATGTCCGTGCGTGAGGATGCGCTCGACCTCTTCGGCTTTTATGAGCCGGACGAACTCGAGGCATTCAAACTGCTGATTTCCGTCAGCGGCATCGGACCGAAGGCAGCTATCGCCATCCTCAGCGTGCTCAGTCCGTCGAAACTCTCAGTAGCTGTCTCGAGCGGCGATGTCCGTGCGATTACGATGGCAAACGGCGTCGGCAAAAAAACTGCCGAGCGTGTGGTGCTGGAACTGAAGGATAAGATGGTCGGTCTTGGCGGCTCGGCGCAGGCGGTACAGAATGCGCAATCCGTCGCTTCATCAGAAGGCGCACAGGAGGCGGTCGAAGTGCTCGTCTCCCTTGGCTTTAACCAGAGCGACGCGGCAACCGTCGTCGGCGCGATGGATAAGTCCCTCTCCGTCGATGATATGGTACGGAAGGGACTCAGAGAACTTTCTTCTCAGTTATAACTCATAATTCATAAATAATCAGGTGATTTGATGATTGAAAATGAAATGGATTTCGAGAGCAGGCTGGCTGCTCCCGAGTACACTCCTGAAGATACGGAAATAGAAAACTCGCTGCGCCCGAAGCGTCTGAGCGACTATATCGGACAGAAAAAGGCGAAGGAGAATCTCGCTATTTATATCGAGGCGGCAAAACGCAGGGGCGAGGCGCTCGACCATGTGCTGCTCTACGGTCCCCCCGGTCTCGGCAAGACAACGCTTGCGGGCATTGTGGCGAACGAGATGGGCGTAAATTTGCGCATTACCTCGGGCCCTGCAATTGAAAAGCAGGGCGACCTCGTGGCGATTCTCTCGAATCTTGAGAGCGGTGATGTGCTCTTTATCGACGAAATACACCGCTTAAACCGTACTGTCGAGGAAATCCTCTATCCTGCGATGGAGGACGGCAAGATTGATATTATTATCGGCAAGGGACCTTCGGCGCGCAGCTTCCAGCTCTCGCTGCCGAGATTTACGCTGATTGGCGCGACCACGAGAGCCGGACAGATTTCGGCGCCGCTGCGTGACCGTTTCGGCGTTATCCTGCGCCTTGAGATGTATACAAACGAGGAACTGTCGGAAATTGTTACCCGTTCGTCGAAGATTCTCGAGATTCCGCTCGACGAGGACGGCGCGTATCAGATTGCCAGCCGCTCGCGCGGCACCCCGCGTATCGCCAATCGCTTGCTTAAACGTTCGCGCGATTTTGCCGAGGTGAAGCACAAGGGCGTGATTACGAAAGCGGCTGCCGAGGAGGCGCTCTCGAGTATGGATATAGACGCTCTCGGTCTTGACGCGATTGACCGCCGCCTTCTGACGACAATGGTGCGTAATTATAACGGCGGCCCCGTCGGACTTGAGACGATTGCCGCGGCAATCGGTGAGGAGAGCGTGACGATTGAGGATGTTTACGAGCCTTATCTGATGCAGATTGGTTTCCTTGCCCGCACTCCGCGCGGCAGAGTTGTCACTCCCGCCGGCTATGAGCATCTCGGTATTGAATTCAATCCGAACGGCAACAACACGGCACAAACTAAACTTGATATGTAGGGGCGATTCACGAATCGCCCGCGGGTCAATCATGATTGACCCCTACAGATTTCATTGAAAGGACATAAACAATGGGCAGATTATTCGGAACGGACGGCGTCAGAGGCGTCGCAAATAAGGATTTAACCAACGAACTCGCGATGCAGATTGGCTCTGCAGCAGCGACAGTATTGCTTAAAGAGGCGAAGAGCGCAAAACCCACCGTGCTCATCGGCAAGGATACGAGAGCGTCGGGCGATATGCTTGAGGCAGCGCTCACTGCAGGACTGACCTCGGTCGGCTGTAATGTGCTCTCGGTCGGCGTGGTACCGACCCCCGCCGTAGCATACCTCGTCGGCAAGTATGAGTGCGAGGCGGGTATTATGATTTCCGCTTCCCACAACCCCTGCGAGTACAACGGTATCAAAATTTTCCAGAAAACGGGTTATAAACTCGATGACGCGATTGAGGAGGAAATCGAGGCGATTATCCTCGACGGCGCCGAGCATCCCGCCCTTAAAATCGGCGGTGAGGTCGGCAACAGACTTTACTCAAAAACAGCAGTCAGCGATTATATCGACCATGTCGTCAGCACGGCGGAGGTCCGCTTTGACGGAATGAGAATCGCGCTTGACTGCGCTAACGGCTCCGCCTCCGTCTGCGCTAAAGAAATTTTTACCGCCCTCGGTGCGAAATGCATTATGCTCTCGGACACCCCGGACGGCACGAATATTAACGACGGCTGCGGCTCCACCCATCCCGAGGAACTGATGAACTTTGTACGCGATGCGAATCTCGACCTCGGTCTCGCCTTTGACGGCGACGCGGACAGAATGCTCGCGGTCGATGAAAACGGCGCACTTGTCGACGGTGACAAGGTCATCGCCATCTGTGCAAAGCGAATGAAGGAAGAAGGCACCCTCAAGCAGGATACCGCGGTTGTCACCGTTATGAGTAATATGGGATTCTTCAAATTCTGCGACGCACACGGTATTAACTGTGCGCGCACCGCAGTCGGTGACCGCTATGTCCTCGAAAGAATGCTCAAAGACGGCTATAATATCGGCGGTGAGCAGTCGGGACACGTGATTTTCCTTGACTATGCCACTACGGGCGACGGTGAACTCTCGGGTGTGAAACTCATCGAGACCGTTGTCAAGTCGGGCAGAAAACTTTCGGAACTCGCTTCGATTATGGAGGTTTATCCGCAGGTGCTCATCAATGTGAAGGTGTCACCCGAGGGCAAGCAGAAATACAATAACGACGAGTACATCATCGCCGCAACGCAGAAGGCGGAGATGGAACTGATGGGCGACGGCAGAGTTCTCGTGCGTGTCTCGGGCACCGAGCCGCTTGTGCGTGTCATGCTCGAAGGTAAGGATATCGACCATATTACCAAGCTCGGCAACGATATTGCAGAGGTTGTAAAAGAGAGACTTAGTTAGAATGCAGAATTGAGAATAAAAGATTTGAGCCGGCTTCGCCCTCCGCTAATAAAATAGCTGGGCGCAGCACCCTTAATTCTTAATTCTCAACTCTCAATTCAGGAATTATATGAGATACACAAAAGATTGGAAAGACTACGAGCTGATTGACTGCTCGTACGGTGAGAAACTGGAGCGGTGGAACCGTCAGATACTGATTCGACCCGACCCCCAGGTTATCTGGAAAAGTGAAAGAACGCACCGCCTCTGGGCGCAGGCGTCTGCACGCTATGTCCGCTCACGCAGCGGCGGCGGTCAGTGGCAGGTGTTTCAGCGTATGCCCGCCGCGTGGCAGGTGCGCTATAAGGACCTGACGTTTAATGTCAAGACAATGGGCTTTAAGCACACGGGACTTTTTCCCGAGCAGGCGGTGAACTGGGACTTCGTCCGCAGGGTCATCCGTGAGAGTGGCAGGGAAGAAGTAAAGGTGCTCAACCTCTTTGCCTACACGGGTGCCGCAACGGTTGCCTGCCTTAAGGAGGGCGCGAGCGTCGTGCATGTCGACGCGTCGAAGGGTATGACCCTCTGGGCGAAGGAAAACGCTGAGGCAAGCGGTGTCGCGGACGGTAACGTGCGCTGGATTGTCGATGACTGTATGAAATTCGTGCAGCGTGAAATCCGCCGTGAGAACAAGTACGACATCATTATTCTTGACCCGCCGTCCTACGGCAGAGGACCCAAGGGCGAGGTGTGGCGCCTCGAGGACAGTATTTACGACTTTATGTCGATTGTGGAGCAGGTCATTTCCGACGAGCCGCTCTGCGTGATACTCAATTCCTATACGACGGGACTTTCCGCATCGGTGATGAAATATATCATCGACGATGTTATTACGAAGAAACGCGGCGGCGCCTGTGAGGCGGACGAAATCGGTCTCCCCGTCACCGACAGCGAGGGAATTCTCCCTTGCGGCACGACGGCAATCTGGCTCGCCGAATGATAAAGTGCGATTACTCGCTGTGCTCGAATAATAAAAAAATCGGGCGCGGGCAACGCCCACCATTCATTCATCATTCATAATTTATAATTCTATGGACTTAATCAAATTTGACAATGTTAGTTTTTCGTACTTTACCGACGAGGGGGAGACCCGCGTTGAGAACAAGGTGCTCGAAAACTTTAATCTGACAATTGAAGAGGGCAGTTTCACCGCGATACTCGGTCATAACGGCTCGGGCAAGTCGACGATTGCCAAACTGACGAACGGCATTCTCTTTCCCGACAGCGGCAGCGTGACCGTCTGTGGGATGGTGACGAAGAATGACGACAGCATCTTTGAGGTGCGCCGACAGGTCGGAATGGTTTATCAGAATCCCGACAACCAGATTGTCTCCTCAATTGTCGAGGAGGACGTTGCCTTCGGCGTGGAGAATCTCGGCGTTCCTTCCGACGAGTGTCGCCGCCGAGTGGACGAGGCGCTGAAAACCGTCGGGATGTACGAATTTCGCGATAAATCGCCGAATCGCCTCTCGGGCGGACAGAAGCAGCGCGTTGCAGTGGCGGGAATTATTGCGATGAAGCCGCGGTGCATCGTCCTTGATGAACCGACCGCGATGCTCGACCCGAGCGGACGGCGCGAGGTCATCGACACCGTATTGAAACTGAATCAAGAAGAGGGGATTACAATTCTCCTCATCACCCATAATATGGACGAGGCGGTGCGCGCCGACCGTGTGGTCGTGGTCGACGACGGCGTTGTGAAACTGGACGGAACGCCGCGCGAAGTCTTTTCCGATATAGCGGCGGTGGAGAATTTGCAGCTCGACGCGCCGCAGAGCACGAAGCTCGCCTTCGCGCTCGGACTGAATGAAGATACAACCATTTTGAATTCACAGGAGTGTGCGGATGCCCTTTACGGCATTCTCAAACATTGATATGGCATTACTTGCATGTGAAAATTTAACATATCTCTACTCCGTCGGCACGCCGTATGAAACGGCGGCGATTGAGGGCGTAGGATTCTCGGCTGAAAGAGGCGAGATAATCGGCGTCATCGGTCATACGGGCTCGGGTAAGTCGACGCTGATTCAGCACCTTAACGGACTGCTGCAACCCCACGACGGGCGCGTTCTCCTCGACGGCAAGGACATCTGGTCAAAGGAGAATAAGAAGCATATCCGCGCCGTGCGTTTTGCGGTCGGTCTTTGCTTCCAGTATCCCGAATACCAGATTTTTGAGGAGACTGTCTTTGACGAAATCGCCTACGGTCCGAAACAGATGGGACTGACCGAGGGCGAAATCCGAGAGCGCGTGTATGAGAGTATGGCGTTTGTCGGTATCCGCCGCGAACTCGAGAAGGCGTCGCCCTTCGACCTCTCGGGCGGGCAGAAGCGCCGCGTGGCAATCGCGTCGATTATCGCGATGAAACCTGCCGTGCTCATTCTTGACGAGCCTTGCGCGGGTCTTGACCCGAAGGGCAGGGAAAAGATTTTAACCCTTATTAAAGATTACCAGAGAGCCGCGGGCAATACCGTGATTTTTGTGTCGCATTCGATGGAGGATGTCGCGAAGATTGCGCGCCGCGTGCTCGTGATGAATCGGGGCAAAGTTGCCTACTTCGGAACGGTCAGCGAGGTCTACGCCCACGGACAGGAACTCCAGAATATGGGACTGAATGTACCCGAGATTACCGATGTGTTTTTGCGCCTGCACGACAGGGGGATACCTTGCCGCACCGATATTTTCACCCTTGACGACGCCGTGGCGGAAGTCAGGAGGCTGCGGGAGGTGAGCGTATGATGGGCGATATTACCATCGGGCAGTATTTCCCCGGGAATTCTGTGTTGCACCGTATGGATGCGCGGATGAAAACCGTGCTCATCTTCATTCTGATGGTGGCAGTATTCTTTTGCAAAAGTTTTATTTCCATCGGCGTGGCGACTGTGTTTACGCTGATGATTGTGCTGATGTCGGGTATCCGTTTCAGCGTGATACTTAAGGGAATGCGCCCGATTCTCTTCGTCGTGATTTTCACGGCATTGTTGAATCTCTTTTACGGCACGGGCGAGCCGCTTGTGAAATTCTGGATATTTAAGATTACCGAGAACGGTATTTTTAATGCCGTCTTTATGGCGCTGAGAATTCTGCTTCTCGTGGTAATCGGCTTAATGCTGACGTATACAACGACACCGACGCAGCTTACTGACGCGATGGAGTCGCTGATGAAGCCGCTGAGAGTGTTCAGACTCGACACCCACTCTCTCGCGATGACGATGACGATTGCGCTGCGTTTTATCCCAATTCTGATAGAAGAGGTCGAGAAAATCACCGCCGCGCAGAAATCTCGCGGCGCAGATATGGAAAACGGCACACTTGTCAAACGCGTCAAGGCACTCGTGCCCGTATTGATACCGCTCTTTATCTCCTCTTTTCGTCGTGCGAACGAGCTGGCGGACGCGATGGAGTGCCGCTGCTACCGTGGCGGCGAGGGCAGAACGAAGATGAAGGTCAGCCACCTTGCTGCTCTTGATTATATATCCCTTGCGGTGGTGCTCGTCTATGTGGCGGGAATTATCGCGCTGAAAATTCTGACAGTCGATGTGATATGAAACGATTACTGATTACGATTAAATACGACGGAACGGCTTACCACGGCTGGCAGGTGCAGGATAACGCCCTCTCCGTGCAGGAGGAGTTCCAGAACGCCGTAGAAAAGGTGTTTGGCAGCCGCCTGGATGTCAAGGGCTGCTCCCGTACCGATAGCGGCGTGCATGCGAATGCGTACTGCCTCACGCTCGATACGGAGATGAATATAACCGATGAGGGCGTTGTGATGGCGCTGAATACGAAATTGCCCAGGGATATTGCGGCGGTATCGTGTCGTCAGGTACCCGCGGATTTCCACCCGCGCTACGACTGTAAAACGAAGGAATATATCTACCGCCTTTATAACGGCAAGATTCGTGACCCCTTCCTTGAAAATTATACCTATCATTACCGCTTTCCGCTTGATGCGGATTATCTGAATAGGGAGGCGCAGCACTTTCTCGGCACGCACGATTTTGCGGGTTTCTGCTCAGTAAAAAGTGATGTGGAGGACACGATGCGTACCATTACGCGCGCTGAGGTAAAGCGCGACGGCGACATCGTGACCTTCACCTTCGAGGGCGACGGCTTTCTCTATAATATGGTGCGCATTATGGTCG
>SVOG01000029.1 GCA_015066525.1 Oscillospiraceae bacterium | reverse complement strand
GAAGGTCGGCGACAGATACGAGTACGTCGGGCAAGCGGATTATTCACATCTTAAAGATATAATGATTTGCGGCTGCGGCTTTCCGAACAGTCAGCATAACTTTGAGCCTGCTGTGGCGCAGTTCAAAAATTGCTTCCCGAATAATCATACAATTATCACCGTTCCGGAAAGCCCGATGTTCAACGCGCCAGAGGCGGAGATTGTTACAAAGCCGCGGCTTGAACATATTAAAGAGGCAGGCAAGCAGTACGCTGAAAAAGGCAATATTGATGCTGCCCTTATGACTGAAATCTGCTCGCCGATGATTCCCGAAAATGAATATGGTTGACGCTGCTTATCAGGGCAGGCAGATTGGCAGCGGTATCATTCAAGATACTTGCGCTTATCTTAAACAAATCGGGAAAACCGTTATCCGCTTGGCGATTGATAAAGGCAATCCGCAATCAACACACTTTTGGAAGAAAAACGGTTTTATCGTAATACAGGAATTGGAGCAGGGCGGCGGAACGCTTCTGGTTGCCGACAAAATATTATAAAAGAAAAGGAAGAAAATAATGAAATATCCTTTAAGTGAAAAATATAACACGCCTGAACTGATGGCGAAAATTATGGGACCGAACCCGCTGAAGCTCGAAGAAGAACTACTGATAGGACATAGGATTCCCAACGGTGCGACAGTCTGCGACCTCGGCAGCGGACAGGGACTGACAAGTGCATTTCTCGCAAAGGAATACGGCTTTAAGGTTTACGCCGCGGATTTGTGGAGCGACCCCGAGGAAAACAAGGTTTTCTTTAACGATATGGGACTCACAGACGAGCAAATTATCCCCGTCAAAGCGGACGCCGAGGCGCTGCCGTTTGATAAAGAGTTTTTTGACGCAGTTGTGTCAACGGATTCGTATAACTATTTCGGACGCAATCCCGATTTTCTTGATGAAAAGCTCCTGCCGTTTGTCAAAAAGGGCGGCTATATCTATATCGCCATTCCCGGGATGAAAAAGGACTGCCACGACCATCTGCCAAAGGAGCTGCTGCTTTCCTGGACGCCCGAGCAGATGGAGTATATGCACGATACCGCCTATTGGAAAGATATGGTAAATCAGTGCAAGGGCGCTGAGATTATCACGGTTGAGGAAATGGAGTCCAACGAAGAGGTCTGGGCGGACTGGCTGAAGCAGAATAACGAATATGCCGTCGGGGACCGAAAAGCGATGGAAGCCGGCGGCGGCAAATACCTGAACTTCATTAAGATTGTATTAAGAAAGAATAATTAACATCAGTTTATAGCCGCTTTCTTTTTATAATCCTATTAATATGAAGATTTATAAAACTGACGGTGCAATTGTCATTAAAACGCTATCTAAAACCGTTCAAAATTTATACGAACAAATATTCTAATTTTCTCTTGACAAATGAAATTGTATCTGCTAATATGGTAGATACGAAAACTGAATACCAGTTCATCAACTGATTCAAAGCGGTGTGCGAAAGCACAAGCCCTGACTATAACTACGCCAAGATAGACTTCTTGTGGGAAGTAAGGAGCGAGATAGGTTATATAGAGAGTAGGATTGCAACCTGCGTAGGCGATGACAGCCGCGGCGAATTATCCGTACTAAGTGCGACCAAGTAACAGCGAACCTTGGTGGGTGAAACTCCCGTGGTATGCAAGCAAGCTACTTGCAGGTTGGTGAATTCCCTGTTCACATTAGTGAGCTTCACACGGGTGTCGAGGACGAATAGTGTGCCTAAGCGAGCCAGATTATTGTTAGAATAATATTGAATATAGGCTCGTATATAATGATAATTTACAGAATATTTTTAGATGACGAATAGAAAAATCATTACGCTGTAATGGGCATACTATACCCTTTTTTAGGTATTAATAACGGAATAATATAAGCGAACATCATACGCATGTATGGTGTTTTCTTTTACCCAATTACACAAACTGAATAGCGTAATTAAGGCATCGATATTAAAAAATATCGGTGCCTTTTTCTATTTTAAGACTATACTTTTCGCTCATAATTGAGCAAATAAGCGAAAGGATATTCTAAATTAAAACAGAAATGCAATCTATTTCGACAATATATTTTTCGGTCAAGTGCGATAATAATCTGTCGGGAAATGGATGGAAAAGGAGTAATTTATGATAACCGGAATGAAGAAAAAGGATAAGATTACGGAGATATTTTTTGATGAGGATGACCCCATAATTAACATTAGAACATACAATACCGACCTTAAAAACAGGTTGATGAAGTTCTCAAAGAAGTACCCTAATGAGTGCAAGTTGGTGGATGATTCGGGTAACGGTATGCTTGAATTTGAGATTCATAAGGGAAGGTTTTGTTTCCGCTTAACCAAACCTTACAGCAATGAAAGACGGCAAATGTTATCCCGAAACGCTACCCGAGATAACCACCTGCCGAAAAAGTAAAGGAATAATTTGGCGTAGCCCTACAGGCTGAAAAGTATGTATCAGACTGTAGCGAGCATCGGATTTGTACGGACAAATCCACAAGTTAGGGAAAAGTCCCTAAAACCCTTAAACAAAAACAGAAAACAAGGAGTGAAATTATGGAAGAAAAAGATAAAAGAAAAAAGGTTACGCTCTCAATGTATGATGAGGATATTGAAAGATTAAACGCTGCCAGTAATCGAAGTGGATGTAATAAGTCAGAGTATGTTCGCAGGATGCTTCGCTGGTCAATTCCAAAACCAATTCCTGATAAAAGATTTTGGGAATTAATGAACGAGCTCTATGCTATTCACAATGTCATTAAGGATAACGCAGATGACAATACAAATATTCTTATGGCTTGTGAGGAGTTGGAGGACTGGATAATGAGGTTTCAGTCTGAGAGTACACAACCTTGGGAGGTGGCGTAATGGCAACAACTTCACTATGGCATATTGAAGGCAGCCTCAACGATTTAATCAAGTATGTTGAAAATCCTGACAAGACAGTTGAAGTGAAAGATGCTCCGAGCGACTTGTCTAATCTATTTCGGTATGTAACCAGAGATGACAAAACAGTGGACAAGCAATATGTTACCGCCATTAACTGCGTAACAGAAATTGCCTTGAAGCAAATGATAATGACCAAGAAGCAGTTCAACAAAACAACGGGATATATTGCTTGGCACGGATATCAAAGTTTTAACTTTTGCAACGAGCTTTATGCAAGAGATACGGCGAAGAAAATCAAATCCACAATGAAGATGAAAGCGGAGAGAGGTGAACACTTAACGGGCGTACCTCCTCATGGGTATATGAAAGACCCAAATAATAAGGGCAAATGGATTATTGACGAGCCTGCCGCTGAAGCCGTCAGATATATTTTTAATCTCTGTGCTAAGGGATATGGACCTTCCCAAATAGAAAAGATATTACGCAGAGAGAAAAAACATATGACTCCAACAGCATACAGATGCCAAAAGAAAGGAAAATCTTTACCTTTAGAACCGTATAAGTGGTCTCATCATTCAGTATCATCAATGCTTGAGAACATAGATTACACGGGATGTACGGAAAACTATAAAACGGTATCAAAGAATTATCGTAGCAAAAAGCGTATGGATAATCCAAAGGAAAACCGTTTGCTGTTTGAGAACACTCAGCCGGCAATAATTGACAAAGAAACCTTTGCAACGGTACAGGAAATCAGGAGTCACAAGCACAGACCGACAAAAACCGGCAAGCTCAGTTTATTTTCGGGAAAAGTGTTTTGTGCTGACTGCGGTGCAAAGTTGTATTTCAATACATCAAATGACTGGGATGAGAATTTGGAATCCTTTACCTGCTCAAATTATCGCAGCAATACAGGTACTTGCAGTTGCCATTATATACGTAACATTACGCTAACAAATCTTGTTTTTAAGCACCTGCAAAATGTTCTTTCCTACGTCCAGCAATTTGAGGAGGCATTTGTTGACAAAGAGATTGAGAAGGCAAATGCCGAGCATTTTGCAGCTGTAAAGAAAGCAAAAAAGGATATCGTCAATCTCCAAACGAGATGTGATAACCTTGATGAGCTTTTCAAAAGGCTATATGAGGATATGGTTTCAGGCAGAATCAGCAACGAACGTTTTGATATGATGTCGGCAGACTATGAAACTGAGCAGAAAAGCATTAAGGAAGAGATTGCAAGGCTACAAGACCTGATAAATTCAGGCGAGCAAGAGCAATACGACCTTAATCAATTTCTCAAAAATGTTCGTAAGTACACCGACCCCGAAGCCTTAACCGCAGAAATGGTAAATGATTTGATTGACAAAATCGTTGTCCACGCTCCAGACAAGAGTAGCGGACACAGAAAGCAAAAGATTGATATTTACTACAAAGCCATTGGAATTACTAATATTGCCGATGATGAGGATTTAGAAAAAATACATCCTCAAAAACAACCGGCATAATTAAAAGAATAGCGGTACAGCCGCTAAACTGTATCGCTATTCATAAAACCTTCCTTATCGCACCCATTCTTTTCGCAGGGTGCCCCTTCGGGGAGTTTTTTTAGTTTTGTGTTTTGAGTGTTGAGTTGCGATTACTTGCTTTGCTCAACAATAAGTCTATAATTTATTTCGAATGGCAGTGCCCCGCGTGCCATTCGACGGGAGTCGTTTCCTTTCCAGATGCGCAGAATGGGGTTTCCAAAGGGGTGTCAAAGCGCAGCGATGCTTACCCCCTTTGGTTTCTTTCTTGGCGAACCGTTCTTTTTCAAGGAGAAAGAATGGTGGAAAGAATAAAATGACTAAAAAGGTCAACTAATCAGTTGACCTTTTTTCTACTATGTAATCGTGTACCTTGTCGGCGAGTTCGCCGTGGAGCTTGAACTTTTTGCTGAACACTATCAGTGAAATGAGTATCAGTATTGCGGGTACGCCAAAGCAGATAGTGCCGATTGCATTCTTTGTGGTGCCGTTAATTTGCTTTGTAGCGCTTGTAATCTGCTCGTTGTAGTTAACAATTGCAAGTCCGCCGAAGAGGATAACCGTCTGAATTGTGTATGCCATCTTCTGCAAAAAGCCCTTCATCGAGAAGGTGATGCTTTCGTTGCGCTCGCCGTTTTTGTATTCGCCGTAGTCAACGATATCCGCAAGGAATACCGTCTGCGATACAAACATCGACGCAATACCCGTTGATGAAAGAATGTAAGCAAAGCTAACGGCGGGTATAACCATTCCGTTAAAGTGTATTGAAGCAATATCAAATGCAGGAATAGTAACGTTAACGCTACAAACGGGACCGAGCACATACATCATAATATACCCTAATATAGTTACCGTAAGCGAAATCTGGTAAATTTTCTTTTTGTTGAACCACTTTGAGAGTATCGGGATAACGAGCAGTCCGAGTACGGAACCGACCGCGCCGATTGTCTGGAACAGCGACTGCGCCTTCGGTTTTTCGAGCACGTCGCTGAAGTAGTAAACCGCCGTGCCGCTTGTCAGGTACCAGCCTGCATTCGACAGCATCGCAAAAATCATAAATACAACGAGCTGGTCGTTATTTGCGATAACCTGGAATACCTTCTTAAACGAGAATTTTGAATTCTTGTTATAAACAACATTCTTTTCCTTGGTGGAGAGTACGCATATCAGCGAAAATGCAACCAACGCGATTGCGCATATTCCCGCCCAGCGTGAAAAGCCGCTTGCGCTATAGCCCTTGTCCGTCTTCATTCCCGTTGAAAGCATCGGCAGAATAATCGGGGTGAGCACCGTGATTATGCCCTGACCAAGACCGCTGAAGGTACGCGCCACGGTGGACACCATATTCCTGTCGTCGGGGTCGGAGGTGAACGAAGGCACCATACTCCAATAGGGGATATCCGCCATTGTGTTCGTCATACCCCAGAGTATGTACATCACGCCGATATAAATATACAGCTTCGTTCCGCTCATACCGAAGCTCGTAAAGAGCAAAAACAGTACTATTGCGTTAGCGGCAGCGCCGATGACAATCCACGGGCGGTATTTGCCGAATTTTGTTTTCGTGTTGTCGACAATCGTGCCCATCATCGGGTCGTTGATGCCGTCCCAGATTCGTGCAATCGGGGTGAGCATAAGCAAAAATGCTTCCTTTAGTCCGAGCACGGACGAGAGGTAGTAGCTCAAAAATGAGTAAAACAATCCGTAACTGAGGTCGAGACCAATCGCACCGATACCGTACCCGATTTTCTCCCTCCAGGTGGTTTTATAATCCATAGAATTCTCCTCGGTATTATTTTATAACATTATACCATAGCGGTAATCCCGAAAAAATTACAAAAATATTACAATTCCGCTGCGTAAAGATTTTTTCTTGACAATGGGGAATCCTCCTATTATAATAAAGACAAGTGGGGAGAAATCCCAAAGAAATTCATACAAATCCCAAATTTGTCCTACGGATAATGTGGGTTTTGTATCTTTTCCCATTTTTCAGAAAGGAGGAGAGCGTATGCAGTACGGTCTGATGGGCAACCGAACGAATAAGATTGACGCAAAGGGCAGAATATCCATTCCTGCCAATATGCGACCTGACCTCGGTACAGAGTTTGTCGCATCCCGCGGCACGGGCAAGTGCCTCGCGCTTTATCCTCTTGACGAGTGGGACAAGTTTATGGAGAGCATCCATACCAAGGTTACGCATAAGAAACGTAAGCAACTTGAATTCTTCTATCTCGCCAATGCCGAGAAGATGAGCCTCGATGGACAGGGCAGACTCCTTTTGAATGAGGACTTGCGCAAGGCGGTCGACCTTGAAGGCGAGGAGCAGGCGGTTGTGTTCGGCAACGGCAAGCGTATTGAGATATGGAACTGCAGCCAGTTCGCTGAGGAACTTGGCGGCATTACTGTCGACGAGGTAGAGGATATCCTCGACGAGTACGATATTTAGCCACTGACCTCTAATATAAACATGGTTTAATTTGGCATATTTTTACAATCTCTGCGTTGAAAATGCTCGCAATACGCAAGTATTACTGTGCTTTTCGCCTTGAGCTTGCAAAAATCTTCACAAATTAAACTGCAAAGCACCTAAAACATTGGAGTTAAGATGAAGATTGGTGCTTTGAGGATGCAGGTTGGCTGACGCCAAGCAAGAACGAAAACACCAATATTCGCTTTAATGCTATGTTTTAGGCATGTCTATATTAGAGGTAAGTGGCTAATTATGGAATTTGTACACAAGAGCGTGCTCTTTGATGAAGCGATTGACTCGCTCGATATTACGAAAGATAAAGTCATTATCGACGGTACCGCGGGCGGCGGCGGACATTCGCGCGCGATTGCGAAGCGCGCGGGTCGGCTGATTGCTGTTGACCGCGACCCTGATGCGATTGCGGTGCTCGGTGAGCGCCTCGGCGCGTTTGATAATGTGACGATTGTGCAGAATAATTTTGAGAATGTGAAGCAGATTGTCTGCGACCTCGGTCTTGAGAGTGTGGACGGCATTCTCGTTGACCTCGGCGTCAGTTCCTTCCAACTCGATACTGCCGAGCGCGGTTTTTCCTTCCACAAGGACGCGCCTCTCGATATGAGAATGGAAAAATCGGGACTCTCCGCCAGGGATGTCGTGAATACATACAGCGAGCAGGAACTTGCGGACATTCTCTTTCGCTACGGCGAGGAGAAATTCGCCCGCCGCATCGCGAAAAATATCGTGGAAGCACGGCAGCAAAAAGAAATAGAAACGACCTTTGAACTGGTCGATATTATTAAACAGTCCTATCCGCAGCGCGCAATGCGGGATTCCCATCCTGCGCGCAAGACCTTCCAGGCGATACGCATCGAGGTCAACGCGGAACTCGACGCCCTGTCGAAACTTCTCGACGGCGCACTTGATGTACTCTCGAGCGGCGGCAGGCTGAGTGTGATTACCTTCCACTCACTCGAGGACAGAATGGTGAAGGAACGCTTTTCTCAGTGGGCAAATCCCTGCACCTGCCCGAAGGAATTTCCGGTATGCGTCTGCGGCAAGAAGCCGCTCGGCAAGATGCCGTTTAAGTCAAAAGCACCGACCGAGGCGGAACTCGAGGAAAACCCGAGAGCCCGCTCGTCCAGGCTGAGAACATTTATAAAATATTAACCTATTTGGCTTCCCCTTGGGGGAAACTGGATGCGACCAAAGGGAGCAGACTGATGAGGGGATAAGTCTGAACGCCTATAAAACTTTATCCCCTCATCCGACTGCACTTGCGTGCAGCCACCTTCCCCCGAGGGGGAAGGCTTGATAGGTTTGATGATTATAACGGGAGGTGAAAACAGTGACCAATACGAACGATTTCAGAAGATACTCCTATCAATCCGATACTGCGTATCTCATCGACTCGTTTGATTTTTCGCGCGGTTCCCAGGCGCCGAAACTGCGCCCGCAGGACAAGCCGGCGGAGAAACTCAAGGTGCGCGAGAATCAGCAGCTCAAAAGCCGCAGCGAACTCAAAAGAGAGCAGAAAAATGCGTTCGCCAAGGCAGTACGTATTGCCGCAGTCGCTGTTATCAGCCTCGTGATGATTGCCCTCGTGCTGCACTCCATGGCGCTCAAAAACGAGCTGACCAGGGAAATCACGGCGAAGCAGACCTCCATTGCAAACGCAGAGAGCGAATACATTTCCCTTCAGAGCGAACTCAACTCGCTTGTCTCCATGAGTATGATTGACAAGTACGCGGTTGAGGAACTTGGTATGACCAAAATGCGCTCAAACCAGATTCAGTATATGAATGTGGACGCGTACAAAACAGCGCGCCAAAAGGCGGCTGAGAAGAAAAAAGCCGCGGCTGAAAAGAAAGCGCAGCAGCAGGCAACCAAGACGAAAGGTCATAATTAAATATAATAAACATATAATTTATGAGAGTTCACTGAACTCTCTTAAATGCTTTAATTAGGTACGAACAGGCAGGTGATACAATGGCGGATTTTAAGAAGAATATGCTCAAACGCATACTCATTTTTGCTGTTGTCATCACCTTTTTATTTTGTGCCGACGGTGTGAGAGTGCTCTACCTCCAGACAGTGCAGCGCGAGGACCTCTCGGCAAAGGCGGATTCGCAGCAGCTTTCGGATACGGAAGTGAAGGCGATGCGCGGCACGATTTATGACAGCGAGGGAAATGTTCTCGCGCAGTCCGCAACCGTATGGAATATTTTTATCGACCCGTCAAATATTAATACCGAGACCAAGCGTGAACTCATCGTCAACACGCTCTCCGAATATCTCGGATTTGACGAGGAGGAAAAGCGCGAGCTCTACGATAATTCGAAGAAGGATACGAAGTACGTCGTCGTTGCCAAGAAGGTGGAAAACGACATCAAGGAAAAGATTTCCGCTTTTTCCGCCGAAAATAAATTCGGTACCATTATCGGTTTTGAGCAGACGACGCGCCGTTACTATCCTTATAATAATTTCGCTTCCTCCGTTCTCGGTTTTACGGGCGGCGATAATCAGGGACTTTCGGGTATTGAAGCGTATTACGATAAGGAATTGACGGGTACGAACGGCCGTATTATTACCGTCAAGGACGCCAAGTCAAACAAACTTCCGACGGATTACGAAACCTCGATAGACGCGATTGACGGCAATTCGCTCGTCTTGACCATCAACCAGCCGATTCAGTACTACCTCGAAAAAGGACTGCGCACCACGATGGAGGAGTATAAGTGCAAGGGCGCTTACGGCATTGTGATGGATTGCAACACGGGCGCAGTGCTCGCCATGAGCTCAATGCCCGATTTCGATTGCAACGACCCGTATAAGATTACTTACAGCAAGACGAAAAAAGCGCTGAAGAAGATTACCGATAAAGAGGAAAAAGCCACCGCGCAGAGCGAGGCGATTCAAAATCAGTGGCGTAACTTTACCGTCAGCGATACCTATGTGCCCGGCTCGGTATTCAAGACCTTTATGTCCTCGGCAGCGCTTGAGGAAAATGTCGTCACGCTCGACACCTCCTATACCTGCACGGGCTCGATTCAGGTGCAGGATTACCGTATGAAGTGCCACTACCATCCCGGTCACGGCACCCAGAATTTAACCCAGGGACTGATGAATTCGTGCAACCCGTTTTTTATCACAGTCGGACAGAGACTCGGCGTGCACAATTATTTCAAATACTTCGACGCCTTCGGCTTTACGCAGAAGACGGGCATTGACCTTCCCGGTGAAGCGATGTCGCAGTACTACCGCGAGGAACAGTACGGCATCGTCGAGCTTTCGTCCGCGTCCTTCGGACAGACGAACTCGCTTACCCCGATTCAGGTCTGCACCGGTATCTGCGCGATTGCCAACGGCGGCACGCTTGTTAAACCGTATATTGTGTCTGAAATCAAGGACGCCAACGGCAACACCGTGAAGAAAACCCAGCCCAAGGAAGTCCGCCGCGTCATCAGCGAAGACACCTCGGAGAAGGTGCGCACGATGATGAAAGCCGTAGTCGACGACGGTACGGGTAAGAACGGCTATGTAGCCGGCTACCGCGTTGGCGGCAAGACGGGTACCTCCACCAAACTCGGTGAGAGTAAGTCGGGAGAGAAGGATAAGTACATCGTATCCTTCGCTGCGATTGCTCCTTCGGATAAGCCTGAAATTGCCGCGCTCATTCTCGTCGACGAGCCGAACGAGGACCTCGGCGGCGGCGCGCTCTGCGCCCCGATTGCCGCTCAGGTAACCGAGCAGGCGATGCAGGTGCTCGGCGTTGAGCCGAAGTACGATGAGGACGAGTCGAAGAACCTCTCCATTTCCTGTCCGGCACTTATCGGTCTGTCGGTTGACAGCGCGAAGAATTCGCTCAGCGACAAGAATCTGAAATATAAATTTGTCGGCGACGGCAAGAAGGTCGTGACCCAGTCGCCGAGCGCAGGCTCTGCGATTCCGGCGGGCGGTACCGTCGTGCTCTACACCGAAAAAGGCAAGAAGAAAAAGGTCAAGGTACCCGATTTTACGGGTCTGACCATCAGCGAGGCAAATGCCGCTGCGGCGGACAAAAACCTCAATATTGAAATCAGCGGTAATAATCTCGCCTCCTCGAGCGTGGTTGCCTATGCGCAGTCCACCGAGAAGGGCACCGAGGTTGATGTCGGCGCCGTTATTACCGTATCGTTCAAGAGTACCAAATCCGTTCTGGACTAACGAGGAAACAGTATGAAATTATCCGAACTCTTAAAAAACATTGAAGTGAAAAATGCGTATACCGACCGTGAGGTTGTCGAGGTGACCGCCGACTCCCGCCAGGTGAAGGAGGGCTATCTCTTCGTCTGTATCAAAGGCGCTACCTTTGACGGACACAGCGCCGCTGCCGAAATGCTCGAAAAGGGCGCCGTAGCCGTTGTGGCAGAACGCGACCTCGGTCTCGATGCACAGATAATCGTGGATTCCACGCGTGATGCCTATTCCGCCATCTGCGCCAATTTCTTCGGCAATCCTGCCGACAGGCTGAAACTCATCGGACTGACGGGTACGAACGGCAAGACGACTACGACATTTCTGATTAAGCAGATTCTCGAAAATGTCGGTAAGAAGGTCGGACTTGTGGGCACGGTGCAGAATATGGTCGGCGACGAGATTTATCCCGCGCACTATACGACCCCGGACCCGCACGAACTCCAATCCCTCTTTCGCAAAATGGTCGACGCCGCCTGCGAGTACTGCGTGATGGAGGTTTCCTCCCAGGCGCTTGCACAGGGCAGGGTAGCGGGTATCCGCTTTCTCCTCGGCGTGTTTACGAATTTGACCCAGGACCATCTCGATTATCATAAGACATGGGAAAATTACTTTAATGCAAAGCGTATGCTTTTTGAAAGCTGTGACATTGCGCTGACGAATGTCGACGACGAGAACGGACTGAAAATTGTCGAAGGACTGCCGTGTCAGGTAAAGACTTACGGCGTAAAGAATCTCAACAGCGACTTTACCGCCCGCAACGTGGTGTTCTCACCGAACGGTGTGAAATATGAACTTGTCTGCGACAGAATCGGCACGGTGAAATGTCCGATTCCCGGCAGATTCAGCGTGTATAATTCACTCTGTGCCGCGTCAGTAGCCTTGACCCTCGGCTTTGAACTCGAGGCAGTCATCGGTGCGATTGCAAAATCAAACGGCGTCAAGGGCAGAATTGAGGTTGTACCGACCGATACGGATTACACCGTCATTATCGACTACGCCCATTCTCCCGACGGACTCGAGAATATCATCTCGTCGCTCAAGGAAATTGCCCGCGGCAGGGTCGTCACCCTCTTTGGCTGCGGCGGTGACCGTGACCGTACCAAACGCCCGAAGATGGGCAGGATTGCGGCGGAACTCTCGGATTTCTGCGTGGTTACCTCCGATAACCCGCGCAGCGAGGACGCCGAGAAGATTATCGATGATATCCTCGAGGGAATGAAGGATACAAAAACGCCTTATGAGGTGGTCGTCAACCGCAAGGATGCAATTAAATGGGCGATGGATCACGCACAACCTGACGACATCATCCTCCTCGCCGGCAAGGGGCACGAAACCTATCAGATTTTGCCCACCGGCACCATCCATTTTGACGAACGCGAAGTCGTCGCGGAAGTTCTCGAAAATAAGTAACGAAATTCAGGAGAATAAATTATGAGCAGTACAATCGCCATTATTATCAGTGCCGTGGTTGCTTTCGGAGTAACCGGTGCGCTCGGATTTATCATTATCCCGTGGCTCAGAAAGCTAAAATTCGGTCAGACAATCCTCGAAATCGGACCCTCCTGGCATAAGTCCAAGCAGGGTACACCGAATATGGGCGGTCTGATGTTCATTATCGGTATCATCGTTGCCGTGATAGTCGGCGTGCTTTGTTTCACCCTTTCGGGCGGCAATCTTGAGAGTGACTACGCCTCCGTACTTATCGGCCGCGACAAGGTGCTGATGTTTGCGGCACTCGGACTTGCGCTCGGCTGCGGCATCGTCGGCTTCTCCGATGACTTTATTAAGATTAAATTGAAGAGAAATGAGGGACTTTCCGCTAAGCAAAAGACTCTCGGTCAGCTCGTTGTAACCCTTGGTTATACTGCAACGCTCTGGCTCTCCCATAACACCGTGTGGGAGATTCCGTTTCTCGGTACGGTCAATTTTGAGAAGAACTTACTGACCGGCATTATCTTCTGGGTACTTACCGTATTTATCGTTTACGGCGGCGTCAATTCCGTCAACCTGACCGACGGTATCGACGGACTCTGCTCGAGCGTTACTGCAACCGTAGCCGTAACATTCATTATTGCGGCGGGTATTCTCGGCTATGCGGGACTCGGTATTCTTGCGGGCGCGCTGCTCGGCGGTATGTGCGGATTTCTCTGCTGGAACTGGAACCCTGCCAAGACCTTTATGGGCGACACGGGCTCGCTCTTCCTCGGCGGTATGGTAGTCGGTCTCGGCTACGCGATTAAATGCCCGATACTTTTGATTTTCATCGGTATTATCTATGTATGCGAAACGATGAGCGATATTATCCAGATTGGTTATTTCAAACTCACCCACGGCAAGCGCGTGTTTAAGATGGCGCCGATTCACCACCATTTTGAAATGTGTGGCTGGAAGGAAAAGAAAATCTGCGTCGTATTCTCGCTTGTGAATATCGTCGGATGTGCACTCGCACTCCTTCTCCTCTATTTCGGACAGAAATAAGTATATCAATATATTAAAGAAGGTGAGCGTATGTCGGATTATCTCGAGCCTCCCAAGAGGTACAACAGACCTCAGCCTCAGGAGCCGCAAAAGGTAGTCAAACACAGTGGCTCAAAACTGAATAAGAACGACATATTCACCCTCGGCGGAATGGATATTCCGTTTTTTGCGCTGACGATTGCGCTTTTGACCGTCGGACTCGTGATGCTCTTTTCCGCGTCATATCCCTATGCGCTGCAAAATGAGGGAAATTCCTATTACTTTTTCAGCCGTCAGCTCGTGTTTGCCATCGCAGGCGTGATTGTGATGCTTGCGGTGTCCAAGATGAATTACCGCCTCTTAAAGGTCATCATCAAACCGCTGACCGCGGTGACGCTCCTGCTTCTCGTCGTCGTGCTCTTTTACCACACGAATCTCGGCGACTTCAAGCGATGGATTCCGCTCGGTCCGATTACCCTGCAGCCTTCCGATATCGCAAAGTTTACGGTCGTTATCGTGATGGCGGATTATGTTACCAAGAATGCAAAGAAAATGAAGAATCCCGTTCACGGCGTTGTCATTCCCGTGGCAATTCTTGCCGTTTTCTGCGGACTTATTTATCTCGAACATCATCTGTCTTGCACGATTCTTGTGTTCTGCATCGGCGCTACGATTATGTTTTGCGGCGGCTCCGACTGGCGACTCTTCGCCCTCGGTGTCGGCATTATGGCGGCGGTCATCGTCGTTGTTGTCCTCAATCCGGAGGTGCTGATGAACTACGCGGGTGACAGAATCAAGGCGTGGCTCGATAAAGGCTACGACCCGAAGGGGGCGCGCTGGCAGACAAATAACTCGCTTTACGCCATCGGCTCCGGCGGTTTCTTCGGCACAGGACTCGGCAATTCCAAGCAGAAATTCCTCTATGTGTCCGAGCCGCAAAATGACTTTATCTTCGCCATCGTGTGCGAGGAACTCGGATTCCTCGGCGCAGGATTGATTATTCTGCTCTTTGCGCTCCTGTTTATCCGCGGCATCCAGATAGCGATGCGTACCGACGACCGTTTCGGTGCACTCGTCGTCATCGGCATTGTCTCTCAGGTAGCGGTGCAGACGATATTTAATATTATGGTTGTGACCGACACGATTCCTAATACGGGTATCGCGCTGCCGTTTTTCTCCTATGGCGGCACGGCGATACTGATGCTCCTTTTTGAGATGGGTGTTGTGCTCTCCATTTCCCGAAAATCCAATCAGAAAAAGGTATAAGCTATGAAATTTTTATTTGCGACGGGCGGTACCGCAGGACATATTAACCCTGCGCTTGCGACCGCGTCCTACATAAGAGAAACCCATCCCGATGCCGAGATTCTCTTTATCGGCACCGCTGACCATATGGAGGCGCGCCTTGTTCCGGGTGCAGGCTTTGACTTCAAGACGATTGAAATCAGCGGCTTTAAGCGCTCACTTTCGCCCAAGTCGATTGCCGATAATGTCAGCACCGTCTTTAAGCTCGTGAAATCCGAAGCGGAGAGCAAGAAGATTATTAAGGAATTTCAACCCGACGTCGCAGTCGGTTTCGGCGGCTATGTTTCGGGGCCCGTCCTTGATGAGGCTGTGAAACTCGGTGTGCCCTGTTGCATCCATGAGCAAAACGCCTTCCCGGGCATTACGAATAAACAGCTCGCCAAGAAGGTCGACCGCGTGATGCTCACAGTCGAAGATGCGAAGAAGCACCTTGACTGCAAGCACGAGCCCGTTGTGACGGGACTGCCCGTGCGCGGCGAAATCCTCGAAAAGGATAGGGAATCTGCGCGAAAAGAGATGCAAATCCCCGCGGATAGAAAACTCGTGCTATCCTTCGGCGGCTCGCTCGGCGCTGCACCGCTCAACGAAGCAATGTTTGATATTCTGAAGAAACACGCCGCGGACGGCAGTGTTTACCATATTCATTCCGTCGGTACGAACGGCAGGGACTATCTCGATAAGTTCGAGGCGGAAGGCTTTGAACGCGTCAGCGATACCGTGCTGAAGAAGGGAACGGTTGAAGTACGCCTTTACATCGACGATATGGACAGATGTATGGCGGCTGCCAATCTCGTTATCGGCAGAGCGGGAGCCTCCTCGCTTTCCGAGATTGAGGCAATGGGCAGAGCTTCCATTCTGATTCCTTCGCCGTATGTCGCGGAGAATCACCAGTTCCACAACGCGATGGCGCTCGTGAACCGCAACGCCGCAAGAATTATCGAAGAGAAGGATTTAACCTCCGATTCCCTTGCCGCTATGATGGACGAGCTCCTCGGCGACGACGCGCTCTTATTTGAAATTGAAAAGAACGCGAGAGCAATGGCAATTCTCGACGCGCGCGAGCGCATTGCGGAGATTGTTCTCAGTCTTGTAAAATAGTCATTTAACATTTTTCACCCCCGTTTCATAGTATGAACTGAAATGAGGGTGAAAAAATGCAGTACATAGAAATAGCGGGGAAGAAGCCGCTCGGCGGCGCCCTTACTGTTCACGGGGCGAAGAACAGCGTCCTGCCCATTTTGTCGGGCGCAGTGCTGATTGAGGGCGAGAGCATTCTGCATCATTGTCCCGACCTCAGCGACGTAGCCGCTTGCGGCGCTATTATCGCCCATCTCGGCGGCAGTGTAACGCGCGAGGGCGATGTGCTGACGGTCAATACGCAGCAAATCTTATCCCCCACAATACCGAAAGCTCTGATGGAGGAGATGCGCTCCTCCATTATTTTTCTCGGCTCGCTGAGTGCGCGGTGCGGGAAGGCGTGTATGTTTCTTCCCGGCGGGTGCAAAATCGGCGCACGTCCGATTGATATGCACCTTAAAGCGCTGAAAACGCTTGGCTACCGTATCACTTTTGACGGCAGCAATATCTGCTGCGAGCGCGGCGATGCGAAAGGGGCGAGCGTGACACTCCCGTTTCCGAGTGTCGGTGCGACGGAGAATGTGATTCTCGCGTCCGTCCTTCTCAGCGGCAGGACCGTCATTACAAACGCCGCAAGGGAGCCTGAAATCAGCGATTTAGCCGATTATCTGAACCGCGCCGGTGCCCGAATCAGCGGCGCAGGCAATAGCGTTATCGAAATTGAGGGCGTCAGTCATCTGCACACCACCGAGCACACCGTGATACCCGACCGCATCCTCGCTTCGACTGTGATGTCAGCCGTGGCGGCAACCGGCGGCGACGTGCTGTTGAAAAACGTGTCACTGACCCACCTTGTCCCCGTTCTCGGCGTTTATGAGGAAATGGGGTGCCGTCTCTATGCGGGTCATCATGAACTGCGGATTCAGTCCTCTCGCAGACCGCATGCCGTTAAGTCGATTCAGACGGGCGTCTATCCCGGTTTCCCGACGGATTCCCAGGCTCCCGTAATGGCGTCACTCTGCACGGCGCGGGGCAGTTCTGTTATCAAGGAAACAATATTTGAAAACCGCTTGCAGCACGCAGCGGAGCTTTGCCGTTTCGGTGCTGATATTATCGTCAGCGACCGTACCGCGATTATCAACGGCGTGAAATCCCTTCACGCAGCCGAGGCGTATTGCACCGACCTGCGCGGCGGCGCAGCCGTTGTGATTGCAGCGCTTTGTGCCGAGGGCACATCGAGGATTTATAATATTCACCATATAGACAGAGGCTACGAGAGTATGGAGCATCAGTTCTCCTTGCTCGGAGCCGATATGCGGAGAGTGTATGATGAAAAAGGATAGTAAAAAAAGTAAACCAAGGCGACCCGAACGCACTGAGGAAATGAAGGCGCTTGACTCATCGCTTGGCTCGTTCGGTCTCGAACCGCCGAAGATTTACCGCCAGGGACAGCGTGTGGCGTCAAGTGATGCACCGAAGAAAAGCGCTCCTAAAAAGCGCGGCAAACATACCCCGCAGCATACCGCGCCGCGTGAGCAGGTAAAAAAGCAGAACCAAAAGCGCCGCCTCAAGAAGGAAGTGCGCCGCGCCCTATATGCCATACTGATTGCGCTCGGCATTGTGACCGTTATCGTAGTGCTGAGCCTTACGGTGCTCTTTAAGATTGAGACCATTACAATAAGCGGTAATAAACAGTATACGAAGCAGCAGATTTCTGCCGTTCTCCCGATTGCGACAGAGAAGAATCTCTTTACCGCCGACACCGGGGGCGCCAAGGAAAAACTCGAGACGAATCTGCCGTATATCTATCATGCGGAGATTAAGCGTAAATTCCCCTCCACGATTACTGTCAATATCACGGAAACACCGCAGATTTATTATATCAAGAATGCCGATAAGAGTTATACCTATATGGATGATAATTTCAAGGTGCTTGAATCCCGTACGGAAAAGGCACCGAAGAAGGGCGTGGAAATCCGCAAAGCCGCAATTAAGAATGCGGTAAACGGTACACCCGTGGAATTCACCGATAAAAAGGTCGAGAAAAATCTGTTCAAACTCAGCGACACCGTTAAGAAAATTGAGATGGAGAAGGTGACCGCGCTTTATTCGCAGGATATTAATAATAACTTTATTGTATTCGACGGAAGAATCACGATTAAACTCGGCTCGCTGGATAATGCTGAGGATAAGCTCTACGCCGCGCTTTCAGCGATTGATAAACTCAGCGAATCGAATCCACAGGCGGAGGGCGAATTAACCGCCACATCCGACAAGCAAATTTACTTTACAGAGAAATGACGACATCTCATCCGTAAAGTTAAACGCTTTACAAAAAATCGCCGTTTGTATATATTGAACAAAGGAAAAGGCGATTATCACCAAAAACTTTGTAAAACATATCGGGAATAATTGATAAAAAGTATTGCAAATTGGTTACAAAACTGTTACAATAACGAATGTAACGGTGTCGACAGCGGTCGCACACCTGACGAGAATAATAAATTAAGGAGAATGAAAATGGGCAGATACGAAATCGACACAGACGACAACAAGGTTGTACAGATTAAAGTAGTAGGCGTTGGAGGCGGCGGCGGAAACGCTATTAATGAAATGGTTCGCTCCAACATTAAAGACGTAGAATTTGTAGCAATTAACTCTGATAAGCCGGCTCTCTCCAAGTCAGCGGCTACTCAGAAGATTCTCATTGGCGAGAAGGCTACGAAGGGAAGAGGCGCAGGCGCAAGACCCGAAATCGGTCTGAAGGCTGCGGAGGAATCCCGCGATGCTATCACCGATATTCTTACCGGCTGCGAGATGGTATTCATCACCGCAGGTATGGGCGGCGGCACAGGTACGGGCGCTGCTCCGGTCGTTGCTAAGATTGCCAAGGATATGGGCATCCTTACCGTGGGCGTTGTTACAACACCTTTCGCATTCGAGGGTAAGCGCCGTATGGCACAGGCTCAGGAAGGTATCGACGAGCTTGCACAGTATGTTGACTCCATTATGGTCATCCCCAACGAGAACCTTAAACTCGTTACAAATGAAAAGATTACACTTCTCAACGCATTTGAGATTGCAAACGGCGTACTTCGCCAGGGCGTACAGTCCATCTCTGACCTCGTTAACGCTACCGGTCTTGTAAACTCCGACTTCGCAGACGTTACCGAGATTATGAAGGACGCAGGCTATGCGCATATGGGCGTTGGCCGTGCAAAGGGCAAGGACAAGGCAGAGGTTGCTGCTGCTCAGGCTATCTCCTCTCCGCTTCTCCAGACTTCTATCGACGGCGCACGCGGCGTACTTCTTAACATTACCGCTTCCACCGATATCGGTCTTGAGGAAATTGATGCTGCATCCAGCGTTGTGATGGAAGCAGTGCATCCTGATTGTGAAATCATCTGGGGTGCTAATTTCGATGAGGAACTTGAGGACGAGATGATTATCACCGTTATCGCTACCCGTTTCGGTGAAGACGGCCCCGGCAAGGAGATTAAGTCCGTAACCGCTAATAAGGATGTTGTCCCTCCGAGTGAAGTTGCTGCTCCGTCCAATTTCTCTGCAAATGATGATGACGCATTCAGCGACATCGTAAGCTTCTTTAAGAAATAAGCTACATAGAAATCATAAAGCCTGCTACATCTTGTGGCAGGCTTTTTTGTATATTCACTTGGTTATTTTTTTATCAAAATGTATTTTTTTCGCGTGTAAAGTTCAAAATTCCGTGCAAAACAAGTCAAACGCCTTTACATTTTTAACACTTTTAACTGACTTTTCAACAGTGCGTAATCAGTTTTGAACATTTTGCACCGAATTTTGAACATCGTTATCGACAAGGCATTGTCGTAAAGTGAATACACTTTACAAATTCCGTATATCAATTTTCAGAATATTATGCATTTGCTTTGCATATCGGACAACAAAAGAGCACCCAAGGGGTGCTCTTTGTTTTACCATTCACTTTTGGTGAAGGAGCGTATGACGTTCGTGACGATATTATCGCGTTTGAATCCTTTTCCTTTGCCCGAGCGTACCTGCTCCATAATTCTTCCTGCCTGTGTGGTGACAGCGCCGCCCGCTTTGTCAATCAGCTTTTCGATTGGCGCTGCTCCGAGGGAATCGATATCATCGGCAGTGTCGGTGAGCTTGGTGCCGAGTTTTGTCGTTGAGAATTTCTTGACCGCCGTCATCGCGAGAATGACGATTCTGCTCTCCTCGGGTAGGGTGAGCGTGCTGCAGTTTCTCACATCAATCTCGTAGAGGAAGAAATACGCCTTCTGCGCTGCGAGATTACCTTCGGGATGGTGGGTATGGGTGAATTCGAGCGCCACGCGTGCGTCCTTGATGTGCGCCTCTTGCTCCAGTCCTGCCATATCCCACAGACCGATGGGCTCGGTCATGGAGTGTATGGTAATCTTGCGCTCCTTACTGTCGGCAAGAAGCGTTATTTCTTTATCACCGATAGTGCTCGCCGCGAGCAGGTAGAGTTTTGTGACACTCTTGGGCAGGTCGATGACCTGACCTCTCGGGATGAGTACGTTCTTCGGCATATCAGCGTTTGGAAGATGAAACTGAATGCCGCCGACGGTAACCTTATCGCCCATTAATTCGTCGGGCAGGGAGCATCCGCTGCCCTGCAGAATGCAGTTGACTTTGTAGGCGTCCTTCGTGATACCCTGTGTGTTAAAGTTGAGTTCGAGCTTCTTATATTTTTCACTTGCGCCGTTCTTGGAGGCGTTCGTGCGGATTTTGAAAGTCTTTAGCTCAAACGGCTTGACGTCAAATACGAGCGCGCCGCCCTCAATTTTGGCGTCACAGAGCACATTCTCCTGTCCGTCGGTGCAGTACGCCTCAGTGATGTCAAACGGCAGTCTGACGGTAACGTCCTTGTGCGTCCTGCCGCAACCCTCGTTAAATCTGAGCACGATACCGTCGTCATCATAGGCGCGTTTGAACGCTCTGAGGAGTACGCAAGCGCTGCTGATGCTCAGCATTGAGAAGGTGGAGGGAAGGGCGCCTTCGCGGCGTGAACTCGTCTGAAAGGCACAGAGTTTTTTGTTGAAGCACTCTGCACCGAGTTGCGTGCCCGAGGCTACGCCGCCCTTATGTGCATAGATACCAAATGCGAACTGATTGCGGCCGATATCCTGTAAATCCTGTCGTGCGTCCTTCGTAAAGGCGCCCGCGGGGGTGTGAATACAGGTCAGTCGGAGCATATTGTCGCTCGGCTTGTCCCATCCGTACTTACAATCGGAAAAAATGCTGACGCCGAAACTCTTGTCCTCGTTGGTGATGTCCGCCCATTTCTGCGCGGGTACCTCGTAAAGGGTGTCGGAGTTATTCGTGCGTCGGATATAGCCGAGTCCTAAATCGTATGACGCGATGATATTCTTGCATGCGAGCGGGAACTGCGCCTTGAGCATCGTGCGGCGCTCCTGCCAGTCGATGAAGTTATCGACACGAATTGTGTCTCCGTCGGGTGTGAGCGATACAGTCTGTACAATGCGCGTGTGCTCAATATGGCGCGTGATGCGAATGGCAATTCTCGCCGCGCCGTTTTCCGCAATTTCGAATTCCGGCGTGTTAGCAAACGCAATCGGCTCAGCCGCGACCTCTTCCTGCTTGAGTTCCCAGCTCGGATAGTTCATCATACCGAGGTCGCGTAGCGCCGCGAGCTTCACGGGCTTTTCGAGCAGTTCGGTGCTGAGCTTCTTATCCAGGATGGAGGCAATGTCGCCGTTTTTATTCAGTCGGATATAGTACCTGCTGTTTTCGAGTTCGTGCTCAGTGACGCGCAGGTCGCTCTTCTTATGGTACGGTTTATCCGCTTTTTGCACATCGTAGACGCGGTAGCCGACGCTCGGCACATCCGCGAGGAATACGATGTCGAATTCTTTGCCGTTCTTGCGGACAATCTGGCTCGGAACTTCCTTGCCTTTTTCGTCAAATACGGCGATATGCGCTGCGTTGTGCGTCAGTTTGACGTGTGCCTCAACGGGTTCCTTGCGCCTTGTTGCCACGGGGTTGTTGACGATGACGGCACATTCCTTGCACCAGGAGGTGTCGAGTTCGTTGGCGAGTGCGCCGACTGCCGCTTCGTACTCTCCCTTGAACTGCGAGAGCGAAACGAAGTAGTCGTTCCAGCTGTCGTTATACACCTTCATGGTCGAGGTGCCGGGGATGTCGTCGTGAAACTGATGCGCGATGACGCGCTTCCATGCTGCGTCGATGGTCTCTTTCGGATACGCATAAGAGGTGAAGAGACTTGCCGCAACCGCCGCTTTTTCACAGTAGTCCGCGAGGGTTTCGTTCTGCGCGTTCAGTCGTTTGCTCATCGTTCGCGAGGTGTAGCCGCCCGCTCCGTGCGAGCGCATCAGCAGTTCGCCGTTATAGAGCGGTAAGTTCGCCGTGTCCTTCTTCGGCAGTTTCTCGAGGTCGTTGAACATCTGGTCCGTCGAGGCGGAAATGACCTTTGTATTCTCATCGTTTCGGTTGTTGAAAACGCTGAGATTGAGGTTCTTCGCACTCTCCTCATCGGGTGCGCCGCCCCAGTCGCCCGTGCCGAAGAGGCACTGCGTCCACGGGAGATTGCTGCCGATGCCGTTGTCGGCGATTTTGCCGATGACGCGCACGTCACCGCGGATATCATCCGTGAATTTATGACGGTAGGAGAAGGGGTTGAGGCTCGCAAAAACCCGGCTGCCGTCAACACCCTGCCAGATACCGACATCAAACGGCCGCGGCACCGCCGCCCCCCAGCCGAGCTTCTGCGTCGTAAAGCCGCAGAGGCCCGCGTGGCGCATAATGGACGGAAGTGCCCAGCCGAATCCGAAACAGTCGGGGAGGAAAATATCGGTCGTTGTCTTGCCGAATTTTTCTTTGAAGTATCGGTTTCCGTAGAGAATGTTGCGTAAAATCGCCTCGGGCGAGGGAATATTGACGTCGCCGTTCTCGTACTCGGAGCCGGACGGATTCCATCTGCCTTTTGCGACGTACTCCCTGAGCTGTTCAAATGCCTCGGGGTAGTACTCCTCAATTAGCTGATAGCGATAAGCACCCTCAAAATTAAAACGGTACTCGGGATATTTTTCAATTAAATCAAAGTTCTTGATGAAGGTATCGGGGAGGAATTCCTCGATGGTTTTCGGCAGTTCCCAGCGCCAAACGGTGTCGAGATGTGCCGTAGAGGTAGCATAAACTCTGTTTTCCATTATCAAACTCTCAATTATTGTTTTTCAATGATTTCGTAGGTGAATTCGTACTTCTCCTGAAGTGCCTTGACTTTCTCTTCGTTGTCCTCGATGAAGGTTTCGGTGTAGACGCTCTTGCCGTCGACACTGTAATCCTTGACAATCTGGTTGAGCTCCGCCCACGCCTGCTTCTCGAGCGGGTAGCCGTCCTCGAACTTGATTAAAAACTCTCTGTGCTTAGGAATTCTTACTTTCATCTTACTTATTCCTTTCAAAAGTATTCATCATATTATATATTGTATATATTTATTTTTCAAGCATTTAGAAATATTTATTGTGAACATTTTATGAAATATCAGAGCGAATAAAATCACAAAATATCTTGACAATCGCCTTGATATGATGTATATTAATTATGATGTTATATGTGCAAATCCGTATAACATTGCCTGTTGTAGAATTCGGCAGGATTTGAGTAGAGACAAATCCACGGAGATGCCGGATGTTTGACGCAGCAGAATTAAAACAGCTGGGTAAGGGCGGTATCTTGTTATCAAGTGCTGCTCTTTCCTGCATTTTAGGGGACTTATTTTTCTTGCAAAAAAAGTCTTGACAAAATGCTGTAATCTGTTATAATGATATAGCACTCACGAAGAGTCATTGAATATCGCGGGGTAGAGCAGTTGGTAGCTCGTCGGGCTCATAACCCGGAGGTCAGAAGTTCGAGTCTTCTCCCCGCAACCACAAAACAAACCACCCATTAGGGTGGTTTTAGTTTTGTCAGAGAGAAGGCTCGAACTTCTGACTTAAGATTAGTCACAGAATTGTTTTTTTATTTTACAAAGTATTAGGATTATGTTATAATAACCCTGCAAATTATTTATAAAGGAGAACGAATATGCATCTCTATATGAAACAAAAGGTCTTTTCGTGGAAGGATAAGTTCAGCATTATGAACTCCTACGGCGAAGACAAATACTATGTGGAAGGAAAACTGATTTCTCTCGGCAAGAAGCTGCGCATTTACGATACGGCGGGTAATGAGCTTGCCTTTGTGAATCAGAAGCTTATTTCCCTGATGCCGAAATTCTCGGTAGAGATGAACGGCGAGGAAGTAGCTGTAATTAAAAAGAAGTTTACATTATTCAAACCCAAATATTTCATTGAAGGTCCGGGCTGGGAAGTGCAGGGCGACTTTTTAGCGCACGACTACACCATTACCGAAAAGGGCAGAATTATCGTTGCTATCCATAAGAAATGGATGGCGTGGGGCGACACCTTCGAGCTTGATATCGAAGATGAGAGCCGGGAAGTGCTCGCGATGGCGGTTGTTCTTGCGATTGACGCAGTGATGGACAGTCAGCAGAACAGCGCCGTCTCCGTCGGTGACTGACAGTAGCGGCTATCAATGCGTCATATTAAAATATAAAAACAGGGGATGCCTCGCCTGATGCGGGACATCCCCTTATTCATTTTTCTTTTTACGCCTCGATGGTGATGCCTTTTTCCTCGCGTTGTTTTGCGAGGTCGCGCTCCATCTGCTCACGGTATTCGCCGGTGAGTTTGTAGAAGAACATCGGGATGACGCACAGCAAAAGCGAAACGGCGGGAATAATCGAAATAATCGAGAAGATACCCTGTCTGACGGTGTGGGTCATTTCGAGCGGATTTGCGGTAACCGACGCCGAAATAGACGCCACATCGAGGTCGACAATAATATACATCAGGATAATCGCCGAGGTGGCAATGGCGTTGCCGAACTTCGTGACGAAACTCTGAATGGCGTTGCCCATACCCGTGAGTCTGACGCCCGTGTTGAGTTCCATATAGTCGAGACAGTCGCCGACCATCGCAAACGCACACACATTGATGGTACCGCACGGAATGGTCGAAATCAGAAGGCAGGGAACACACGCCCAGAAATGCTCGTAGCCGATGAACCACATCGCCAGCGATGAGGCTGCGCCGAGGAGCGACGATGCGATGACAATCTGCTTGTATGAATACTTCTTAATCAGCGGGGTGACCGCAATCATCGCGCCAAACATACCGATGGCGCTTGCCGCCTGGAGCACGAGGGAAACAGTGGAAATATTACCCTGCAGCGCACTCTCGAGTTCTGCACCCGTGAGGTTGCTCGGGTCCTTGCCGATGTAAAACGAGTATCTCGCCACATGGACGGCACCCGCCTGAAACATATATCTGGCGCCCGAGATGATTCCCATCAGTGCGGTGAGCATCAGCGGTTTGCAGGTAAATATCAGTTTCAGTGAATTCGGCTGGGACTTGTCCTTCTTTGGCGGAATCGGAATATTCACTCTTTCCTTTGTCTTGAAATAGACACGGATGAAGAGGAAATTGCCGATGAGAGATGCCGTCAGCGCCATAATGACGTACTTTTTCTGCTCAAGTTCGGTACCCGAGAGGTTGAATTTCGGCAGGATGAAACCGAGCGCCATAAACATTGCCATCGGGATTGCCGAGCCGATACCGTTGAGCGTTCTTGCTTTGGAAATAATGGAGCCGCGCTCGTCGGCATTCGGCGTCATAGCATTCGGGAGACTCCAGAAGGGAACGTCCGACGAGGTGTAAATCATGCCCCACGCCACGTAGGTAATCGCCGCATAAATCATACGCTGCGAATCGCTGAGATTCGGTGCATAGAAGAGAAGCATTGTCAGCACTGCGACGGGAATCGGCGTGTAGAGTAAATAGGATTTCAGTTTGCCGTGTTTCGGGTTTGCGTGGTCAACGATAAAGCCCATAATCGGGTCGTTGATAGCGTCCCATACTCTTGCCAGCAGCATCAGCAGCAGTACAAATATCGGCGTTACCTTCAGTACATTGAGGTAAAAGTCCGATATGTATGAGCTCATAATACCGTATACCATACCCTGACCGAGCGCGCCGATACCGTAGGTGAGCCATTCTTTCCTAGGCACATAATTTGTGTTTGCCATACCATATCCTCATTTCATCATCTTTATTACAAAATAACATATTTTAGTAGCATAAGTCAACCAAATATGTTATAATTGCTGATATGAGCAGTATGTCGAAAAAAATCGTAACTTCCGCCGTAGCGCTATTACTTGCCGCTGGGGCAGTATTCGGTCTCCTGATTTATGAGGGGGCTTTTTCGACGTTCTTGAACGCGGATTTTGACCGCGATGCGTACCGCAGCGCGGTAATTGAAATGTATCGGTCCGATACACCCGAGATGTATGAGCAGTATGCAAAGGGCGAAACCTTCGCCTTTTCGCGTCTGATGGTGAGCGGTTTCAACGGCAGGGATTACGGCGAAAAGCTGTGCGCCTATGATGCGGAAAACGACTTTGCCGTGCTGCAATTTGCCTCTCCCGCCGAGGCGGAGCGCGCTTACTATAAGATACAGACGGACGGTATGCTTGTTGATCCCGAAGGCACCGCCGAACTCTGTGCGAGTGAGAAGGGGAGCATTTACCCCGAGGCGAGCAACGCTCTCGGTACGCCGCAGTACCTCAGCAAATACGCGATGGGCAGTGACGATGTGGTTGTCGCACTGATTGATACGGGCGTGATGACCGACCACGAGGCATATAACGGCAGATTTGTCAGCCGCGGCTATGACTACTCCGAGGACGGCTGCGCCGATGCTTATTTCGATACTGAAATGCGCGGCAATGTTTACGGGCACGCTACTTTTATTGCGGGTATCCTCGCCGATAATACACCCGATACCGTGAAGATTCTGTCTTATAAAGTGGTGCCGTTTGATATGAGTACGGCGCTTGCTTCCTCAGTGGTCAACGCAATTAACGATGCCGTCAGCAGCGGCGCTAAGGTGATTAACCTCAGCGTTTCGTGCTCCACGGGCGCTGCCGCGTTCCGCGCCGCCGTGAAGAATGCGAAGGCAAACGGTGTTTGCCTCTGTGCTGCAGCGGGAAACCAGGCGACGGAACTGAAGACTTCTTATCCCGCCGCGATTGAGGAAACCGTTACGGTATCCGCACTTGAAACTGATTTCAAAACCTTTGCCTCCTTCTCAAACTACGGCGCGCTGATTGATTTCTGCGCGCCGGGACGCAAGGTCGTCTCGACTGCGCCGTATGTGACGGATGCCGATGTGAGATACCGTAAAAACAGCGGCACCTCGTTTGCGTCGCCTTATATCGCGGCACTTTGTGCGGATTTGAAAACAATCAATCATGATATGCCCGTCGACGATGTCTGCCGCGTGCTTTCCGATTTTGCGACGGACCTCGGCGACACAGGTAAGGATAATTATTTCGGCTGGGGCATGCCCGATATTTCCGCTATGGAGTATACGGACGGCGATAGTTATGCTTATCAGATACCCGAGGGCACGCTGAGCGTATACGGTACGAAGGATTATACCGAGGACACCCAGCCTTGGCGTATTTTTGCAGACCGCCTCATCAGCGTCACGGTAGACGATGCGGTGGAGCGCATCGGCAATTATAATTTCTATAATGTAAAGCGAGCAACCTTTACAAAATCGGAAAACGTTGACAAAATAGGCGATTACGCCTTCTATGGTTGCGAAAATGTAAAGTCAATCACCTTTACTGAAAATTGCTCCGAGGTCGGCGTCGGTGCGTTCGGCGGCATCGAGAATATGGTCATTAACGGCTATCGTAATACGCCCGCCGAGTCCTACGCGCTCAGCGAAAGTATTACCTTTAATGCCCTCGGCTGTAAGCATCACTATACCTATGAGGTCATCGACCCGACCGATACGGAGGAAGGCTATACGCTCTATACCTGTACCGTCTGCGGCGACAGTTATGTCGGCGCGTACATTGTGCCCGCGCTTGTGGATGAAGGTGCCTGCGGCGACGGTCTGACATATTCGTTCTACGATACGGGAAAACTCACGATTGACGGCAGCGGCGCGATGTATCCCTATCTGAATATGGCAGCGCCGTGGGCGGATTACGCCGATGAGATTGATGTTCTGGAGATAAAAGCGGGTGTCGGCAGTATTTCGCAGTTTGCTTTTTACGGGTGCGATAATCTCACAAAAATCCGCTGTTCGGCGCTGAATACGCAGTACGCTGTCGAAGATAATGTGCTGTATTCCAAGGATTTGAGCGAGCTTGTCCTTGTGCCGAGCGGCACGGCTTACACGATGCTGGATTCCGTGACGGCGTGGACGCCTCAGTCGCTCCTGCTGAACACTGCGGTGCAGTTTAACCGCCGTTTCACGGAGGAAAACAGTATTGTTTATGATAAAGACGGCAATATCATTTGTGCGCTGCCGTCATTTAACGACGAAACGCTGAACCTGAGCGATGACATTACCGTTGGGGACTTTGCCTTTATTCTGACTTCATATCCCGAGACGCTTTGCGCCGACACAACGGGGATTACTTACGGCGATTACGCCATCGGTTACCGTTTTGACGGCAGAATCATGAAGCGTGAAATGACTGTCTATACCTATGATAGCGGCACCACCGTCACATATGCGAAGCAGAACGACTTTTCCCTCCATTCCTATAATAAGGGTGCCTGCGGCGAGAGTGCGCGGTGGTATTATGACACACAAAACAAAAAGCTGAGCATCAGCGGACAGGGTGCACTGCCCGATTATACCGCCGTTGGCGAAGTGCCGTGGGGTGATTATCTTGACGAGGTGAAAGAGGTTGCTATCTCCGATAGTATTACCTCGCTCGGTAACTACTCTTTCTACGGCGCGTCGGCACTGCGTAAGGTCACGATGCCGCTCTCCCTCGAGGCGCCGCAGAATACGACCGTCTGGTACGGGTGTGAGAATATTGCCCGGATTGAACTGACTTACGGCAGCGGCTATATGGATGATTACGCCGACGATAACTATACTTATTTTGCCAATACGCCGTGGTATATCAGCAGAGCAAATCTCAGTGCCCTGCATCTCGATGAAAACGTGCTCTATATCGGCAGGGAGGCATTCCGTTCCTGTAACGCGCTGAAAGAAATCACGCTGTCAAAATGCGAAAGCATCGCTGACGACGCCTTTCTGAACTGCGCAAACCTCAAGAAATTCACCCTGACATCCAAGCAGTGCGCGATTGCCGATTACGCCCTGTTTGCCTACCGTGCGGGCGATTATGCGTACTATTCCGTACCCGTGATGTACGGCTTTGCTGATTCTACGGCAAAAGATTACTGCGCCGCACATCAACTCCGCTTTGTTTCGGTTGGCTGCGGGCATACGAGAAGTACCACGCTGAAGTCCTCTGTGGAATATGACTGCTGCTTTGAGAGCGAGTACGTATATGAATGCCTTGACTGCGAAGGTATGTTTACAGAGTATCACCCCACGACCAACGGACACTATGTGACGGGCGTTGCGAAATCTGTTTCGGGCGGACCGATTGCTGACGCCGATGTGTATATCGACGGCGTGCTTTCCGCCGTCACCGCGCGAAACGGTGCATTTGTTGCCGAGGATATCAAGTGCGGTACGCATACCCTGACCCTCAGCCGCGACGGCGATACCTTTATCGCTGCTGAGGTTGTGGTGGACAAGAGCAACACTACGGGTGACTTTACCTTCCCGTACGGTGATTATCTTACCGATGGCATTGTCAACGGCAGGGACCTTGCCTTTGCCAAACAGAATGATATTGCCGATTACCGCAGCTTTGATTACGGCAGCACCGTGCCCGAGCTGACACTCAGCGAGCCCGAAGGGGATGACATATTGCCGTATACGACGGACATCAGTATTGACGATTACCCCGGCTCGGATTACCGAAAGGTGACAACCGTAGACATTATAAACCCCGGCAATTACACCATGACGGCGATGGGCTTCCTTTACGGTAAAGAGGTTACCGACGACGAGCTGATGCTGGAAAAAGCCGATACTTACGGCGAAAACGGCTATCTGATTCGCCACGTCCCTACCTCCAATGTGACGCAACTGAGAAAGCAGCTGCTCTTTGGTATTAAAAATAAGGATTCGTGGTTTAATGTACGCTTCTATATTATCTATACCAACGGGGTTAATACCCATATTTACTATTCGGATGCGTGCCGATATGATTACAGGGAGAATGTATGACAAGGATTATCGTATCAGCCTGCCTGCTTGGGGAAAACTGTAAGTACTCGGGCGGCAATAATAAAAATGCAGATGTGCTGAAACTCTCCGCGCACTTTGAGTTAATTCCCGTGTGTCCCGAGTGTTTCGGTGGGCTTTCGATTCCGCGGGAGCCGAGCGAGAGAGTGGGGGATAAAGTCCTCTCGAAAACGGGCGAAGATGTGACCGCACAGTTTCAGGAGGGCGCCGAGCAGACCCTTTATATTGCACGCGAGCATAACTGCCCGGCAGCACTGCTCAAGGAGCGCTCGCCCTCGTGCGGCTGCGGGCGGATTTATGACGGCACCTTCTCGGGTACACTGACCGAGGGCAACGGCGTTACGGCGCAACTTCTGCTTGATAATGAAATTCAGGTATTCGGCGAGAGCGAGATTCAAAAGCTGATTCGCCTTTACGGGTGCTATTGACTTTAGCGGGGAATTCACTTATAATATTATTGTTACTTTTTTACTAAAAGAGGTATTTATGATGAAAAAAGTATTTGTAGTATTACTTTGCGTCATTCTTGTCTGCGGCGCGTTTGGCGCGTGCGCCAAGGGAAATAAGACCGACGATACTAAGCCTTCCACCACCCGCGAAATCACGACCGACGACGCTGTGATTGCTCAGGAAGACGCCATTAATCTGATTAAGAGTTATTCGCGTGAAGAACTCGGCATCAGCAAGGATGATATGAAGAAATGCTCCTTCCTTGTAAAGAGCGCGGGCGTGAAATATCAGAATCATTATTATATCAATGTCATTGCGACGATTAAGACGGCTCACGAGGACACGACGAACGCTGAGGGCGAGAAGGTTACTTCCTACACCTTCGATAACAAGGGCGAGTACTTTATCCGCTATGACGGCAAGGAAATCCTTGCGAAAAACGGTACTGACGGCAAGTACAGAAAACTGAAGGTCAAAGCCGTGCCCACTACTGCGCCTAAGGAGCAAGAGCACGACAAGGACGCAGAAACGAGTAAATAGAGCCGTTCGCTTTTGGCGACTGACGGCTGGAAATAAGGAGTAAAATATATGAAAAAGTTTTTAGGACTGGCAGCGGCGGCAGGACTCGGCGCGGCTGCGATGGGTGCTCTGGCACTTCATTCGTATCTCGATGTTATGTATAAGGAAACAATCCCGAAGGGTCCCATGAAGCGTATGCAGGATATGATGGACAATGGCGATATGATTCCGCTCGGCAATATGTGCGAGGAGAGTATGAAGTGGGTTGACGAGCAGCCAATCGAGCATATCGACCTTCTCAACGACAGAGACCAGGTGCTCAAGGGATATCTGCTCCACGCAGAGGAGGAGAGCAAGGTGTTCGCCGTATTCTCCCACGGCTACCGCGGTAGCTGGAGGGGCGACTCCGCTAATTTCTTTAAGTACTATCACGATAAGGGCTTTAACTTCCTTGCCACTGACCACACCTCCGCCGGTGATTCGGGCGGCGACTGGGTAGGCTTTGACTACTACGAGAGTCAGGATATGCTGAAGTGGCTTGATTATCTGATTGAGCGTTTCGGCGAGGATATTAAGATTATTCTTCACGGCGTTTCCATGGGCGCTGCTACGGTTTGCCAGATGGCGAATAAGATTCCGCCGCAGGTGAAACTCATCGTTGCCGACTGCCCGTTCACGAGCGCGAAGGACGAGTTTATCTCCGTAGCTAACGGCGTTGGTGTGAACAAGGCTGCTCCGATTCTCTTCAAGGGTATGAACGAGATTAATAAGCGCCTTGCAGGCTATGACCTTGAGGATACCGATGTGCGCGAGAGCGTCAGCCACGCAAGAGTACCGATGCTCTTCATCCACGGCGGCAGTGACGATTTCGTTCCGACCAGAATGGGACAGGAGCTTTACGAACTTTGCTCGACCGAGAAGGATCAGTTCATCGTTCCGGAGGCAAAGCACGCCGACAGTATCGTTTACGATACCGAAGGTTACTATGGCAAACTCGACGAGTTTATCGCAAAGCACCTCGACTAAAAGAAAAAACGCTGACTCAGCTGAGTCAGCGTTCTATTTGTATAACGAAAACCACGCGATAGTCGCGTGGTTCAAAAGAGGTTAACCGATGAAAAGAACCTCCGAAGCGTGTATAATAGGAATGATCTGCCAGTCAAAGAATACACAAAACGGAGGTAAAAAACGATGAAAAAAGATAATATAGAAACCACAAACAGTTTAGCACACACAAAATGGAATTGCAAGTATCATATAGTCTTTGCACCAAAGTATAGGCGAAAAGTGTTTTACGAAGATAAGCGATTAGAAATCAGAGAAATGCTAAGAAAACTATGTGAATGGAAAGGTGTCGAAATCATAGAGGGAGAGGTGTGTCCAGACCATATACATATGCTGGTGAGTATCCCGCCCAAAATGAGCGTTTCGGGATTCATGGGATACCTGAAAGGAAAGAGCGCACTGATGATTTTCCAAAAGTGGGGAAATATGAAGTTTGCATACCGAAATCGCGAATTTTGGTGTAAGGGATATTACGTAGATACCGTGGGGAAGAACACAAAGGCAATCAAAGAATACGTAGCCAATCAGTTGAAGAGAGACCAAGAGGCAGACCAGTTGTCAATGTTCGACCCACGGGACCCATTTATGGGTAGTAAGTAACAGTTGCATGGCTGGCAGGCCAATAAACAGCGCACTTGTGCGCCGCCAGTATTGTTTAGGGCTATGCCCGAAAATGAAATACCACCCGCTATGCGGGTGGATATTTATTTTTTATAACAATATAATTCCGTGCTCTTTGCACTCCTGTCTCATTTCGTCAGACCAGATGGCGCACTGCACTTCGCCGATATGCGCTTTCTGAAGCAGGAGCATACAGAGTCTCGACTGACCGATGCCGCCACCGATGGTAAGCGGAAACGTGCCGTCGAGTATGCCCTTGTGGAAGTCAAACTGTTCTCTCTCGAGTGCGTCCGCCTCAACAAGCTGTGCATGCAGGCTCTCGGCGTCTACGCGGATACCCATCGAACTGATTTCAAAGGCGCAGTCGAGTAAACTGTTCCAGAAGAGGATGTCGCCGTTGAGTTTCCAGTCGTCGTAGTCGGGCGCTCTGCCGTCGTGCTTTTCGCCGCTCTTGAGTTTGCCGCCGATTTGCATAAGAAATACGGTGCCGTGCTCCTTTGTGATGGCGTTCTCCCTCTCCTTCGCGGTGAGGTCGGGATACATATCCTCGAGCTCCTGCGTTGTGATGAAGAATACCTCGCGTTTCATATCGAGTCCGAGTTTTGAATAACTCTTCTTGACTTTCTCGTTCGTGAAATAAATCGCGTCGACGATTTTCTGCACGGTTTCCTTGAGATAATCGAGGTTTCTTTCCTCGCGCTTAATGACTTTGCACCAGTCCCACTGGTCGACGAAGAGGGAGTGCAGGTTATCGGTGTCGTCGTCACGGCGAATGGCGTTCATATCGGTATAGATACCTTCGCCCGGATTGTAGCCGTAGCGGTAGAGCGCGCGTCTCTTCCACTTTGCAAGGCTTTGTACAACCTCCGCTTCGCCGTCGATGTTTTTCATCGTGAAGTGCACTTTTCTCTCCACGCCGTTGAGGTCATCATTAATGCCGCTTTTTTTGGTGACCATCAGCGGAGCCGTTACTCTGTCGAGATTGAGTGCCCCCGCGAGCGCCGCCTGAAACGTGTCCTTGACAATCTTGATGGCGCGCTGGGTTTCTCTCTGGGATAGCGATGATTTGTAGTGTTCGGGATAAATCATCATAGTCTTGTCCTCCTTATGCAGCGCTTTCGGTAATAGAAAACGCTTACTTGATGTTTCCTACCGTCCTCGGATAGAGAATGACGTCGCGGATATTTGCCATACCCGTGCAGTACATAATGATTCTCTCGAATCCGAGACCGAATCCTGCGTGCGGCACGGAGCCGAATTTGCGCAGGTCGAGATATGCTTCGTAACCCTCGGTGCTCATACCTTTTTCTTCCATCGCACAAAGCAGTTTGTTGTAGTCCGCCTCTCTCTCGCTGCCGCCGATAATTTCGCCGACGCCGGGCACGAGAAGGTCAGTCGCCGCAACGGTCTTGCCGTCCTCGTTCTGCTTCATATAGAACGACTTGATACCCTTCGGGTAGTTGATGAGGAATACGGGCTTCTTGTATACCTGCTCGGTGATATAGCGCTCGTGCTCACTCTGGAGGTCGCAGCCCCATTCAACGGGGAATTCAAACTTGACATCCGCTTTTTTGAGCAGTTCAATCGCGTCGGTGTAGTCAACCACTTCGAAGTCGTTGTTGACGACGGAGAGAAGCTTCTCGGTCAGTCCCTTTTCGAATCTCTGCTCAAAGAATGCGAGCTCGTCGGGGCATTTCTCCATATAATCTTTGACGATGTATTTAATCATATCCTCAGCAATTTCGAGCAGGTCGGGCAGTTCGCAGAAGGCGATTTCGGGCTCCACGTGCCAGAACTCGGCAACATGGCGCTGCGTGTTGGAATTCTCCGCTCTGAACGACGGACCGAAGGTGTAAATCTTGCCCATACCCATCGCAGCCACCTCGCCTTCGAGCTGACCGGATACGGAAAGACCCGTCTTTTTGCCGAAGAAATCGTTTGCGTAGTATTCCTCTTCGCTGTCGTAATCCTTGCTGTAACCGATGGTCGTTACCTGAAACATTTCGCCCGCGCCCTCGCAGTCCGAGCCGGTGATGAGCGGGGTGTTGATGTAGACGAATCCGCGCTCCTGGAAGAAGCGGTGAATTGCCGCCGCCATAACCGAACGCACGCGGAATACGGCGTTGAAGGTGTTGGTACGCACTCTGATGTGCGGCATCTCGCGCAGTGTCTCAAGCTTCTGGAATTTCTTTTGCAGCGGATAATCCGCGGGGCATACGCCGAGAACGGTGATTTCCTTTGCGTCAATTTCGCTCGTGTTGTTGCGCTCGTTTTTGACGACGGTACCGACTACCTTGAGTGCTGCGCCGAGCTTGGTTGCCTCGGGGTCAACGGCGATGCCGCTGTTTTTGTCAATAACAATCTGCAGATGCTTGAGGCTCGTGCCGTCGTTGAGTTCGAGGAAGGCAACATTTTTGCTGTCGCGCGCGGTTCTTACCCAGCCGCATACCGTGACTTCCTTGCCGATGAATGCCTCGCCGGTGATGATGTCGATAATGTCTGTGTGTTTCATAGTGTCACCTCAAATGTGTTATAATAAAAAATACAGTCATCCGTCCTTACTTATAGGACGAGCGACTGTTACCCGTGGTGCCACCTATATTGCTTCTCATAGCTTCGTCATTAAAGCTTGCTGTATGTTAACGCACAGCTTGCGGCGCACCTACTCGTTTCCTTTCAGCTTGCGGCTCAGAAGTGTTCTTCGTGCGACTGCCACTGTGCGGCTTACACCCTCCCGCACTCGCTTTGAGTACATTTTCGCAGTACTTTTCTTCGTCATAGCTTTTATAGCACATATTATAT
>SVOG01000028.1 GCA_015066525.1 Oscillospiraceae bacterium | reverse complement strand
TTGGCAATTGAACCGATAATTAATCTGGGAACCTATAAGGTTAAGCAGCTCTCCGACGGCTGGACGGTTAAAACCGCAGACGGCAAGGCGTCCGCTCATTTCGAGCACACCATTGCCATCACGGAAGGCGGTCCCGTCATTCTCACGAGAGCGTAAATTGCAATTGCATTCGGTTGGTAACCCCAAGCCTTAATGTGATTCCAGTTAATAGAATGACAGACTCATAATTAAATTAAGAGGTAATATATGTCTAAGTCAGATATGATAGAAGTTGAAGGTACTGTGGCTGAAGTATTACCTAACACGACTTTTAAGGTAGAACTTCAAAACGGTCACATTATTACAGCTCACATCAGCGGTAAGCTTAGAATGAATAATATTCGCATCTTACCGGGTGATAAGGTAACAATGGAAATGTCGCCGTATGACCTTACCAAGGGTCGCATTATATGGCGTTCCAAGTAAATCAAAGGAGGACTAAATAATGAAAGTCAGACCTTCTGTAAAGAAAATTTGCGAAAAGTGCAAAGTAATTAAGCGCAACGGAAAAGTAATGGTTATCTGTGAAAATCCGAAGCACAAACAGCGTCAGGGCTAACCTGAATTTTTAACGGAGTTAATAGTAGAATGGCACGTATTTCAGGTGTTGATTTACCTAATGACAAGAGAGTTGAAATCGGTCTTACCTACATCTACGGTATCGGCCGCACAACTGCTACTAAGATTATCGAAGAAACAGGCATCAATCCCGATACCCGTTGCAGAGATTTATCTGAAGAAGATGTTAAGAAGCTCAGCGACTACATCACCCACAACCTCACCGTTGAAGGTGACCTTCGCCGTAACACTGCTTTTGACATCAAGAGACTGATTGAAATTGGTTGTTACAGAGGCATCCGTCACAGAAAGGGACTTCCCGTAAGAGGACAGACTTCCAAGAACAACGCAAGAACACGCAAGGGTCCGAAGAGAACCGTTGCTAACAAGAAGAAGTAAGGTAGGAGGACATATTCATGGCAGCAAAGAAGCAAACTTCTACTCGTAAAAGAAGAGAGAAGAAGAATATCGAGCGCGGTGCCGCTCATATTCAGTCAACCTTCAACAATACTATCGTAACCATTACCGACACACAGGGTAACGCAGTATCCTGGGCATCTGCCGGCGAGATGGGCTTCCGCGGTTCAAAGAAGTCCACTCCTTACGCAGCTCAGACTGCTGCAGAAACTGCTGCAAAGATTGCAACAGACCACGGTATGAAGACTGTTGAGGTTTACGTTAAGGGCCCCGGCGCAGGTCGTGAGGCAGCTATCAGAGCGCTTTCCACCGCAGGTCTCGAGGTAACCCTTATCAAGGATGTTACTCCTATCCCGCATAACGGTTGTCGTCCGCCAAAGAGACGCCGTGTATAATTTATTATAGGAGGAAAGTATTATGGCAATTAACAGACAGCCGGTTGCAAGAAGATGTAAGAAATATGATATTTCTCCTTCTGTTTTAGGTTATTCAAAGAAGGAAACCTGGAGAAATTCACAGGGCAACCGTAGAAAGAAGGCTTCTGAGTACAGCCTTCAGTTAAATGAGAAGCAGAAGATGAAGTTCATCTACGGCATTCTCGAGAAGCAGTCCCGCCGCGTTTATGAAGAGGCTGAGCGTCTTCCGGGCGTAACAGGCGAGAATATGGTAATGCTTCTTGAAACCCGTCTTGACAACGTTGTATACCGTCTTGGTATGTGCAAGACCAGAAAGCAGGCGCGTCAGCTTGTTTCTCACGCACACTTCCTTGTAAACGGTAAGAAGGTAAATATCCCTTCATACAGAGTTAAGGTTGGCGATGTAATTTCTGTTCGTGAAAAGAGCAAGGATATTGACATCTTTAAGTCAGTAAGAGAAGAGGGTCCGAGCCAGCTCGTACCGAAGTGGGTAGAGCTGAATCAGGAAGCACTTTCCGGTAAGGTTCTGGCACTTCCGACCAGCGAAGACCTCGATTTTGAATTACAATACAATCTGATTGTTGAGTTCTACTCTAAATAATAGCCCCCAGGCATTCATTGAAAGTATAACAAAACAAATTTTTAGGAGGCTTTTACATGATAGAAATTGATAAGCCTAATATCGAAATAGTAGATTTATCTACTCAGGGAAGCAGAAGCGTCGGCAAGTTTGTGGTAGAGCCGCTCGAGAGAGGTTTCGGCACCACACTCGGTAACTCGATGAGAAGAGTTCTTCTCTCATCCCTTCCGGGCTACGCTATCACTTCCGTGAAGATTGACGGTGTTTTACACGAATTTTCAACCATTCCTCATGTGAAAGAGGATGTGACCGAGATTGTGCTCAATCTCAAGAATGTCATCCTCAAGATTCACGACGAGGAAGCCAAGACACTTTATATCGAAGCAAAGGGCGAGGGCGAAATCACTGCGGGCGACATCAAGCACGACGCAGATGTGGAAATCCTCAATCCTGACCTTCATATTGCGTACCTTGACGACGGCGCAAATGTCGTGATGGAACTCACTGCTGACAACGGCAGAGGTTATGTACCCTGCGACAGAAATAAGCAGCTGATGGACCTTCCGATTGGCACAATCGCAATCGACAGCATTTACACTCCGGTACTCAAGGTTAACTACACTGTTGAAAATACCCGTGTAGGACAGCAGACCGATTTAGATAAACTGATTCTCGATGTAGAAACCGACGGTACAATCCCTGCGGACGAGGCAGCATCACTCGCTGCTAAGATTCTCAACGAGCATCTCAACCTCTTCGTTGACCTTTCTGAGGAAATGGGCAATGCCGAGATTATGGTTGAGAAGGACGACGACGCTAAGGAGAAGGCTCTCGAGATGACGATTGAAGAGCTCGACCTCTCCGTTCGTTCGTTCAACTGCCTGAAGAGAGCAGGTATTAACACGGTCGAAGACTTAATCGGCAAATCCGAAGAAGATATGATGAAAGTAAGAAACCTTGGCAGAAAATCGCTTGACGAAGTTGTCGGCAAGCTCGCTTCACTCGGTTTCAAACTTAGCAAGGAAGAAGACTAACAAGTATTTACTTGAAGTCAGGACTTAAAGGAGGGAATTTCTATGCCAGGTAGCAGAAAACTGGGCAGACCTACTGATCAGAGAAAGGCTATGCTCAGAGGATTAGTTACTTATCTTTTAGAGAACGGCAAGATTGAAACAACCGTTACAAGAGCAAAGGAAGTTCGTGCACTCACCGAGAGAATGATTACTCTCGGCAAGAACGATACCCTTCATTCAAGAAGACAGGTGCTCGCTTATGTTACTAAGGAAGACACTGTTAAGAAGCTTTTTGATGAAATCGCTCCCAAATATGAGGACAGAAACGGTGGTTACACTCGTATAATCAAAACAGGCCCCCGTCGCGGCGACGCAGCCGAGATGTGCATTATTGAGCTTGTTTAATGCTAATAAGGCGACCTTCTGAGGAAGGTCGCTTTTATTGTATTTTATACAGAAATATGTTATAATAATAAGCAGGATATTGCGAGAGGATGTGATGATATGAAACGAATGCTGGGAATACTGCTGGCGTTTGTTTTCTGCGTCGCGTCTTTTTCTCTTATTACCTATGCCCAAACGCAGCCGGATATTATGAAAACGCAGCTCGGCGACAGTACAACCTATTACGAATATGACGCTGAAAGTAAGACGCTGACCATCTCGGGCGAGGGCGCTATGCCCGATATGAAGAATAACGCGTCCTCCCAGCCGTGGTATGACTGGCGTTCCGACGGCAGTATTGAGCATGTTATCATCGCCGAGGGCATTACGCGTATCGGTAATTATTGTTTCTATTCTGTAAAGGCAAACGACTTTACGATTCCGAATACGATTCAATCCGTCGGACGCTACGCTTTTTGCTCGAGCAGTATCACGGATGCCGTGCTCCCATTCGGCTTGACGGCGATTGAGAGTTACGCATTTGACGCGTGTGACGCGCTTGCGAATCTGCAACTGCCCGACACGCTGAAAACGATTGGCAGCTACGCTTTTCGTCTGTGCAGTGCACTTGAGTCCGTTATGATTCCGTATAGTGTGACAAGTATCGGCAGCTATGCCTTCGACCGCTGTATTGCGCTTGTGAGCGTGATTTTTGAGGATATGACAGCGTCTCTTACGCTCGGCTCCTACGCCTTTTATGACTGTTTATCACTAAGCAATGTGGCGTATCCAAGCGGCGCGACGCTCGCTACGAAATCCTATGCCTATGGCAGAAACGGCAAAATCAATGGTGCAGCGATGCGCGTTTATGACGCCTCTTCCGCCCATATCTATGCGATGACGAACAGCGTCTCCTACGAAGTTCTTGACGATGCGTATGCGCTGAGACTCGGTGTGCCGAATCATATTGCGTTTGATGAGAACACGACTGACAAGGAGTACACCTTTACATTCACGCCGTCATTTTCGGGCGTCTATCATTTCTATTCCAGAGGAGATATGGATGTAAAAGCATCGCTTTACAGCGGTGCCAGCCTTCTTGTGCAGAACGATGATATTTCCGATAGTGACAGAAATTTCTGCGTCACCTATGAATTGACGGAAGGGACCGTGTATACCTTCACCGTGCAGAGTATGAAGGAGCAGGGGAGCGCGACGGTTGTTATCTATCCCGACAGGATAAACTCCTTTGATGTTTACGGGTCACTGACCTTTAATGCGTCCGACGGATTTCGCGGTACGGCGGAGCCGCTCTTTCCGATTGCGGACAGATTGCTCACAAATTTTGTGCTCGACATCCATTTTGACGGCGGATACAGCGATAAAATCTATTACGCCCCGGGTTATTTTGACAATCGGCAAATCAGCCTCTGTGATACGCAGAGCACGGAGCCGTTTACCTGCGGTGAAAACAGGGAGAAAATCAGAATCGGTGACACCGTCGGCAGCTTTCCCGTCTTTGTCAATCATACCTACACGGGCGAGGCGGTGCCGTATACGGTTGACGAGGACGGCTACACGCTGTACACCTGCCTTCTCTGCGGCGACAGTTATATCGGTGATATTATCGAGACGCCAGCTATTACCGTCAGTGGCAGATGCGTGCTGATGACCGACCCCGACGGCAGCGTGGATTATCGGATTCCGCTTGCCGGTTCCACCGTGACGTTTAACGGCAGGGAAGTTGCTGTCGACGAAGACGGTCGCTTCAGCTTCAGAACGCTGGAGAGCGGCACTGTGACGATTTCGAATCCTTACTGCGACGGGCGCGTATACCCGATTACGTTTAACTATAAGGACATCAATTTCGGCGCCATCGGCTTGCCCGCCTACGACTTTAACCGCGACGGTTATATCAACGGGCGCGATATGGCGTATTTCAAAATCCATTATGAAAAAACTTACGGCAAACAGTACTTCCGCTATGCTGTTAACTTTATGTAAATTTCGTGTATATTTATTGAATTACATTTATAAATAAAGTATAATATTCGCAATAGTTTTGCGCTCTTGACGGCAACTGCTCAAAGCTCAAAACTCAAAACGATACAACGGAGGCAGAATATGAAAAAGGTTGCTATCATTATGGGCTCCGACAGTGATTTACCCATTGTTACCCCTGCGATTAAGACGCTCGGTAATCTCGGCATCGAAACAGAGGTCAGAGTTATGTCGGCGCACCGCACACCCGAGGCGGCACACGATTTTTCGAAAAATGCGATTGAAAACGGCTTCGGCGTGATTATCGCTGCGGCAGGTATGGCAGCGCATCTCGGCGGCGTGCTTGCGGCATCGACCACACTCCCCGTTATCGGTATTCCTTGCTCGGCTAAGGTGCTCGACGGTATGGATGCGATGCTCGCGACGGTCATGATGCCGCCCGGTATTCCCGTTGCAACAGTCGGCGTCAATGCAGCAAAGAATGCGGCTCTCCTTGCGGCGGAGATACTCGCAGTCGGCGACGACGCGCTGATGCAGAAACTCATGGATATGCGTGCCGATATGGCAAAGCAGGTCGAGGAGAAGGATAAGGCGCTGCAATTAAAGCTCAAGGAGCTTTAATTAGCTATGAGCTACGAGCTACAAGCTACTGGCTTGCGGATGCTCGCTGCGCTCGAATAATAATAAAATAGGTGTGGACGAAGTCCACCATAAAGCTTGAAGCCTGTAGCCTGAGGCTTTAAGCTATTTTCGACGAAGGAGAAAATATATGGAAAAGAGTTACAGCGATAGCTATGCGGCAGCAGGTGTTGATGTTACGGCGGGCTACGAGTCGGTCGAACTGATTAAATCCCATGTGAAGCGTACCACCATCCCCGGCGTCATCGGCGGTATCGGCGGCTTCGGCGGTATGTTTGAACTCCCGTGGGGAGAATATCAGAATCCCGTACTTGTTTCGGGTACGGACGGCGTCGGTACCAAACTGAAATTGGCTTTTTTGATGGACAAGCACGATACTATCGGTATCGACTGCGTGGCGATGTGCGTGAATGACGTGGCGTGCAGCGGCGCGAAACCGCTGTTCTTCCTCGACTATATTGCCTGCGGCAAGAACTACCCTGAGAAAATTGAACAGATTGTCAAGGGTGTTGCCGAGGGCTGCGTGCAGTCGGGCTGTGCGCTTGTCGGCGGCGAAACCGCGGAGCATCCCGGACTGATGCCGAATGAGGAATACGACCTCGCAGGTTTCACCGTAGGTATCGGCGAGAAGGATAAACTCGTCTCGGGCGAGCACCTGAAGAGCGGCGACGCGCTAATCGGCGTAGCGTCCTCGGGCGTGCATTCCAACGGCTTTTCTCTTGTCCGCAAGGTATTCGATATCGGCGAGGATACCATCGGCGTTTACTATGACGAACTCGGTAAAACGCTCGGCGAGGAACTCATCACCCCGACGAGAATTTATGTAAAACCGCTTCTGACTCTGATGGAGAGCGTGCGCGTCAATGCGATTTCGCATATCACGGGCGGCGGTTTCTATGAGAATGTACCGCGTATGTTAAATGACAATACCCTTGCGGTTATTGAAAAAGCGAAGTGCCACCACAAGCCGATTTTTGATTTAATTCAAAAGACCGGCGGCATCAGCGAGCACGATATGTATAATACTTTCAATATGGGTACGGGACTCGTTATCGCAGTCGACAGCGACAGAGCGGACGAGGCGGTCCGTATTCTGACGGACTGCGGCGAGCAGGCTGCCATCATCGGCGAAATCAAGAACGGCGAAAAGGGAGTTGACCTCGTATGATGAATATCGCAGTATTCGTATCGGGCGGCGGCACGAACCTGCAGGCGCTGATTGACGCGCAGAACAGGGGAGAGATTAAAAACGGCAAAATCACTTTTGTGCTCGCATCTAACGAGGGCGCATATGCGCTCGAAAGAGCAAAAAATGCAGGCATCGAGAGCACTGTTGTAAACCGCAAGAGTTATTCTTCGAAAGAGGAATATGACAGAGCAATTCTCGATGTTCTTAACGGCAGAGATATTGATTTAATCGTGCTTGCAGGCTTTCTTTCCATTCTTGGCGAGGAGCTTGTGAGTCAGTACAGAAACAGAATTATCAATATTCACCCGAGCCTGATTCCGCTGTTTTGCGGCGACGGTTTTTACGGCAAGAGGGTACACACAGCCGTGCTGGAAAGCGGCGTGAAGGTGACGGGCGCCACCGCACATTTCGTCAACGAAATTACGGACGGCGGCGCGATTATTCTGCAAAAGGCGGTACCGGTGGAGCAGGGCGACAACGAGGATATCCTGCAGTACCGCGTGATGCGCCAGGCAGAGTGGGAAATCCTGCCGAAAGCAGTATCACTTTTCTGCGAAGGAAGAATTAAAATTATTGGTAACAAAACTGAAATTATATAACGGAGGGCAATATGGAAATCAAATCACTTGCAACCGAGTTAAATACTAACTCATACCCCGGGCGCGGTATCGTGACCGGCAGAAGTAAGGACGGTAAATACGCCGTTATTGCTTATTTCATTATGGGCAGAAGCGTGAATTCGCGCAACAGAATTTTTGAAGAGAACGACAGGGGCGGCATCCGCACCAAGGCTTTTGACGAGAGCAAGATGGAGGACCCGCACCTTATCATCTATAATCCCGTGCTGAAACTCGATGGCAAGACCATCGTCACCAACGGTGACCAGACGGACACGATTTACGATTATATGAAGGACGGTCACTGCTACCGTCACGCGCTCCTCACCCGTGAGTATGAGGATGATTACCCGAATTATACCCCGAGAATTTCGGCGGTTGTGAAGCCGAACGGCGACTATAATATGTCCATTCTGAAGTCGAATATGGGAATGCCTGAGTGTGTGAGATATTTCTGGGAGTACCCGTCCCACGCAGGTATCGGACATTTCCTGCATACCTATCAGTGCGACGGCAATCCGATTCCGTCCTTTGAAGGCGAGCCGACGCCGGTCGAAATTGACGGCGATATCGACACCTTCACCGCGATGGTATGGGATAATCTCAACGAGGACAATAAAGTCTCTCTCTCTACCCGTTTTATCAACCTTGAGGACGGCACGGAGGAGACCAGAATTATAAATAAAAACAAGTAATTGCGGAGAACGGTATGAGAGTTTTAGTAATCGGTTCGGGCGGCAGAGAGCACGCTCTAATCAAAAAAATTAAAGAGTCTGACAAGGTGGATTACATCGCCTGTACGCCGGGAAACGGCGGCATTTCATATGATGCGGAATGCTTCGACGTCGGCGCGTGCGATATTGACGGCGTGGCGAATCTCGCAAAAGAGATTAAGGCAGACCTCGTGGTCGTAGCGCCCGATGACCCGCTTGTGCTCGGTATGGTCGATGCGCTGAATGCAGCCGGCATTGCCACCTTCGGACCGCGTGCCAATGCGGCGATTATTGAGGGCTCCAAGGTGTTCTCGAAGAATCTTATGCTGAACTACGGTATTCCGACCGCGGAGTATCAGGTGTTTGATAACGCCGATGATGCGATTCGCTACATCACCGAGAAAAACGAATTCCCGACGGTTATCAAAGCCGACGGTTTAGCGCTCGGCAAGGGCGTGATTATTCCCGAAAATCTCGAAGATGCCGTGGCAGGCGTTCGCGAGATTATGGAGGACAAGGTGTTCGGCGACAGTGGTAACCACATCGTTATCGAGGAATTTCTTACGGGTCCCGAGGTCTCCGTGCTCGCCTTCACCGACGGCAAGTGCGTGAAACCGATGGTATCCTCCATGGACCATAAGCGCGCCCTCGACGGCGACAAGGGTTTGAATACGGGCGGTATGGGTACCGTTTCCCCGAATCCGTATTACACCGACGAGGTGGCAAAAGAATGTATGGATAAAATCTTCATCCCCACGATGGAGGCGATGAATCAGGAGGGAAGAACCTTCAAAGGATGCCTCTATTTCGGATTGATGATTACCCCGAAGGGACCGAAGGTGATTGAGTATAACTGCCGTTTCGGCGATCCCGAAACGCAGGTCGTCCTGCCCCGTCTTAAAACGGACATCGTCGATATTTTTGAAGCAATCAACAACGAAACGCTTTCCGACCTCGACATCGAGTGGAGCGAGGATGCCTGTACCTGCGTCATTATGGCGTCGGGCGGCTATCCGAAATCGTATCCGAAGGGAATCGAGATTACGGGTCTTACCGACGGTCAGCTTGACGGCGTGACCGTTTACCACGCGGGCACCGCCATTAAGGATGGCAAACTCGTGACCGCGGGCGGTCGTGTGCTCGGCGTGACTGCGCTGGGCAGTGACATCCGTGATGCCCTGCAGAAATCGTACGACGCGGTGTCCCGGATTCAGTTTGAAGGTGCACATTTCCGCCACGATATCGGCAAGCGGGCACTTGACGCGCTGAAATAATACAAAAAGTTATTGACTTTTATACTGACTGAAATTATACTTAAGTTGTATATTAAATATTACTCTTTACGAAAGAGGATGGATTTATGGCTACTGTAAAAAAGAGCAAAAAAGGTAAGATTATTTTCATCGTCTGCATTGTGCTCGCGGTTGTCGCAGCGATTGCTGCCATCAGCGTTGTCGCAGCACAGAGCAAGGTGCCAAGCGTGACCCTTGCCGAAATCGGTACGGGCGACATCGTGGAGGATATTAACGCCACGGGTACCGTCAGCGCAGGCGCGGTGAAGACCTATTCTGCCGCAACCGTTGCAAACTGCAAGGATGTCTACGTCAAGGTCGGCGACAGGGTGAAGAAGGGCGACAAACTCGCTACCTTCAGCACCGAGGAACTCGACGGACAGATTGCTTCCATGCAGGCAAGCTACAATGATTCAAAATCAGCGTATTACACCTCGCTGAAGAATCAGAAGGAAAATGCAGCGAAACTGAAATCGGTGAATAAGCAGATTGCCCCGCTTGAGAAAAAACTCAAGCAGCTCGAGAAAGCGAATGGTGCCACGCAGCCGAATAACGAGGTGAAGGCGAGCGGCGGCTCGAGTGTCAAGAGTGACCCGATTCTTCCCGGTTCCGGCAGCACAGCCGTTACGGATATTGCGGATGACCTTGCCGGCGTTGTGGAAACGCTCGAGAAACTGACGGAAACCATCAACTCATTGAGCGATGACATCACCACGACAAACGCGATTACGCGCGAAGTTATGGAGACCATTTCCGAAGAACTCAAGAAGGGCACTTATTCCCCCGAGGCTATTGCTAAGGCGGCGGGTGACGCGATGAGCGAGGCGATTAAGAAGGGTCTTATCGACGAAACGAAGCTGATTATCGACAGTGGCGTTGCCGTAACTGCCGTAGAAACCGCAGTGAAATCCGTTGACTGGGAAGGCATCGGCAAATCCATCGCAAACAGTGACAACGTGACTTATACCAGCACCCAGCTTCAGCTCGCATCCCTCTATGCACAGCGTGAACTGTTCTCCGTCGGCGCAAGCAAGACGGCGCTCAATGCGCAGAAGCAGGCAATGAATGCGACGAAGACGGCGCTTGACACACTCAGAAGAACACAGTCCGAACTCAGCGCAGGCTGGGTATCGACGATTGATGGTGTCGTTACCGAGGTATCGCTTGAGCCCGGTATGCAGACATCGGCTCTTCAGACGGGTATCAAGGTTGAGAACCTCGGCGACCTCGTTGTGACAATTTCACTCGGCGAATACGATGTCCATAAGGTATCGACGGGTATGAAGGCGGAGATTACCACCGCTTACGGCAAGTATACCGGTGAAATTCTCAGCATTGCCCCCACCGCAACGGGCGGCTCAAGTAGCTCGCTCCTCGACAATGTCGGCTCGATGGCGGGTGTCAGCGGTCTATCCTCTCTGACGGAGAAGGGCGCAGGCGTGGAATGCGTCGTCAGCGTTGACCAGCCCGACGCGAATATTATTGCCGGATTTGAGGCGAATGTCCAGATTCAGACCGGCTCTTATAATGCCATTCCGACTGTTCCGATTGAGTCCATCGTGCTCGAGAAGGAAGGCTCCTACGTCTATAAGTACGACGAGGAAGAGGGCACCGTCACCAAGACGAAGATTGAAGTCGGTGCGCACTCTGACTTTGCGTATGAAATCAAGAGCGGACTTAGCGTGGGCGACAAGATTGTCTCCACTCCCGGACAGGATTATACAGAAGAAACCTTCAAAGTTAAGGTGAAATAAGAGGTAAGTATTTTGAATATTTCGGAAAGCCTTAAAATTGCCATAAAGTGTATCAAGGCTAACTGGATGCGTTCGCTTTTAACGATGCTCGGTATCATTATCGGTATCACCTCGGTTATTATGATTGTCGGCGCTGGTACGGGCGTGCGTGACTATATTGTTGGATTAATCCAGGATATGGGCTCCAACGCAGTACTCGTCAGCGTCGATGAGACGCAGGCGTCCGACGGCGACTATATCACCCTTGATGACGTCGCGAATATCAAGACGAAGGTGAAGGACGTCGAGCGCTGCTCCCCGATGCTGATGGGTTTCGGCAGAGCGACGATTGATAAGTCGGCGACCGAAGCGACGGTGATGATGATTGGCGTCAACAGCGACGTGCAGTTTGCCCTGACGAATACCTGCGACCACGGACGTTTCTTTAACGACGAGGAGTACGACGCGAATGCTCCCATTGCCGTTATGGGTATTGAGTCCGCGAAGTCGGTTTACGGCTACGAGGATGTAACGGGAGAGTCCGTTACGGTTACTTCGAGCGGCAGGTCAATGAAGATAAAGGTCTGCGGTGTTGCGAATGTTGATTCGATGGCGAGTTCGCTCGGCGGCTCCGGCGGTATGGCGAATATGTTTAAGTCGAATTCTGACAAGCCGATTATCGCACTCTTTATGCCTTGTACGACGCTGACGCAGATTACGGGCAGCGGCTCGAAACTGAGCAGTGTGTTCGTTATTGCCAAGGAGGGCGCGGATTACGACGCGGTCGGAAACGCGACGGTGAACTATCTCAAGGCGGCGCACTCGAATTACGAGAACGGTATGTATACCGCTCAAAATATGGCAACTTATATTGAAATCGTGGACATCGTTATGAAGGTGCTTACCATCTTCATCGCAGGTGTCGGCGCCATCTCGCTTTTGGTCGGCGGTATCGGCGTGATGAATATTATGCTCGTGTCCGTTACCGAGCGAACGAGGGAAATCGGTATCCGTAAATCCCTCGGCGCTAAGACACGCGTTATTACGATGCAGTTTTTGACGGAGTCGGTTATCCTCTGTCTCATTGGTGGACTAATCGGCGTCCTGCTCGGCGTCGCGGGCGCATTCGGTGCTTGCGCGATTATTGACATCACGCCCAAAATCAGCATCTGGCTGGTATTACTCGCCCTGTTGTTCTCGAGTGGAACGGGTCTTTTCTTCGGCATCTATCCCGCCCGCAAGGCAGCGATGCTCAGCCCGATTGACGCCCTCAGAAGTGAATAAAACTAATCAACCAAATAATGCTCCCCTTGTCAAGGGAGCATTTTTTATTTATGAAAACCGGTGTAAGTAAAAAAACATCGGAGCGATTATATCGCTCCGATAATCCGATTCATCTCATCGAGCTTGTTTTCCATATCGCGCGCGAGAGCAAGCTGGTTTCGTGCGCGCACGAGATTGTGCTCGGGGTAGTCCGTCTTGAAATAAATATCGCCGTTGAGGTAGTCCGTTAAAAAGCGCATACCCAGCTCCAGCGTAATCAGCTTGGCGGCAAAGGGGAGATTCGCTTTTTCGCATTCGTTGAGGGTGTCACCGCATTCGCCGAGAAAACCTTCCGTGTACGACTTGAAATAGTCGAGGTCGAGCGATACCTTACTGAGGTCCGCCTCATCTTCCGCCGCCGTGCTCGCGCCGAAGCGTATCGCATCCGCGAAGTCAAAGAGTGCCACGCCGGGCATCACCGTGTCGAGGTCAATGACGCAGACGCATTCGTTCGTGTCTTTGTCAAACATCACGTTATTGAGCTTCGTGTCGTTATGCGTTACTCTGAGCGGAATTGCGCCCGACTGTACAAATTCTTCAATCCGACCCATCTCCTCTTTGCGCGCGTTGATAAAGTCGATTTCTTCGCGGCAGGAGTCCGCTCTGTTCTTCACATCGAGTTTGAGAGCGGGGGAGAATTCATTTTCGTAGCGCCAGATGGTGTTGTGAAAATTCGGAATCGTGACATACAGCTTGTCCGAGTCGAATCCGCTGAGCATTTTCTGGAATCTGCCGAATGCCACGCCGCTTCTGCCGAAGAGTTCGGGCGTGTCGGCAGAATCATAACTAATGCTGTTTCTGACGAAGATATAGGCGCGGTAGAATGAGCCGTCGGAGCAGGTGTAGTACTTCGAGCCGTCCTTCGTCCTGATATAATGCAGGGTCTCGCGGTCGGGGTCGCCGCCGTTTTCCCTGATAATCTGACGCAGGTAGGAGGTGACGGCAAATACATTCTCCATCAGCTCGTCGATATTCTTAAATACTGCGCCGTTTACGCGCTGCACAACGTAGCGCTGCTCAGCGCCGTTATTCTGATATTTTGCAATATAAGTCTTATTGATATGACCCGAACCGAACTCCTTGCAGGAGACGAGTTCGCCGTCAAACTTAAATTGATTCAGTATACTGTTTAAGCTTTCCATTTCATCACCGTTTCTATCATACCATATTGCGGAAAAATAATCAATTATTATTGCAATACTCCGCGTTTTATTGTAAAATGAAAGCAATAAAAAAAGGAGATGATACCCATGGACATTAAAGACGTTAAAATTACTGATTCAATTCAATACATTGGCGTAAATGATTACGATATCGACCTTTTCGAGTCGCAGTATATGCTCGAAAACGGTATGGCTTATAACTCCTATCTCATCCTGGATGAGAAGGTAGCGATTTGCGACAGTGTGGACAAGATTGCGGTTGACCGCTGGCTCGGGAATCTCGAGAGTGAACTTGGCGGCAGAATGCCCGATTATTTGATTGTGCACCACCTCGAGCCCGACCATTCCTTCGGCATTCAGGCGGCGTGCGATAAATATCCCGCAATGCAGGTAGTTGTATCCGCTTCGGCACTGAGAATGCTGCCGCAGTTCTGCGACCTCGACGCGTCGCGCGTCACCGCCGTGAAGGAGAATGACACGCTCTCCCTCGGCGCACACACCCTGACCTTTATGATGGCGCCGATGGTACACTGGCCGGAGGTTATGGTGTCCTATGACAGCAAGGACAAGGTGCTCTTCTCGGCTGACGCGTTCGGCAAATTCGGCACCGTAGACGCCGACGAGGGATGGAGCTGCGAGGCAAGAAGATATTACTTCAATATTGTCGGTAAATACGGCGCGCAGGTACAGGCGCTTCTTAAAAAAGCATCTGCACTCGACATCGCGGTTATCTGTCCGCTCCACGGACCCGTTTTGACCGATACGATTCCCGAGGTCGTCAGACTTTATGATACCTGGTCAAAATATGAGCCTGAGGACAGGGGCGTATTCATCGCCGTTGCTTCCATCCACGGCAATACACTCGGCGCTGCTGAGAAGATGAAGGAAATCCTCGAGGCAAAGGGCTGCCCGAGAGTTGCGATGGCGGACCTCTCGCGTGACGATATTGCGGAGTGCGTGGAGGACGGCTTCCGTCACAGCGTGCTCCTCTGTATGGCGTCGAGCTATGACGCAGGCGTGTTTGCGCCGATGGCGGACTACCTGCACCACCTGAAGATAAAGACCTTCAGAAACCGCACCGTAGCCCTCGTGGAGAATACCTCCTGGGCGCCGTCTGCGCTCAAGACAATGCGTGCAGAATTTGAGGGTATGCAGAATATCCATATCCTCGATAAAACCGTATCCATTAAAACCCGCGTTACCGAGCAGAATATCAAAGAGCTCGAAGAACTTGCGGACGAGATAATTAAGAATATTTAAGCGGAGTGATTGTATGGATTATATGGCTTTTACTAAATTGTCCTATGGCGTCTATGTTGTGACAAGCTGGGCTGACGGCGGCAAGCCGACCGGATGCACCGCTAATTCGGCGATGCAGGTGACGGCGGAGCCCGCCACCATCGCGGTCAGCGTGAATCACAGCAATTTCACCAATGAGTGCATTAAAAAATCGGGTATGTTCGCCCTGAATGTGCTCGGCGAGCATAGCGCGCCGCTCATCATCGGTACCTTTGGCTTTCGCAGCGGCAGGGATTTCGATAAGTTTTCCGAAGCACCCGAGGTTAAGAATTTCCTTCCCGTTGTAGACGGCAGCATCGCGCATATCACCTGTAAGGTGATTGATACGATGGAGAGCGAAACGCATACCGTATTCCTCGGCGAGGTAACGGGAGCTGAGGTGCTCTCTGACGACACCCCGATGACCTATGCCTATTATCATAATGTCATCAAGGGCAAAGCGCCCAAAACGGCGCCCACCTATATCAAGGATTAACAAATGCAGGGGTGACCCTGCATTTTTGTTATGACAAATAAAAGCGCCTTTTTTTGTAAAAAAGTGCTAATATACTTTAGTCTTATAATATGGTAATATATAAGTATCAAAAATAAGCAAAGGAGCAATTCTATGAAAAAATCATTAGCATTTGTGTTATCACTTGTGATGGTGCTCACAATGCTTCCGCTCACGGCATTTGCCAGGGAAGTAACTGCCATTGCCTATACGCCAAAGGAGCCGATGCTCGCGTACTATGAAACCAATGGCGAAATGCGCAAGGACAACGACGGCGAAACGGATTATTTCTATTATTTCGGCGTTGTCGGTATCAGCACGGGTGATGTACTCAGCGTTACTTATGACGATACTCAAACGGTGGATTACACCGCTAAGTGGAGTGAGGAAGATAACAAGATTGTCTACGAAAGCGAAGAAGGCGATGTCATCAGCGAGGGCTATCATACCGTTGATAGGCAGCAGGAAACGCATTGGACGCTGGGCGATGACAACTATTATTATTTCCAATACCTCAGCTTTTCGGTGCAGGTGCAGGTAACGGTTGTCAACAATCCCGTTTCTGCCATTGTGTTCACTCCCGCAAACACCTACACGGTAGTGGAAAACACCCACGGTGAATGGCAAACCGACGGTGAAGGCACGCCGTATTTCAATTACAGCACGCCGTCCTTTAAGCAGGGTGATGTGCTCAGCGTCACCTTTACCGACAGCGGCGAAACCGTGGACTACACCTATTCGGATGAAGAAAACGAGTTTGTAAATGGCGAAGGGGAGGCGCTGCCCGATTCCAACACGGAGCTCTTCACCGTTCACGAGGGCGATAATGTCTGGGCTGTCGGTTCCGACAACAACTATTACTATGTCAAGTACAGGGAAGTTCGATCTCCGAATGTTTATGTCAATGTGATTGAAAATCCCGTAAGCGGCATAGCATTTGAAAAAAGCTCTCCCGTGGAATATATCGAGGGTACGCATATGTATCACGATAACTGGGACGACGCCGATTATTATAACGCCCCTGTATTTGAACGCGGCGACAAGCTCACCGTATATGATAAGGATAACAACCCGAAGGAATACACCTTCTATTATGATGAGGAAACCGAGGGCTCCTGGGAGGGCAGATTCGTTGCAGGTGACGGCGACGAAATCAGCACTGATGACATCAGACTTGACACCCATCAGAACGTAACCCCCTGGACGCTCGGCGAAAACAACTGCTCCGTTGAGTACGCGGGATTTGAGGCAACCTTTACCGTTAATATCGTGCAGAATCCCGTTGCCAAAATCACTTTTGAAAAGGCAAAAATGCCCGTGCTTTATGAGGGCGATACCCGTTATGACCAGTGGGACGATATGTACTATTACGACGACCCGTGGTTTGAAGAGGGCGACACCCTCACCGTAACCGATAATAAAGGCTCCGCCAAAGCATATACCTACGGCTATAACAGCGAGCTGCACGAGAGCGTATTTGCCGCATCGGACGGAGAAATTATCTCTAACGAGGACGTCAGCGTATCCAGCGACCAGCGCACTAATCCCTGGGCGCTCGGCAGCGCAAATGAGTGTAACGTTACATATATGGGCAGAACTTCGTCGTTTTACGTAACGATTATTGCAAATCCCGTTGTATCCATTACTTACAGCGCAACGAATTCAACCCTTCTTGAAAACCAGAGCGGTTACTATGAAACCGACGATGATGACCAAGAGTATTTCTACTACTGGACGCCGAATACCGAAACGGGCGACGTGCTCACCGTTACCTATAACGACGGCAGGGGCACAGTTACCTATACCGCTGAATACGACGCCCAAAACTACGAAACCGTATTCGTCAGCGCAGACGGTAGCGAAAGGATCTCCGCACGCGAGCTGACCTATAACAGCGACCAGAATCATAATCACTGGACGGCGGGCGGCAATAACTATTACACCGTATCCTATTGCGGCGCAACCTCCAACGTTAAAGTAACTATTGAAGTTAATCCCGTTACGGGTATCCGCTTCACTCCCGCAAACACCGCCGTATATTATGACGGTGAGCAGGAGGTCGAAAACTGGGGCGGCTGGCAGGTATCCTTGTTCCGTCTTCCGAATTTTGAAGCGGGCGACGTGCTCACAGTTAGTTACAACGACGGCAGGGGCGACGTGGATTATACCGCGGAGTACGATGACGCTACAGACAGTGTTATTTTCAAAGCGGCTGACGGTGACGAAATTCCCACAAGGGACAACGACAGACTCGGTACGTATTCCGACCAGGCAGGCGTGCCGTGGCAGGTCGGCAACAGCAATTTCTATTACGTTACCTATTACGGCTGCGAAACCACCGTTCCCGTTATCGTAAAGGCGAATAGTATCAAGAGCATCAGCTTTACGCTCAAAAACCCGGTTGATATTTTCGCCACCGATTATGAGGAAATACCCGACGATAACGGCGGCACGTTTAAGCACTATAACTTCCCGGGCTTTAACGACGGCGATATCCTTACCATCACCGATACCGATGACAACAGCAAGGATTACGTTCTTACCTTCGACGAGAGCGACGGCGAGCGTTACTTTGTAAACGGCGATGAGAAAATCCATCAGTACAATGTTCTGATTGACGACACACAGTACGAAGGGGAGTGGGGACTCGGCGCGCACAGCTTTACCGCAACCCTGCGCGGCATCAGCACACAAATCCCCGTAACGATTGTTGATACGGACATTGAGTACATTACCTTTACCAAGAATACGCCGATTATCCTTACAGAAGGTCAGAACGGCGAATGGTGCGTCAACGACCGCGGCGAAAGTTTCTTCTGCTATCATGCACAACTCGGCTGGGTAGGCGACGTGCTCCACGTTAAGTACAAAGACGGCACCGAAAAGGACTATACCGTTAAGTTTGAATACGACGGCATCGGCGCTTATCTGGAAAGCGAGGACGGCGAAAGACTGTCACAGGAGGATGTTCAAATCCTGGATAACCAGTGGGATACTCCGTGGACGCCGGATGGCAATAACGAGTGCGTTGTCAAATTCCGCGGCGCAACCACCACATTCCCCGTAACAGTAAATCACGATTACAGAACTGTCATCACCAAGGCAACCCTTAAAAAAGACGGCACCATTGAAAAGAAATGTGCCGCTTGCGGCAAGGTGCAGAGCAAAACCACGATTTACAAACCTTCAAAGTTTACGCTTTCCGCCGACAAATACGTTCATGACGGCAAAGCCAAAAAGCCCACAGTTATCGTAACCGATTCCAAGGGCAAAAAGATTTCGGCTTCCAATTACACCGTAACCTATTCGGCAAATAAAGCCGTAGGCACGGCAACAACCAAAATTACCTTTAAGGGCAATTACAGCGGTACCAAGAGCCTCACCTTCAAAATTAATCCCAAGGCTACAAGCCTCAAGAAGGTTGCAGCGGGCAAAAAAGCATTTACCGCTACCTGGAACAAGCAGGCAACCCAGACCACGGGCTACGAAATTCAGTACAGCTTAAAGTCGAATTTCAGCGGCGCAAAGACATATACAGTCAAGAAGAACGCCACCACAAAGGCAACAGTCAAGAGCCTTAAAGCAAAGAAAAAGTACTACGTTCGCATCCGCACCTACAAGACGGTCGGTAAGACGAAGTATTACAGCTCCTGGAGCAAGACAATTACGGTAAAAACCAAATAATCTCTTGCTTTTACAAAGAATAACCCCTCCGTGTAAACGGAGGGGATTTTTGCGTATTATTTTAGTCGTTCGGGATGAATGCTGCGTGAACGGCGGATACTGCTCTGTCCGCGTCGTCAGCGTCGATGATTACCGAAATCTTGATTTCACTTGTGGAAATCATCTTGATGTTGATGCCTCTCTCATACAGTGCCTCGAACATCTTGGACGCCGTGCCCGGGTGGGACTCCATACCTGCGCCGACGATGGAAACCTTTGCCACATCGGTGTTGCATACGATTTTTGCGTCGCCGAGTACGGAGAGGTCGTTGAGGAGCTCTACGGCTACGGGGCCGTTGTCCTTGCTGACGGTGAAGACGATGTCCTTCGTATTATTTCTGCCGAAGGACTGGAGAATGATGTCCACGTTGATGTTCTTTTGCGAGAGTTTGGAGAAGAGTTTGAATGCTACCCCCGGATTGTCCTGAACGCCGAGTACGGATACCAGCGCTACGTCCTTATCTTTTGTTACGCCACGAATTAACATTTTTTCCATTTTTGCTGCCTCCTTAACGATGGTACCCGGAATCGGGTTCAGTGATGAGAGCACTTCGAGCTCTACTGAATATTTCTTAGCCATTTCTACTGAGCGGTTGTTGAGCACCTGCGCGCCGAGCGTTGCGAGCTCGAGCATCTCATCATAGGTGATTTCCTTGAGCTTCTTAGCGCCCTCAACCTTGCGCGGGTCCGCTGTGTAAACGCCTTCTACGTCGGTGAAAATCTGGCACTTGTCCGCATGCAGCGCCGCTGCGATTGCCACTGCCGAGGTGTCCGAGCCGCCACGACCGAGTGTCGTGAGGTCGTCATATCGGTTGATACCCTGGAAACCTGCGACGACAACGATGTTGTGCTTTGCGAGTTCCGCCTGGAGTCTGTTGGGTCTGATGTTCTTGATTCTTGCCGCACCGTAGACGGAATTTGTGTTGAATCCTGCCTGCCAGCCAAGAAGGCTGATGGACGGACAGCCGAGTGTCTCGATTGCCATCGCGAGCAGGGCTATGGAGATTTCCTCGCCCGCTGCGAGGAGCTGGTCCATTTCGCGCTTGGCGGCGTTCGGATTAATCTCCGCAGCCTTTGCGATTAAGTCGTCCGTGGTGTCGCCCTGTGCGGATACGACTACGACGACATCGTTACCTTTTTTATAGGTGTCAGTGACGATGCGCGCCACATTCATGACACGTTCGGCATTTGCTACGGATGAGCCGCCGAACTTCTGAACGATTAATGCCATATAGGTAGTTCCTCCTATTAATAGTTTGTTACTTTGATGATGTTGATGACGTCGACGCCTGCGAGTTTGTTATCGAGTGCGTTCTCCGTCATTCTGTCGGTGATGAATGCCACCTCATCGGACGGCTGGCCGATTCTCGAGAGGAATTTGACCTCGCCGAAGATTGCCTGAATCTTCACCTTATTTGCCTTGGCTCTAACATAGAAAGGCATCTCGATGGTCGACTTGTAATCCACCACGTAATCCTCGCTGCCGGCACCCCAGCCAAAAATCTTTTTACGCTCGATGTGTTTTGCTGCGTCCACCATATCGGCAACCACTGCCGAGGCGGTGGGCAGTTTGCCCGCGCCGGGACCGTAGAAGCATACGTCGCCGACGGCGTCGCCGCGTACGAGAATCGCGTTGAATACATCGTTGACGGATGCGAGCTGCGAGCCGTGCTGTACGACTGCGGGGCTGACAAACGCCGCAATTTTATCATCGCTGATATATTTAATCTGACCGAGGAGTTTAATGACGCCCTTGATGGAGTGGATATACGCCACATCCTCGAGCGTGATTTTGGTGATGCCCTCGGTGGCAACCTGGTTCGGATAAACGTGCTTGCCAAAGGCAAGGGAAGCGAGAATACATACCTTGCGGCAGGCGTCGAAGCCTTCAATGTCCGCCGTCGGGTCTTTTTCGGCATAGCCGTTATCCTGCGCGAGTTTGAGCGCGTCGGAAAAATCCATATCCTCCTCAATCATCTTGGTGAGGATGAAGTTCGTTGTGCCGTTGAGAATACCTGCAACGCCCTCGATATTGTTGGCAGCAAGACATTGCGACATCGGGCGGATAATCGGAATTCCGCCGCCGACGGACGCTTCAAAGAGATAGTTCGCACCGCTCTCCTCAGCCGCCTCGAGCAATTCGAGACCCTTCTGCGCCACGAGTTCCTTGTTGGAGGTGACAACGCTCTTGCCCGCCTTGAGGAGTTTCATTGTGAAACTGAATGCGGGTTCCACCCCGCCCATTGTCTCGGCAACAACGCGTACCTCGTCGTCGCTTAATATATCGTTGAAATCTTTGGTAAAGAGCTTTTCGTGTGGGTCGCCGGGAAAGTCGCGCAAGTCGAGAATATGCGCTACCTCGAGCGGCTCGCCGCCCGTGCGTTTTGTAATCACATTGTCGTGGGATTCGATGACCTCCACAACACCGGAACCGACTGTTCCGTAGCCCATAACTGCTACTTTCATTGTTATGCCTCCTGTATGAGTTCGGCGGATTTCACGCCGCTGATTTCCTTGATTTTGTTTACCATTTCTTCGGTGGTGAGGGCGGAGTCGCTGAGACTTACCGTGATGGATACGTTTGCAATATCGTTGACGGGGGAGCTCTGGTTGATACTCAGTACGTTTGCCCCCGCGAGATAGATTTCGTTCATCACCGAACTCAGCACGCCTGCGTTGTCCTGCAGCCTTGCGTTGAAGGTTGCCGTGCCCTGCAAATCGTTTTTGTACTCGATAATTTTATCCTTGTATTTATAATATGCAGAGCGGGATATTCCTGCCATTTTCGATGCCTGCGATACGGACTGCGCCTCGCCGGAGAGTAGCAGATTCTTCGCTGTTACAACCTTGCTGTACACCTCCGGAAGGATGGACGCGTCAATCAGCAGGTATTTTGCATCATCCATAAATGTTCACCACCCGCGGACAATTGTTTTACTGTGAAATACACTTCACCTATATTACCATTAATATAAACATTATACAACCCCTAATTTTATTTTTTCGAAAATTTACCAAAAATTTATTATATTCTTCTTGAATATTGTGAATTATTGCATTAATATAATAATGTATTCTATTAAGAAGGAAGTTCATTATGACTGCAAAAGTTGAAAAGAAGAGAGAATTCCTGATTGAACTGCTGTTTATAGCGGCAGTGCTTGCGATTATCTATGTGTTCTTTAAGTACCTGTTCTGGGTCACGGCGCCGTTTCTTCTGACGTTTTTCTTTGCGGTACTGCTGCAGACGCCGCTGCGCTATATTGAACGAAAAACGAAGCATCAGCACCACGCGTTCTGGAGTATTTTGCTCGTAGTACTCAGTATCATAATCATTCTGCTTCCGCTCGGTCTATTGATTGGCTCTGCGGTGTCGAAGATTGCGGAATTTGTGAAGTATTTTGTCGACCAGCTAAATGACATCCCTTCGTTTCTCACGATGCTTGAGAAGGAAATTCTCGATTTTCTGAAATTTCTTCCTGATTCGCTCTATACGAGTGTAACGACATCGGTGCAGAACTTCTTTACACCGCTGATTGAGGATTTTGACGTCAGCGCGATTGATCTGAGCTCTGTCAAGACGGGCGTGGGCGCGGGTCTCAGCGGTATGGTAAACGTGGTGAAGAATGTGCCGTCGATTGCCATCGGCGTGGTTATCGGTATTATCGCATGGATTTTCTTTACGAAGGACTACGACCGCATCGTGCGCTTTATTCAGATGCAGTTGCCGGATAACAAGAAGAATCTGCTGGTTGAAATCAAGCAGGTATTTAGCAAAACCATTCTAAAGATGGTGCGTGCCTACGGACTGATTATGCTGATTACCTTCTTCGAACTTTTTCTCGGTTTCTCGGTTTTATCGCTGCTCGGCATTATGAAGAATAATTATTATATCTTCATCGCGATTCTGATTGCGATATTCGATATTATGCCGATTGCGGGCTCGGGCGGTATTCTCGTACCGTGGGCGCTTGTCTCCCTTGTGATGGGTAATTATAAGCAGGCAATCGGTATCGTCGTGATGTATGCGCTCATTACCGTTATCCGTCAGTATATCGAGCCTAAGATTGTCGGCGACTCGCTCGGTGTCCATCCGATTATCACATTGATGGGACTTTATTTCGGTCTGAAACTCTTCGGATTCCTCGGTATGTTCATCGTTCCGCTTACCGTGATGACGCTTAAGGCGTTTAACGATACGGGCAGAATTAACCTCTGGACACCCGCCGAACACATCAGAATTGAGACCACACCAAAAAATCGCAAAAAATAACCTTTGACAAATCCGCTTTGATATGATACTATATCAAGGCGGATTATAAATTGAATATGCAGGAGTGGCGGAATAGGCAGACGCGCAGGTTTCAGGTACCTGTTGTTCACGCAGTGTGGGTTCAAGTCCCATCTCCTGCACCAGAAACCCCAAACTACCATCCGGTAGTTTGGGGTTTCTCTTTAGATGGGACTTGAAACGAGCTTCTGTTTTTTCCGTGCAGCTTGCTGCTGGGTAAAAACAGGAAGAAGCCCCGGTGGGGCTTCTGTCCGCGAGAAGAAAGTCCCATCTCCTGCACAAGGAAAGAACCTCACTTGTATCACAAGTGAGGTTCTTTCAATGAAATTCATTCCTTCGGAATGAGTGAAATATTTCTTCGAATTATGAAATACGCTGTTCGTATGTAATATACTACGCATATGATGGAATGAATTATATTTCATATTTCGGCGAATCGTAATATTTTATAACTGCCTACGGGCTGTTATTTCATTTTCATTAGCTTAGTCATTGTTTTTGTAGCATTGATGTTTTCCAAGAAGCAAAACTAGTTTGGCTTTGTCTTAATTCTTGATTTAATTTTTCTAATTCTATTTTACTTTCATTATATTTCTTTATAAGCTTATTTGCTTTTATTACTCTAATAATCATAAAGATAAGTAATGACAAAAACAGTAAAAAAGCAACTACCATAAATATATAGAATCCCATATCGCTTTTATCGTCAACTAGAAGACCCACTAGCCAAAAAAGAGTACCTAATGCTCCTATTATTAAAAGCACTATGCGTAATATACGTTTTGCGTGTATTTTGATAAACTCTTTTTTATTATTTTCAAGATATTGATTAAGACTAGAGATACTACTTTCAATATTTTTAATTTGAACCTGTTTCTTATTTAACTCGCCATTATAATTTTGCTTAGTTTTTTCATTGTAATCTTGAAACTCTTTTAATTCATTAGGGGTAGCGAATCTAATAGCTTTATTATATAAATCAAAGCATTCTAATGGTTTTTGACTATGATTCAAATATTCGATTCTACGATACCCTAATTGACACAATAATTTTCCCATATATGCCCTAGCACATCGTGGATTAATATCCAAAACCTTTTCAAGATAGACGACTGCTTTAGAAAAATCTCCGTCCTCTATAAAAATAAAAGCCCTATCTAAAAGTGAATCTTCATTTGCAATACCATCAACGGAGATGTGTCCTCTGTGTTCAACTACTATCTTTTCTTGCACTACTTTAGTTCCACAAAAAGAACAAAAGCCATATTCTCTATCTTCACTCAATTCAATATTTGCGCCACAATTTGGACAATTCAACTTTACAAATCCCAATTAAACCCCTCCAATAAAAAATGCGCAGCCGAAGCCACGCACTAAAACGCATAACTCTAACTGTCGCCAAACATTAACTGATTAAACCGCATGGAAGTATGCTAATATTAAGCATGCGAATTTATCAAAAAATAAAAAGGCACACCTGCAATACAAAAATAATTATTCATTTAATATTTGGTGTTTTTATTATATCATTTCATCATACATTCGTCAACACAAATAAAAATCACTTGCACTGCAACCCCATGAAAAAGGTTGCATGGTATTATTTCATTATACCTTTGCCAGAAACCCCAAACTACCATCCGGTAGTTTGGGGTTTCTCTTTAGATGGGACTTGAAACGAGTTTCTGTTTTTGCCGTGCAGCTTGATGCTGGGTAAAAACAGGAAGAAGCCCCGGTGGGGCTTCTGTCCGCGAGAAGAAAGTCCTATCTCCTTCTACAAATTAGTTCCGGGTTCAAGTCAACGGTGGGTGATACAGTCTGTTTTGCCTTGACTGTTTATGCCTCGCTTCACGGTGACCTTCTCTTTTTCTTTTGCTACCTTAACGGTATCCGGTACAAACTTGATGTATGAAAAATCCTGTCTAAATTAATTATTTATTTTTCTTTTGTTTTGTAGTATAATGAAAATGTTAATCAATTCACACACGGAGTATTCTGTATTCACATGATGACGGATATGCAAAAACCACTTAATTTTTATCCCATTCAACTAAAGGACCGGCAGCGCGCGGAGTCCATCCGCAAACAGTACGGAAATACGCTTTATCTCTATACTTTTGCCTCTCTCATTGTCTGGCAGAAGGATGAGCAGTATGCCATCTGTTTTGGCAATGATGCTTTTCTTATCAAAAACGGTGCGGAAGGGGAGCACGCCTATTTGTTTCCCTGCGGCAGCGATGCCGGGAAGAAGGCACTGATTGATGCACTTTTGCAGCAGGAAACCCCTGTTTTCTATTCCGTGACCGATGAGGATAAAGCATTTCTTGAATCCGCTTATCCAGACAGATTTGAATTTGTCGAGAGACGCAATGATTTCATTTATTTATTCGATAAGGACGCCCAGATTGAGCTGAAGGGCAAGGAATATAAAAAGCAGCGCCATCAGATTCACATCGGCGAATCCTCAGCTGAGAATTGGACGACGGAGCCGCTGACGGCGTCAAATATTGACCGCGCGATGGCGATTAACCGCAAATGGGCTGAGACGAAGGGTGCCTATACCCTCGCTGATTTGGATGCCGCGGAATGTGCGCTTCGGCATTTTGATGAGCTTTCCCTACAAGGTTTGCTGTTTCAGGCTGACGGCGAGGACACGGCATATGTCATCAGCTCCTATATAACGCCGCATATCATTGACTTGAGTTTCTGTAAGGTATTGGGTGAGCGTCGCGACTTTTTCGTGCGCTGGAAATACTTTTCCTCTTTGCCGCAGGAGGTCAAAACGATTGATTCGGAAGAAGATATGGGCAATGAAGGTCTGCGCATTAATAAGCTCGCGCGCCATCCTTCACAACTGATACGCATCTGGAAAGGCAGTTTGAAACGATGAGCAATACGACAGTATTAAATAGCCATGCTTTCACCGACCGTATGTTTCGTCGGCTTTTTTGGCCTACTCTGATGTCGGCAATCGGCTGGGCGCTCGGCGATATTGCCGACGCATTATTCGTCGGTATCCGCCTTGGTAAGGTCGGACTTGCCACGATGTCGCTCGTTGCTCCGGTTTATATGATTTATAATGTGCTCGATGTCGGTATCGCCGTGGGCGCCTCCGTGAAATATGCCCACGCGCTTGGTAAGGGCGATGCCAAAGAGGGTATCAACATTTTTTCGCAGATGACGGTAGTCTGCGTGGTAACGAGTATTGTTATCGGTCTCGTCGGTCTGCTTACGATGCCGTATATTCTGCGCTTTCTCGGCGCAGGCTCGCCGCGCGGCGCACTGTGGAGTTATACCAGGCAGTATTTGCAGATTATGTTCATCGGCGCGCCGTTTACCTTTTTGTACTTTCTTCTTTATTACTGTATACGTTGCGACGATAATGAAAAACTGGCGAGCGCAGGGTATACCATCGGTTTCCTGTCGGATGTTGTAGCGAGCGCCGTATTCATTATGGGATTTAAGCTTGATGTGCGCGGCGTGATATATGCGACCGTTCTCGGTAAGATGGTCGGCGTCATTATCTTCTTATTCCACTTTACCAGAAAATGGACGATTTTGCGTTTCCGTTTTGTCAAACCCGAGTTCAAAAAAATATTGGCAGCCCTCAGAACGGGTATGTCATCCTCATTTGGTTATATCGGTCAGTTTATTACGCTGATTGTGGTCAATAATCTTCTGCTGCGTATTGGCGGTTCCGGCACACTCGCCGTGTTTAACGTCGTGCAGGATGTGTCCTATGTTTCACTCGCCATTTATACGGCGCTGGGTGATACCGTGCAGCCATTGAGTGCCACCTTTTATGCGGAGCATAATCGTGCCGCTATTAAGCGTATTATGCAGCTCGGTATGGTCATCGGTGTTGTAAGCGGCGGCGTGATTGCATTATTGTTTGCACTCTTTGCTCCGTCCATCTGTGAACTGTTTGGTCTGAGCGGCGCCGCCACTTCCACGGGTACTTTCGCCGTGAGACTGTTCTGCCTTTCGGTGATACCTGCCGGACTGAATATCATCTGGAGCTCCTGTTTCCAGGCTATTAAGAAAGAGCGCATCGTATTTTTGATTAATCAACTGCGTACCTTTGTCTGTTTTCTGCTTTTTGCACTCCTGTTTTCGGTTTACGGCTTCCGTTGGTTCTGGCTCACCTTCCTGTGCGCGGAAGTGATGACGCTGATTATCTGGGCGCCGTTTGCCTATGCGAAGCGACAAACTGACACCTCCCGCGTCTTTACCTATCTGCTGGACACCAATTCTGCCGATATTTCCGATTTGCTGGCAAAAGCAGAGGCGTTTTGCGAGGCAAATAACGCGAATATGAAACAGAGTTACTGTGTTTCTCTCTGCGTCGAGGAAATTTGCCAGGCGATTATCGAAAATGCTTTTAACCAAAAGGGCGATGAATATATCCAACTGACGCTCTGCTTTGAAAAAAACGGTACCGTCGTGATTCATCTCCGTGATAATGCGGTCAGCTTCAACCCCTTCGATATGAAAACCGGTAAGGACTACGATGACGACGAGCAGCTCGCGTCACTCGGTATTCAGATGGTGAAGTCAAAGTCTAAGCAGTTCTTCTACCGTCGCTATTCCGGCTTCAACACCCTTACTGTGGAGGTGGAATAAGTGATGAAACCAATATTGCGTCCCGCGGTGAAAGCGGATATCCCCGCGCTGTGCCGTATTTGGGAAGCCTGCTTTTCGGACAGTCGGGATTATATTGAATATTTTTATCTGGAAAATTTTGAGCGCATAGAAACGCTTTTGATTGCGGTGGACGAGGTGCCCGTCAGTGTCGTACATATGCTCCCCGCGTGTCTTGAAGGTGCGAGCATTTCCCAAAGGGCAAAATTCATCTATGCAGTCGGCACACTACCCGAGCACCGTAGCAACGGCTATATGAGTAAACTGATTAGCACCATAACTGCCGATGCGAAGCAGCAAGGAAATGCGCTGTTTTTGAAACCCTCTTCGCCGACGATGACAGAATTCTATGCACGGTTCGGGTTTGAAAAAGGCTCTTCCTTTCGTTTGGTGAGCCTGGATGCGACTGCAACCCAACCGCTTGAGGCGGAGGAGATTTCCGCCGTAGAGTATAACCGTATGCGCGACGCCGCTTTTTCCGGCGTGCCTTATGTCAGATGGGATGATGCGCATATTCAGTGGTGCATTGACGAAAACCGATATTTTTCCGGCAAAACGCTCAAAATCATCATTGACGGTAGTGAATATTTTATGATGGGCTATCCCGAGAAGGATACCCTCATTATTAATGAAACCGATTTACCGCTCAGCCGGATGAAGCTGTTAAGCACTGCGCTCTGCAAGATGTTCGGCACAAAACGAATCAAGGCGTATATGCCCTCGTTCTACTGTCGGGAAGGGGAATGCGTGCTTTCCTCGGTGTTCTATAATGCACCCTCTGCGAGTGCTTATGTTAATCTGATTCTTATTTAAGGAATGGTGTCTGTAATGAAAGATAATAAAAAGAAACGAGTTGGCTCCCTGCGTAAAAAGTCGGTAACCGTTGTTCTGGTTGCTGCGTTCATACTCTCGATGATTTCCTCTACGCTCAGCGGCATTTTTTATAGTTATAATATGTATAATCACTATAAGAAACTGTCCGAGCAGCTGGCAGATACAGCCGCTTCCATGATGAGCGCTGAGGATATCGTGCGCTATTATAACGAGGTCAAGGCTATCGGACCTTACGACGACGAGAAGTATAATAACGACGACGCTTACCGTGCAGCATACGATGAAAAGGCGAACGCGCTGAAAGATGAAAACTATCAGCAGATGCTGGATACCCTCTTTTCCTTTGCAGACCAGTCAAAGGGACGCAACGATATCGAGTATATTTATTTGCAGGTAATTGACGGCGATTCGGTTACCTATATCTTTGATGCAGACCATACGGATGAGGCATATCAGCTCGGAACAGTGCGTCCCGTCTCGGCAGAAATTGTTGATAGGGACGGGCTTGAAAACGGCATTCCGGCATTTGTTTCGAATAATCCTGACGACGGATGGCTCTGCTCCTGTATGCGTCCCGTCCGCGATGCGAACGGCAATCCCGTCGCGCTTGTCGGTGTCGATATTTCGATGACGAAAGTGGTTACGGAAGGTTTTATCTATCTCATTACGCTCATTGCCATCGTTTTGATTGTTGCCGGCATTTTGATTCTGCTGATTCAAAAAGGCGTCAATAAAACCCTTGTGAATCCCATTAACCTGCTATCCAAAGCAGCAAGGTCGTTTGTCGAGGACAAGGGCAAGGACGCCAATAATCGCTCCTTGATATCCAAACTCAGCATTCATACAGGCGATGAGATTGAAACGCTGAGTGATTCCATTAAACAAATGGAAAATGATATTAATGACTATATTGCTCACCTGACTGCGGTCACCGCCGAAAAAGAGAGAATCGGTGCCGAGCTTGAACTCGCCACCCGCATTCAGGCGGATATGCTGCCGAATATCTATCCTGCTTTCCCCGAAAGAGAGGATTTGGATGTTTACGCAAGTATGACACCCGCCAAGGAAGTCGGCGGCGACTTTTACGATTTCTTTCTCGTCGACGATTCGCATCTGGCGATGGTTATGGCGGACGTGTCCGGCAAGGGAATCCCTGCCGCGCTCTTTATGATGATGAGCAAGATTCTGATTAAGAATGCTGTTATGAACGGCAATACCCCGGCGGATGCGCTGACGATTGTCAATCGTCAGATTTGTGCCAATAACCGCGAGGAAATGTTCGTTACCGTATGGCTGGGAATCGTTGATTTGAAGAGCGGACTGCTGACCGCAGCGAATGCCGGCCACGAAAAACCGATTGTGAAATCGCCCGACGGTGATTTTGAACTCTTTGAGGATAAACACGGCTTTGTTATCGGCGGTATGGAAGGTTTGAAATATCGCAATTATGAGATTCAGCTGCATAAGGGCTCCAAGCTCTTCCTGTATACGGACGGCGTACCCGAAGCGACGAATGCCGCAAAGGAACTGTTCGGTATCGAAAGAACGATTGACGCGCTCAATCGTTCCAAAGACAGCGAGCCAAGCGCTATACTTACAGCAGTTAAAGAGTCCGTCGACGCATTTGTCGGTGACGCGCCGCAGTTTGATGACTTGACGATGCTCTGCTTCGAACTCAAGGGCGACGATAATGAACTGATTGTGGATGCGACGCTCGAAAATGTGACGCTTGCGGCTGATTTTGTCGGCAATATCGCGGACAGCCTTCCTTTTTCGGAAAAGAGCAAAAAGCAGCTAAAGATTGCAATGGACGAGCTTGTCAGCAATGTCGCACGCTATGCGTACGGCGACGATACGGGCAAGGTGAGCGTGCGCGCCGACCACGACGATACCGGCGTCACCATTACCATTACCGACAGCGGCGTTCCCTATAATCCGCTGGAAAAAGAGGACCCCGACACCACGCTCTCGGCGGATGAGCGCGACATCGGCGGCTATGGTATCTTCATTGTGAAAAACACAATGGATACTATGGATTATACCTACAACGACGGCAAGAACATCTTAACCATCCGCAAAAACTACGATTAATACCCAACAACACAAAACCCCCGTTGCTTCGGCAACGGGGGTTTCACTTATTTGTTTCATATATGAAATATCAGGACGCAAAGTCCCACTAATACATCATATATTTTTTTACATTATATCATAGGAATTTTGTTTATGCAATAGTTTTTAGTGAAAAAAATTAACAAAAAGTTCATATTTTTCTGCGCGGAGGGTGTTATAAATTGACACTAAGTGTAAACAACCATTGTTTTACATGAGCTGTAATAAGAAAAACGGAAAGGATGGTAAATATGCAGCTTATTGAAAAGACAAAGCAATTACGAATGAACCCATGGCATTTATTCCCCGGCATCAAAAAGAAAATCGAACCCGGCGGCGCCGAGCCGTCACAGGGTGCAGATAAACAGCAATCTCCCCGACTTGACGATATTTACACGATGTGGATAGCCGAAACAAGGCTGATTGCCAAGCCAAATACAATGATAAAGTATAAAAGTGTCTATAAAAATCATATCGGCAGTCTGAGCAATATTCCCGTTGATGATATCGACAGAAACTTAGTGACATTATTCACCGCCGACCTGCGCGACAAGGGACTGAGCAACAAGACGATTAATGATATATTAATTGTATTAAATATGCTTCTCCGTTTTGCTGCTGAAGAGTACGGCATCAGCATCCCCAAAATTAAGTACTTAAGGGAGGATAAGAAAGAGCCGCGGTGTCTCAGTATCGCCGAGCAAAAGCAGTTAATCGAGTATCTGTCTATTAACTCGGACGTGCATAAGTTCGGCGTTCTGATTGCGCTGTATACGGGCATCAGAATCGGCGAACTATGTGCGCTTCGGTGGGAGGATATCACCCCCGAGACCATTACGGTCAACAAAACGATGGCGCGTGTCAGCCAAAACGGCAAGAGTGAGGTGATAATCCAGCCGCCAAAGAGCGAAAACTCGGTCAGGGTGATACCCTTTCCCCCCGAATTACTGAAATATTATAACAGTCTGAAGGGCGCAGGGTATTTGCTCTCAACCGCTACGCTGAAATATACCGAACCGCGGTATTTACAGATGATTTTTTCCCGTTATGTCAAGGAGTGCGGATTGACAGGCGTCACCTTTCACACCCTGCGCCACACTTTTGCGACGCGGTGTATTGAAGCGGGTGTGGACGCGAAAACCGTGTCGGAGCTTCTCGGACACTCGGATACAAAAATCACACTGAATCGTTATGTCCACTCATCATTTGAGTTAAAGCAGACCTCCATCGAGAAGATGCAGACCCTTCTCGCGTAGACAATTATATTTAATAGGGCATTGATGTAAGCCCGCGTTTTTCATGAAAATGCAGCTCATTTCATATATGAAACAAATAAATGAAATGAGAGCAAATTTATGCAATCGCTGTGTGCGTAGTCAGTAAGCCGCAGCGATAGGCGTAGATTTTGCCCAAGTTCTACAAATCAAAAAGCAGCTTTGCGAAATTTTGATTTGAGAGGAAAAACACATCCCGTGTTCTCAGCACTGCGCCCGAGCACTGCGACGAACACAATATGTGTTTTGACGAAAAGGAGGCAATTTTTATGAAAAAAATTACGAAAAGAATGTTGTCGCTCGTATTGTCCCTGCTGATGGTAGTGACAATGCTGCCGACATTCGTACTGTCCAGTCCTGACACAGCCGAGGCTGCCGATGTACCGAGCACGGACTATTGGCAAATGGTTGCATCAACCGACTTTACAAGAGCGGAATGGTATAACGAAAACATAAACGATAATAATGTCGGCAACAGATTTTATACATCTGTTTCTCCAGATCTTGGAGGTAACAAAATAGGTTGGAATGCCTACATTTGGGAGAATAATACTGAACCGGATACAGACCCAACTAAAGGTTTCTGTACAAGTGATGATCATCAGTCGTTTCTTTATATGACAAGTTATAATGGAGACACAACTGATACTCCGTTTACAGGGCTTGACAATTTTAAGGTCGAGGTTGACTTTTACCTGACAGGTACAACGAAGGCGGGTACTGAAACACTTAAAGGTAGATCATATGGTATTACATCTGACGATGCAACTTTCATTAAATTAAGTACTGACACAAGAAGTAATGCAAAGTTTTGGTATCAAACAGCGCGTATTTATGACAGGCAGTTTTTTGGACAAGAAGCATGGGGACGAAACCATAACGCTTACCAGCAAAACTCAAACGGCGGCGATGGCGGAGTATATACAATTGGTTCCCAAAACGCCAATCTTTCGCTAAATAAGCAGTACAAATACGTAATGTATTATGCGGATGATTATATTGGCTCATATGTTGAAGATGTTACAACAGGTGCAATAGTTATCAACTACGGCGCAACGAAAACTTCCGGTTTGAATCCTGATGATATTACCGGACTTTATCTTGGTAACACAAAAGGTCACTACCTTACAAATATCGGCTGGAAAGATATTAAAATTTACTCTGGTGTTAACTCAGATACTTCGCAGGCATCTAAAACAAAGTATCTGTACACATACTTTACCGGCAACAGCACTAACGGTGAATCGCTTCACTATGCTGTATCTGACGACGGTATTAATTTTAAGCCGGTGAATAACGGTCTGCCGGTGTGGGATTCCACTGCAAGCTGGTCCATTCCGCAGTATCCGACAAACAGCACAAGCGGCGTTCCAACTTCAAAGCATGTGCGCGACCCGTATATTCTCAACAAGCGCAACACTTCCACAGGCGCGGTAAGCTCGGGCTATTATATTCTTGCAACGGACCTTGACACGCAAAACGGCACAAACTGGGGCAACAACTCAAAACTGCTTGTTTACGATGTTAATGATTTGTCTGCAATAGGCAGCGTTACTCCTTGGGTAATTGATACTACTGATATGTGCACTTCACTCACAGGCGGCACTGTTTCCCGCGCGTGGGCGCCTCAGGCTATATGGGATGCCGCAAAAGGTAAGTATATGCTTTATTGGTCAGTTGGTTTTATTGATGGCAAAACAAAACTGTATTATATATACACATCTGACTTCAAAGAATTTGAGGGTACACCGAAACAGCTTATATTCCCGAATTGCAACAATTTTATAGACGCTGATATCACATATTACAATGGTATGTATTATATGTATTTTAAGGATGAGGACAGTGGTGAAAACAAGGTTTATATGGCTGCGTCTCCTCATGCGAACGGACAGTATACAACCATTACTTCTGGACAGCAGGGTAATTCGTACGATGCTACAAAGTACTCTGCATTCACAAAGTTTTCGGATACAGGCATGGAAGGTCCGCAGGTCTATGAATTGACAGACGGTAGCTATGCGCTTATGACCGACCTTTATGGCTCCGGCGAATATAATATTTATCAGGCGGCAAATCCGTATAGCTTCAATTCCTCGTCGACCGCAACAACAAATGTTAACTATCTGTCACCTCGCCATGGCTCGGTTATCAGGATTACTCCTGCAGAGTACAACGCAATCGTTTCTCGTTTTGGAACACTCACACCTAATACGGTTGAATACTACTGGGCTAACGATGCAAACTTCGGCAATGCAAATGAAGGCTTCACGATGAAAGATACCGCAGGTCATAATTACGAGGTTGCATGGTATCGTTCAGGCGGTTCTACCGGCGGCGGCAAAATCACACTTAATGCAGGTGCTTTTTATTCAGCAGATTCACAAGTGTGCGAAATCCTTAACGGTGACGAATATACAGTTGATTTTACCTATAAGAGTGCAGGCACAAATCAGGACGGCTCACACGTTATTGCCGCAATTACAAAAGGCGGCAACGGTTCTGCTAATGATCACACCTATATTGTAATTACTGCAAACGGTAAATTCTATGTAAACGGTACTGAGGCCACATATACAAATGCATCTGCATTGTCAACTGCAGCAACCGATACATCAAATTCTCACAGATACAGAATCACATTTAACGGCTATGCAACCTGTCTTTTGGTAGATAACACCTATGTAGGCGGTGCGATAGATACCGTTGATAAGCCGGATAGTCTATGGCTTACCTTTGGCTTCGGCAGAGGCACAGTTGGCGGAAATAATATTGATACCAGAAGTTCCGGTGAATATGGTAAGGTAACAATTTCACCAACCGCAACCGACATCGGCAAAACCGCTGAGGAATCACTGCTTGCTACAATCAGACCTAACAGAGCAGATTTAGCAACAGTTCCGGAGTTTACTGTTCAGCCATATCATAAAAACGATGCAATTCCAAGTGCTGCATACAAAAACGTGCTGTATTCACCTCAAAACACAACAAGTTGGTCGGGCAACGGTGTGGGAGACACAGCTGTTGGTGTTGGTCGTGTCAACTGGAAAGTCGCAATGCCATTGAACACGGTCCTTGTTTATGATGGTGCTTCGGGACACGACCCAATTGCACCGATTATGGTTGAAACAGTATGTAATGATACTAATGGCTCTTCCCACATTATCCATTATGCTAAGATTAAAACAAGCGAGTGCTTTAGCTTGACACAGAATTGGGCGGGCTATGGTAGAGATTGGCAACAATGGGCAGCGAATAATATTGCTGCTACTGAGAGTTTTTCATATATAGATGATACTTCTGAGTCGCCTGACTCTCAAAGAGATGGCTCTTCGCGTTTTTGGTGGAATAAGCTTGTGTTTAATACGAACTATTTTAATACTCACAATGTTTATTCAGTCGTTGACACTAACATTTCGTTTGATGCCCATACAAGTTATAAGCAGAGCGGACGTCAACATAAATATGGATCATTTACCTCGTTATCAAATAACTATGTTATAAACTACAAACCGATTTATGATATTGTAAAGTCAGGCACAACAGAAACAAAGAGCACTAATGCAGGTAATAAAACAGCACTTCAGCTTTATGATTACCTTATGGACGAAGACGGCGAGGCTCAGTGGATGTATACCACAAAGTCAAGAATCAATGCTCTTATTGCACTCAAAGCAATTGCAGATGCCAATCCACACAACTTCTTAACAAGTTCAACTCCTGCAGGTTCTGTTGCAACACAGGTATCCGCTTGTGCAACTGCAATAAACGATGCTGTTACAAAATGGGGTAACATCAACCTTGTTAAAAAGGACTTTACTATAACATACAAAATGTATGACGGCACCACTTATGATGCCGTTGTTCATGCGGGCAACAATATCAACAATAAAACAAGCGGTGATGCCATTCCGGATAATTCAGCCCCGATTCATATTGCCGGAACCAATACACACCGTCTGAATTCGTGGACCTCCAGCACGGGTGTTTGGGACGGAACGATTGCCCCGAGCGGTACGCATGTTCCTCATTCAAACGAGACATATGTGGAGACCACTACAGAGAACACCGCTCACTGCGCATATTCCGATGAAGTTGATTATAATGACGGCTGGACGCACCACGATGGCGCAACAACCGATGATAACGGCTATTCGACCAGTTACTGTATGGAATGTGCCGGTAGCGAGAAAGTGTGGGACGCTCAAAACTGGACGGCATACGATGCTTTGATTGAGGAAATCGAAGATAAGAAGACAAACAGTTTTGAAGACAATAGATACACGACTTCGTCAATCAGTAATTATAACGATTACTATGACGAAAATATCGCGTCTCTTGTTATCGACAGAAACGATGAGTCCAAATCAGATACCTATATCACAAATGCTAAGAATAGCATTAATACCAAGAAACTGATTGCGGATACTTATCTTAACCCGCTTGCTGAGTATGAGAAACTTCTCACTAAGCAGACTACGCGTGAGAGTTATAACTATGTCGAGAACGTACAGCAGTACACCTACGACACATGGATGTTGTTTGCGACTAAGTACGATGACGGTAAAAAGTACTACGACGATACGCCCGATAAGTCAAACGTCGGTAAGTACGAGGTTCTTTCGAGCGGTGTTGTTGATAAGAACGATACCACTATCGAGCAGGAAACAATCGTATCTAAGTCCGATTTAACGAATGCTGCTTACGATGGGCTGCTTTCTGTCGATAGTGATGAAAACTATGAGCCGTTTGGTTATGCAAATACCGTAGCGGAGAATGTGGATACAGATAAGTATATCAACAGCGCGGTATCAGCATTTAATACTGCGAAGCAGACCGCGTATAACGCCGCGTATCATAAACTGACGACAGAAGACTATGACGCGTATAACGAATCGACCAATAGTTCATTTGCCGTTGGCACGCCGATTAAGAACAGCAATAATGTCAGCGTCCAGACGAATGATATGCTCGCAGCAATCACCAATCTGAACCAGGATGCCAACATCAAGAGACTTTGGGTAACTCTGACTGTACAGAATGAGAATGAAGAGGAACCGATTGGCACCGAGAAGATTTATTCGAGCATTAAGTACGGCGAGCCTGCTGAAATCAGCCTTGATAAGATTACGAACAGTAACTTAAAGAACGCGATTGCAAAGAAGAGCGTCGACAGATGGAGTATCACGAACTATTCGTTCACGGATAACCACGAAGGAGAAGATGCAATTAGTTCTTCGAAGCTTTCCGGCGCAAACAGCAGCTTCACCAAGACCGTAACGAATAACCTTGCCGTTCTGGCACTCGTTTCAGACAGTGAGTCAGAAACAGCATCGGATATGAAGGTCGTCATTAACGATATTTATAATCAGATTAAGGCGGTTTACTATGTTCCGAGCGGCACAACGCTTCCGAGCGGCGACGCGCTTAAAGCAGCAACTATTACCATCGGTACATACCAGGTAACAGCTGACAAGGTGCCGTTCTACGGATTCGAAAACTGGACGATGAGTGAGTCGGGCGGCGCGTATATCTTCAGACCGCATTATTCGGTAGTGGGACAATACGCATTCAGCGCTATCGGCGGTACCGTATCTCAGACTGAGGCTGATTACGATACAAGAATTAATCTTACTTACAACGCATCCATTGAAGATGCAGTAGAAACAAAGTATTCACTGAGCAACGTAAGATTCGTCGCATGGGCAGTGAAGACCGCGGAAGGCAAGTATCAGATTGCATCGTATAATCAGGATTATTTCTTCTACGCTTGCGCAAATGAGAACTATGTTCCGATTATGGATGTCGACAGCAGCAGCGCCAATACCTACAAGGCAGTCCTTGATAACAACGGTACGCTCAGCGGCGAGTTGACAGCAGCTATGATTGACGCGTCCATTCCGGGATATGCTGACATCAACTCGGATGCAGTGCTGAAGAACAAGCTTGATAATCAGCTTCCGTTTGTTGCAGTACAGCGTGCTGATATGGCAAATCGCGAGGATGTAGCCGGTACACAGAAGTATACGAAGGTACGCGTATTTGTAAGAGTTACAAACGGCGCTAAGAATCTTGGCGGCTACGGTGTCATCATCAAGAGCAACTGTGCAGAAGGTTTCGAAAAGACCTTTACCGCAGAGAATGCTACGATGAAGAGAACTGTTACAAACATCCTGCCGACCGGTCAGTTTACTTACACACTCTCGAACGCTAAGGGCTTCAATAATGCGGTTGGCTTCAGAGGATTCGTGAACTACGACATCACGTATAAGTCAACTACGGTTAACGCGATTGAATATTCAAATGGCGCACGCGCGACAGTTTAAGCTAAAGGAGGTTATATCGTATGAAAAGAGAATATATGGCTCCCGAGGCGGAAATTGAAAAGTTCACCGTTGCGGATAACTTGATTCTTACAATATCGGGTTTGATTCCCGGTGACACGGAAGAAGAAGTAACGGGTGAGTGGTAAACACAAAAATTCAGGGGCTACGTCAGTAGCCCCTGTTTTGGGAAAATATGGCACAGTATTTCAGAATTGCATTACATAATGCCGCGTATCAGTACCAGCTGCTTTCGGGCAGGACGGGGCTGAGCCGTGTGTACGGCAAACGCCCCTGCTGTGTCGCTGAAAACGGCTATATATTAGGCGTCAATGATGCCTGCGATAAATATCATATGTATGCAGGAGAGCCCCTCAGCGAGGCTCTGCTTCAGTGTGCCGATTTATATGCGGAGGCGCCACGGTTTGACATTATGCGCCGCGGAGCGTCCGCGTTCCTTGGGATTTGTTCGCGCTTCGGATTCGCGCGATTGAGTTCCTTTGACGAATGCCTGCTTGAAACGGATGGTATCACCGAGGCGGATATCGCAGTGTTTACTTCCGAAGTACGCAGCGCCGTCGAGGAAGAGCTCGGTATCGCGGCGAGCGTGATACCCTGCGAGAGCACGGATAATCATCTGAATCCGTACAGCGCCCGTATCGACGCGGAGCGCTTTTCGCTCGAATACCTCGCCGAAGTGCTTACTTTTAAGCTCGCGGTGGACAATGCGGGTGCGCGGATGTTTTCTGTGGAAATGACGGACAAAAGCGGGATGCAGCACCGCGCCGATCAGCGCGTGGACGCGCCGTGCCGGGATTACGGAATGATACTTTTTGTGCTGAAAAATCTGCTTGACCTTACCGTTCAGTGGGAGAGCATTACGGTGAATCTTTACGACATTTGCCTTGGTGCTGAAATCCCGACGGCAGTTCAGCCCGCACCCTCGGTAAGGGAGAAGAACCGACCGAAAGTGCCCTGGGATTATGTCAGCCAAAACCGTCGCATCAGCGCATTACTGAATCAAAAAGAACTCACTGATTTTTCAAAGCTCACGGCGTATCTAAAGGCAAATCCCGATCATCTCAACTTTGCGCAGCTCTGTGCGCTCGCGGAGAAGGCAACTACGCGTCGGCTGAAGCTGGGTAATTATTATATGAACCCCGATTATGCCGAAAAGTTTGTACGCGAGAGCGCTGTCTTTGAGGCACATCAGCCGCGCGTGCTGGTGAGCGGCTACTGTCCGCTTGTGCTCCTCTTTGTGATAAAAGAACACTGCAGCGCAAAATTCTATTTTAGCGATATTGATGAGCGGACAACGCAGACCATTCGCCTTCTTGACGCCCATTCTCCGTGCGAACTTCTCGCGCCCGAGGCGGCAGAGGAGGGGAACTATGATATTTCGCTCTCATTGTCTGCGTCTGCGCCCTTCAGCGCGCAGACGGATATTCTGCTTGTGCGCAAGGCATTCTTTTCAAGCGAGGAGAGAAAGACTGTGCAGGATTGCCGCATCGCCGAAGTGTTTGACTTTGGCGCGTACGGTTTCTGCGGTGCCGCCGAACAGTTTGCAGCGATTGCAGTGAAACGCTCGGCGCTTCCGTCCACGACACAAATCTATTCTCTCGACAATGACAGCAGACTCGTGCAGGAGCAGAAATACTTTGCGGACGCTGCACTCCCTTGTTGGGTGCTGTACCGCGACGCGCGCTTTGACAGCGTTTACGATAAACTGCAGTTCGGACTTTTTGACGTGCAGTGCTCCAGCCAGCTCAAGCAGCGCGATTACCACGAAGGCGGTGATTTATGCGTGATTTCATCGGCTTGCATTGACAGCACCGGCTTTGTTCACCTGAGCGACAGGTGCAACCGTGTGTATTCGCACGACATCAGCCGATACGATATTGCGGCGTTTGCCGAGCGCGACGATGTTTTTGTCGCAGCGGTGCACAGTACGGTACTTAAGGTCGGCAGGAAACCGAAGGGGTGCATTCCGAATCCTTCTACCATCCTGCTGGTGCCGAAGAAGAATGTGCAGTTTACGGACGAGGACCTGCGGTATTTCAATACCCCCGAGTTTAAGAATTTCTACTATACGGCGCTGAATCACCAGGATTTTTTGCTGTCGTCCGACTACGCGTCGCAGTATTTTCTCGGCAAAGTGGTGAGCTAATCAATAATAAAACGGCTTCGGTTTATCCGTAGCCGTTTCTTGTTTATCTGTACTTATTCATGTGGCTTTTAATTGCATTAAAGGTGGTCTCGCTGATGTAGTGCTCGATGCGACAAGCGTCTTCGTCGGCAGTTTCCTCATCGACACCGATACTGATAAGCATATTTGTCAGTACAGTGTGACGCTCATAAATCTGCGCTGCCTTTGCTTTGCCTGTTTTCGTGAGCAGGAGATTGCCGTTTTCATCGACAGTAACCAGTCCGCGTTCTTCAAGAAGTCCGATACCCCTTGTCACAGAGGGCTTTGCATAGCCCATATGTTTACTGATATCAATTTTCCTGACGGAGTCCGACTTCTGAGACAGGACATAGATTGTTTCGAGATACATCTCAGCGGATTCATGTGCTTCCATCGTATCACCTCACTTGGTAAATCCTATCTTATCACAATTTTGTAAATATTGCAATAATTGTAAAAAAATAATCGAAAATGCTTGACAAGTTAGTGGACGCTAACTATAATATAGATGGTTAGCGAGGGCTAACTTTATACCCCTGACTCTGGAAAGGAGTTGATTCTATGATGCCGCTGTGTTTTGCAGATACGGATAAGGAGCATGTCATCCGAAAAATCGGGGGCAAGCCTGAGGTGAAGAAACACCTCGAAAATCTCGGCTTCATTGTCGGTGACCGTGTGAATGTCATTACCGAGCAAAACGGCAACATTATTGTCAAGATTAAGGAGACCCGCGTCGCTATCAGCAAGGAAATGGCGATGAAAATCTTTGTTTAATTATTATTTACATATATAAGGAGGACAATATGAAGACTTTGAGAGATGTCAAAATCGGCTCCACCTGTAAGGTAAAGCGCATCCATGGCGAAGGCGCACTGAAGCGCAGAATTATGGATATGGGTATTACCAAGGGTGTTGAGATTTACGTGCGCAAGGTGGCGCCGCTCGGCGACCCGGTTGAGGTAACCGTCAGAGATTATGAGCTTTCCATCCGTAAGGGAGACGCAGAGCTTATCGAAATTGAGTAATTTTTTATCGTGAGAGTTAGCGATACCTAACTCAGAAAGGAACCATATATGAGTATCAGAATTGCACTTGCCGGTAACCCGAACAGCGGTAAAACGACTCTGTTTAACGCGCTGACGGGTGCCAACCAGTATGTCGGCAACTGGCCCGGCGTAACGGTAGAGAAAAAAGAGGGTAAACTCAAGAAGAACAGCGACGTCGTAATTACTGACCTTCCGGGTATTTACTCGCTTTCCCCGTACACCATCGAAGAGGTCGTCGCGCGTGATTACCTCATCGACGAGAAACCCGACGCGATTATCAATATCGTAGACGGTACCAACCTTGAGAGAAACCTCTATCTCACCACACAGATTGTTGAGCTCGGTATTCCCGTCGTCGTTGCCATCAATATGATGGATGTTGTGAAGAAGAACGGCGACAAGATTGATACCGCGGAACTCTCCCGTCAGCTTGCCTGCCCCGTAGTCGAGATTTCGGCGCTCAAGGGCACGGGTGTCGAAGAGGCTGCCAATGCAGCCGTTAAAGCTGCCGCGGGCGAGGCTACCGTGCCGCAGCATTCCTTTAGCGGCGTGGTTGAGCACGCGCTCGCTCATATCGAGGAGAGACTCCTCCACGATATGCCGAGTGAGCAGCAGAGATGGTATGCGATTAAGCTCTTTGAGAGTGACGAAAAGGTGATTGAAAAACTGAATGTCAGCAAAGCCGACCTCGACCATATTGCCGAGGATATTAAGGCGGCTGAGGACGAACTCGACGACGATGCCGAGTCCATTATCACCAATGAGAGATATGTTTACATAGGCACGATTATCAAATCCTGCTATAAGAAAGCTAATAAGGGCAAACTGTCGACCTCGGATAAAATCGACAAGATTGTGACCAACCGCTTCCTCGGTCTGCCGATTTTTGTATTGATTATGTACATTGTTTACTCCATCTCAATGTCGGGTGCTGCACTCGGTACCGGACTGACGGACTGGGCAAACGACGGACTGTTCGGCGATGGCTGGAACCTCACGGGCGGCAGCGCTTATTCCGAAGCGATGGACGCTTATGCACAGGAAAATCTCTTCTCCAATGCGGAATTTGTCAGCACAGTTGACGCTGCAGTAAAAGCGGACGTTCCCGGTGCGGAGGATATCCGGGGTGCTGTTGAGGACGGCAGCTGGGCAGACTTTGAAGAACCGTACGACTTCTATGCGGATTCCCTTGCAGAAGAAGGATATGACATTACCGGTTTCGTCGATGCCGCGATGGGCAACGAAGAAGAGGGTATCGAGCCGGCAGGAGAAGTTCCCGAGGCTGAGAATTTCGGCATCTGGGTACCCGGTGTTCCTGTGCTTGTCGGCAACCTTCTCGAAAAAATCGGCGCAAACGATTTTGTAACCGGACTTATCGTTGACGGTATTGTAGCCGGTGTCGGCGCGGTACTCGGTTTCGTACCGCAGATGCTCGTGCTCTTCCTCTGCCTCGCATTTCTCGAGAGCTGCGGCTATATGGCGCGTGTTGCGTTTATTATGGACAGAATTTTCCGCAAGTTCGGTCTTTCGGGTAAATCCTTTATCCCCGTACTTGTCGGTACAGGCTGCGGCGTTCCCGGTGTTATGGCATCGCGTACGATTGAAAATGAGCGCGACCGCCGTATGACGATTATGACAACAACCTTCATTCCCTGCGGTGCAAAACTGCCGATTATCACGATGATTGCGACGGCGCTCTTCCACGGCTCCTCGCTGGTGGCGACCGCCTCCTATTTCATCGGTATCGCAGCCATTATCTGCTCGGGTATTATGCTGAAGAAGACAAAGCCCTTTGCAGGCGACCCCGCTCCGTTTGTTATGGAGCTTCCTTCCTACCACCTCCCGACGGTCGGTACCGTTCTTCGCTCGATGTGGGAGCGCGGCTGGTCGTTCATTAAGAAGGCGGGCACCATCATCCTTCTCTCATCCATCATTATCTGGCTCGGCTCCGTATTCGGTGCGGGCGGATTTGACCCCGACAGAGAACTCGAAACGAGCGTGCTCGGTATCGTAGGTAATGCGATTAAGTGGGTATTCGCTCCGCTCGGCTTTGCGAATATCAAGGCAACCATCGCGACTATTATGGGTCTCGTTGCCAAGGAAGAAGTTGTCGGCGTATTCGGTGTCCTCGACTTTGAGGGTATGACAAAGCTTGCGGCATTCTCCTTCCTCATCTTCAACCTCCTGTGCGCACCCTGCTTTGCCGCAATCGGTGCCATTAAGAGAGAAATGAATTCCGCAAAGTGGACCTGGTTTGCTATCGGCTATCAGTGCTTACTCGCGTATGCGGTATCGCTCGTCGTATTCCAGATTGGCTCCATCTTCACCGGAAATGCGAATGTCATCGGCATCATCTTTGCCGTTGCCGTCATCGCTTGCTTCTTCTATATGCTGTTCAGAAAGAATAAGTATGACGAAAATCATCTCACTGTTTCTACGAAAAAGTCAAAGAAATAATTGATTTTATCTTCCATTTAGCGTAAAATAATCACAAAGGGGGGCATAAGAATGTTGCATTTTTTACAGATGAACTGGGGCACAATCGTGGCACTGCTTGTCGTTGCGCTGCTTGTGTTCCTGGCTGTCCGCCGAATGGTGAAGGACAGAAAGGCTGGCATTGGTCCCTGCGGACAGAAATGCTCTCACTGCCCCAACGCCGGAAACTGCCACCATCGATAAGAAAAACCGCTTCGGAATTCCGAAGCGGTTTTTTGTGCCTTTATGATTCGTTGACGCGCTTTCCCGTCATATGCTCGGGCGTGAGTTCGAGACAGAGGACACGCGGCAGCGCCGTTTTAAGTTCGTGGGCAAGGTAAGCCTCGTCGTCGGTGAATTTACGGCAGAGGGCGGTGCAGATTTCGATGGTCTTTTCTTCGCTTTCTACCTTCTTCATCCTGCCGAAAATAACGACGCTTCTGACATTCAGCGCCCATTCGCCGTCTTTGCGCCAGCCTTTGTCATACACGGTGTAGCAAACCTTGTCGCAGCGCGCGATGGCGTCGAGTTTGTGCCCCTCTTTTGCGCCGTGGAAGTAGAGTTTGCCGTCCGCTTCGCAGTAGTAGTGATTCAGCGGTATTCCGTAGGGATAACCGTCGTCGCCGATGACGGACAGTACACCACGCGTCTCATTTTTCAGTACATCAATACATTCTGCGTCGGTCATTTGCTGCGCGAATCTTCTCATTTTACGAAACATAGGAACGCCTCCTTTTATCTCATTCAGTATACCATACGCGCGCTAAAATGTCCATTGAAAACTATATACTCAGTATGCTATAATAATCTTATAGTAATTTAAGGGGTTGAGCCTATGAAGAAATTTTTGGCATTATCGCTTGCCATATTGATGATGGTCACGCCGCTCGTCGTATCGGGCGCCGATGCCGTCACTATTTATGATGAATACGCGCTTGCCGACGCGTTTGAAACGGGCGGCAGCTATTCCCTCGGCAATGATTTGAAACTGAAGAGCACCGAGGTGAAGCGCGATATTACCATCGACGGCGCGGATTTTGCGCTGAAGAATACGGAGTACAGCACCGACAGTACGCTTTATCAGCTCGTCGGTGTAACCTCTGTCTTTCGCAATATTACGCTCAGAGGCAGCACGAAGCGCGATGTCGGTATCTGGATATCCGCGGGAACGATGCGTCTTGAAAACAGTACGGTAAAGAGCTTTCGTATCTCGGACGGCAGACTCGCGGCAATTGCCGTTGCGGGCGAAGCGGGTCTTGTGCTCGACAATACCACTGTTACCCAGAATGAGCAGAATGATATTTATCTGACCGACGGTGCGCATCTGACAGTGGGTGGTAATACCGAAATCGGCACCGTGCGCGCGCTTTCGAATTATGTGAAACTCCATATTGCCGCCGATTTTACGGGCAGTCTGAAGCTGACCTACGATACACCCGTGGCTAAATGTATCGGCACCGTTGAAAGCGGCGCGGATATTGCAGGTATTACGCTGACGAACGAGGGTTATTACCTCGAGGCGGTCGACGGCAAACTGATGATGAAAACGGATAACGAGGCGGCAATCCGCTTCGATATGTCGCAGCGTGAAACGCTGTATAAAGGCTCCACGGGCTTCCTCTACGGCGAAGCGGAAATCAATGTCCCGTCCGTCGATTTACTCTACGGACTGCAGCCCGACACGATGGTGCAAAAGGCGTTTGGCGGCAAGCAGCACCCGACGGGCGACGCCGTCAGAACGAGCTCGGCACTCCTTGCGGCGGGTGTGCGCGATATGCAGATTTATCTGCAGGACCATTACCTTGAATGGCCCTATGACGCGCCGATGAAAGACGGCACGATTGACCTTGATGATTACCAAAAAGTTGTTGAATCCATCCTTTACGGAATGATTTGCGACGAGGTGAGCGCCGAGACTGCGGGTGCCTTTCGCGGCAGCGACGGAAAGTATTATGTCCTTAATGAGAACGCAGCGCATTACAGCTATGTGCTCTTTAACGAGCCCGACCAGATTTGGTACGGCGGCAACCTCGACGGACTCAAGGCAGCGTGGAAGAAAATCTATTGCGCCGTTCACGCCATTGACCCGAAGGCACGGTGCGTCGGACCGAATTTTTCGGGATTTAACGCCGAGCAGTACGATTCCTTCCTGCGCTATTGCCGCGATAATGATTGCCTGCCTGAGATAATCTCCTGGCACGAGCTCGGTGATATTTCGATGACGGACTACTATGACCACTATGACGCGGTGAAGCAAATGCAGACGCAGTACTACACGGGCGACTTCCAGCCGCAGCTGATGGTCAATGAGTACGCGCGGCATTATGACATCGGCTCGCCCGGCGGACTGGTGAAGTGGCTGTCGATGTTTGAGGATAAGGATATGTCCGGCTGTATGGCGTATTG
>SVOG01000027.1 GCA_015066525.1 Oscillospiraceae bacterium | reverse complement strand
GTACCGATTGGCAAGGACGACAGCGAGAATGTCGAAGTGCAGAAGTACGGCGAGCCCGTAGTTCCCGATTTTGAAATCCCGTACCACACCGATATTATGGAGACCTTCGACGGTATTGATATGGATGCTGCGGGTAGAGTTGCAGGAAACGGTTTCTACTATCTGATGGGCGATATCGCACGCCTTCACAGCGCGGTCATCAGCTATGCGCGCGACTTTATGATTGACCGCGGCTTTACCTATGTGGTACCGCCGTTTATGATTCGCTCGAATGTGGTGACGGGCGTTATGAGTTTTGAGGAAATGGACGCGATGATGTATAAGATTGAGGGCGAGGACCTCTACCTCATCGGCACCTCCGAGCACTCAATGATTGGTAAATTCATCGACACCATCACCCCCGAGGATAAGCTTCCGTTGACGCTCACCTCGTATTCGCCCTGTTTCCGCAAGGAGAAGGGCGCGCACGGAATCGAAGAGCGCGGCGTTTACCGTATTCACCAGTTTGAAAAGCAGGAAATGGTCGTCGTCTGTAAACCTGAAGAGTCGAGATACTGGTTTGACCAGCTCTGGCAGAACACTGTCGACCTCTTCCGCAGTCTTGACATTCCTGTCCGCACACTCGAGTGCTGCTCGGGTGACCTTGCAGACCTGAAGGTAAAGAGTGTCGATGTTGAGGCGTGGTCGCCGCGTCAGAAGAAATATTTTGAGGTCGGCTCCTGCTCGAACCTCACCGATGCACAGGCACGCCGACTGAAAATCAGAGTTAAGGGCGAAAAGGGTAATTACCTCGCTCATACGCTTAACAACACCGTTGTTGCTCCGCCGAGAATGCTCATCGCCTTTCTTGAAAACAACCTCAATGCCGACGGCACGGTATCCATCCCCGAGGCGCTCAGAATGTATATGGGCGGTAAGGACAAAATCGTACCGACGAAATAAAATATAACCGCCTGAATACAAGCGTATTCAGGCGGTTGTTTTAGTTTTGAGTTGCCATTGTTTGCACGCGAAAATGTGTTATTCGTGCGTTTCCTCAAGGTTGGCAAAGCGGCGCTCCGCCGTGAAACCGCGACCGCGGACTTCCTTTATCTTCGTAATCGTGACGAATGCCTCGGGGTCGATGGCGCGCACAATTTCATTTGCCGCGTAGAGTTTGCGGGTCGGGATAACGCAGATGATTGCCTTTTGGTCCTCGCCAAGCGCGCCCGTTTGCACATAACTCATCGTAACGCCCGCGTTGAGCTCCGTAAGGAATTTGACGCGGATTTCTTCATATTTCGAGGAGATGACGAACATCTCGTTTTGCGACTGACCGTAAATCATCGTTTTGTCGAGCATAATCGTTTCGAGCACGAGCACAACGATACCGAGCATAATTTCCTCGGGCGTATTGACCGCCGCCTGCGCGCCGACCACAATAATATCCGAGAGATAGACGAAAATTGCGACAGGGCGGTGAAAAACCTTCGCGCAGATTAAGTTGGCAATATCCATACCGCCGGTCGACGAGCCGACCCTCATTACCATACCGAGCGACAGTCCCATCAGTACACCGGCAAAGAGAGACGCGAGCAGTGCGTTATCCGTGAATTTGTCGATATTCGGGATGCGTTGCATCAGCGCGAGCAGTGCCGGATAAAGCAGCGTGCTTGCCACGCTGGTAAAAAACAGTTTCTTGCCGATGACTATCAGTCCGAGAATCAAGAGAAATCCGTTGAGGATAAAGACGAGCAGCGCCATATCCAACGACGGAATGAATTTATGCATCACAATCGCAATACCCGTCGTACCGCCCATAACAATATCGTGCGGTACGATGAACGCTGCGACGACAAACGCGAGCAGCGCATTACCGAGCAGGATGAAGAGTGCGGTTTTGAGATTGGTTTTTAAGTCCTTTTTTATCTTCTGCATTGGTATCACCCCTTTACTATATAGTATGTTACAACATTAAAAAAGAAATTCAATATACAGTATTCACGATTTGTATATATATGCAAAAATAAGCCCTCCGATTGGAGAGCTTATCCTTCTCGTAATGCATCAGAACCGCGACGGAGAGCGCTGCCATTTGAAACGGCGACTGAAAATATTTCGCAAAGTTTGAGCGAATATCCCCGACACTTTCCGGGGCGGTGCTGAAGGTAACGGTTCACATGGATTCATCAGAATTTACCGCCGCCGCCACCGTGTGTGGAGCCGGACGACGAGGTGTGCGTCGAGCTGCCGCCGCCCGAGCTGCTCTGGCGCTGTGTTTTGGTAACATTCGAGTAGAGGAAATGCTCGTAGCTCTGCGTTACATTCAGACTGCCATCCACGAGATAACCCGCAGCGCTGTGGTTGAATTTGACGGGCTTGTACTTGCTTTTTACGCTGAAGGTAATAATCAGCGCGATTACCAACGCAATTACCAATGAAATGAAAATTGCTTTGACGGTGCTTGTTTGCTCCGGTGCGCCGATGGTTTCGCCGTACTCGTCGGTGTATTTATTGTTGGTGTCATAGGGTGAGCCTGTTTGTGCTTCATAATAGAATTCCTCAACAAGCTTGCCGTATTTATTGAAAGCGAGATAGTAATCCTCGTTTGACAGATAGTGCACGCATTCTTCTTCAATCACTTGAATACCGTAGTCGGTGATGCAGGTGATAGCATAGCCCTTGGTGGATACCTGCCAGTCGCGGTCCTCCGTACTGACAAGGAACAGGCAGCCGTCGTCGGCGTAGCCGTTATAGTCATAGTAGTCATCGGCGTAAGCCTCAGGCGTTTTACCGTCGAGGGTGTTGGTCGTGACGACAACGATGTCCATACCGATTTTCTCGCTTGTTTCCCTGAGCTGTGTCTCGAGCTCCTCTTCGTTGAGGTCAAAAATCAGGTCGGCGTTGTCCACCACATAATCCTTCGCGCTGCCCGTTGTCAAAACGGGTTCATCAGCCATGGCGCAGAATGGCAGACACAGGGAAAGCATCAGTAAGCACAAAACAGATAAAGTTAGTTTCTTCATTCTGCTCACCTCCTATATCAAGCCGAACAGTCTGCCGACACCGAAGATAATCGGTGTCAGACCGACGGTTAAACCGCAAAACAGTGCCGCGAGCTTAGCCTTGCTGGCGGGGATATTACCCACGATTTTACCCGTCTGTCCGTTCATACCGAACTGGAATTTCTCGCCCTGATATTCGGTGTTGAGAATCCAGACGGGATAGAGTGCGTATTTCGCCACGCCGTTTGAGGTTTGGACAAAACTGTTCTTGGTCGTAACAGAGCCGAAACCGTTTACGGTATCGCGCAGTGTGTCCTCGCAGCTCACCTTGATGCGCTCGTTTGCCCTGCCGATACTCTGCTCCATCGTCACATCGTATTTGTCGGCGAGATAACCCGCAAGGTATGCGGTCTGGAAATCCACTGCCTCGCCGAAATGAAACGGCTCGATGCTCTCCATCAAATCGTCGGGCATTTTGCTTGAGCCGTCAACGGGGATGTTCTCAAAACTCATCGTGCCCGCTCTGAAAACATCGTAGTGGCTGGTCTCAGTATAGTTATATTTGCTGTCGCTCCAGGTGCGCGTGCGTGTCGCGTCATAGGATACATTTGCCGTCGCGTCGCTGTCGAAGAGCCAGAACGGCACATAGAGCCCCTTGATTTCCTTCAGTCTGTTTTCACTCTTAAAGGTATTCGGCGCAAATTTTTTCTTTGCGACGTAGGCTTTGAGTGCATCCTTTGCCGCCTTGTCGTCGAGCTTGAACGGGATGACAAAATCGGGCTTGAGGTCGCCTGCGAGCCTGCCCGACATGACAACGGGATTACCGCAGTAGGGACAGGAGGTAGCGGCTGTATTTTCATCGCCGACAATTTCGCCGCCGCAGGATTTACAAACGAAAACGGACATACCGTCGTTTTCACTCCACTCGTCCTTGCCGCTGCCCTCGTTCCACTTGAACTCGTCGGGCTGCATCTCAGCGAGGCGATTGTCCATATTTTTGAGCGATTCGACAACGAATTCGCTGTCGCAGTACGGACATTTCATCTTTTGCGTCGATGAGTCAAACTCTATCGCGCCGCCGCAGTTGGGACATTTGTATTCAAAGAGTTCAGACATTTTTATCTCCTCTTAATCAATTTGTTATTGGTTTTTCGCTTGCCGAAGGCAAAATGAACCGCAAAGCAAATTTGCTTGTGCGTAGCACAAAACTGCCCTTGAGCCTTTTGCCCGCAGGGCAATCCTTGCGCCTTGAGCCTGCGAAGCGTTAGCGGGCTTTTCCGCAGTTGGTACAGAACTTACCGTGATTTTCGGTACCGCATTCGGAGCAGAACCATCTGTCGTCAGCGGGTTTTGCCGTGCCGCAGTTGGTGCAGAAGTTGCCGTTGTTCTGGTTGCCGCACTTGGGGCATGCCCAGCCGCCTGCAGGTGTCTGCTGCTGTGTATTCTGCTGATTTTGCTGACCCATTGCAAAGAGGTTTGCTGCCTGACCGCCGCCTGCGTTCATCGCCATACCCATACCGATAAAGCCGTTCATAGCACCGCCTTCGTTTGCCGCTGCTGCGCGCATCGCGTCAGCCGTTGCGCCGGCAATCTGTGCGCCTGCCATATTCGGGTCGCGCATCGCAGCACCCTTTTGGAACTGCTTAATCATTTCAGCATCCTCTTCGGGAAGCGTAATCGGGTTGAGCGCGATGGAGACGACCGAGAGACCTCTGAGTCTTGCCCATTTTTCAGTGAGGGCGGTATTCATAGCCGCTTCGAGTTCAGTGGCGTGAGCGGCAATCTGATTCGGTCTGATTTCAAGGTCGCTGAGCTGCGCAAAGCCGGGCTGCAGCGCGCTGATGAATTCGGTCTTGAGCTGGGTGTCGATTTCGTCGCGGGTGTAAGCCTCCTCAACATTGCCGCATACATTCGTGTAGAAGAGAAGGGGGTCGGTTATTTTATATGAATACACACCGCTGCAACGGATAGAAACATCAATGTCGAGTCCGATGTTTTTATCGACAACACGGAAGGGAATCGGATTCGGCGTGCCGAATTTATTGTCCACGAGTTCCTTTGTGTTGAAATAGTAAATGCGCTGGTCCTTCGCGGTGTCGCCGCCGAAGGTAAAACGCTTGCCGATGGTCTGGAAGGTACGCTTGATACCCTCGCCGAGTCCGCCGTAAAAGATGGACGGCTCGGTCGATGTGTCATAGGTGAATTCGCCGGGCTCCGCGCAAACTTCGACGATTTTGCCCTGCTCGACGATAATCATACACTGTCCGTCGGCTACTGCAATCAGTGAGCCGTTGGAGATGATGTTGTCATTCGCCTTTGTGTTTGAAGAACGGGAGGAAGTGCGCTTCTGTCCCTTGACAACGAGTACATTCTTTTCGAGTGAGTCGCAGTAGAAATATTCTCTCCACTGGTCCGCTGTTACGCCGCCGAGAGCGCCGACGCCTGCTTTAATAAGTCCCATAAACTTTACTCCTTTCGGTACTTAAAAAATTATTAATCTAACTCAGTTTACATTATATAATAAAGATGTCGAATTTTCAATTATTCCCGCCGCCTTGGTGAGAATTGCACAAAATGACGCGCTGCCCTTTGTGCAAAATGCTTGCGGGCGCGTCGGTTGACTTAATACGCGGATTTTACTATAATATCATTAGTATGAATGAGGAGCGATTTTATGAGAAATCCGGAGAAAAAACGCGTTGCGGAAATCGTCGGACTCGTGCTGTTAATCGGTGCGACGCTGTTTATTTCGATTAATACTGCCGAAGCGAAGAAACTTGTCGGCTATGTTGTGACGGTGCTGACGCCGTTTATTTACGGTTTTTGTATCGCATATGTGCTGAATTTGCTGGTGAAACAGTTTGACGGACTGTTTCACAAACACGCATTGAAAAAGGGCAAAACGCCGAATGTAAAGCGCTACCGCGCGTGGTCGATTGTGCTGTCCATTCTGATATTTGTGGCGTTTGTGGCGCTCACCGTAAGTATGGTTATCCCGAATCTGAAAAGCACGGTTGAGAGTTTGACGAAGCAGGCGCCCGAACTCTGGGACAAGCTAATGGGCTACCTCGACAGTCTTAAGGTGAAACAGCCGCGACTGGCGGAGTATATCACGAAATTCGAGACGAATATTGACTCCTACTTTGACAAGGCGCAGACTTGGCTGAAGAATCACTGGTCCGACCTGCTCTCCACTGCGTTTACGAAGATTAAGAGCGCTTCGAGCGTGGCATTTAACTTTGCCATCGGTTTCGTTATCGCCATCGGTATGCTGATTTATAAGGAACTGCTCGTAAGCGAAGTATATCTGATTATGCGCCGCGTGCTGAATAAAAAGTATTACCGCTATTTCTGCTATGCGCAGGAACTGACGAACAAGAAGTTCCAGATTTTCTTGAAATTCAATGTCGTGCAGGCGGTGATTACGGGCGCAGGCACCTTCCTTGTGATGCTCGTTTCGGGAATGCCGTACAAGGCGTCGATTACGCTGTTAATCACCGTGACGCAGTTGATTCCGATTATCGGTGCGATTGTCGGTACCGCCGTTTCGGCAATTCTGATTGCGGCAATCAGCCCCGTGAAGGCGGTTATTTTCGTCGGGCTCTGTATCGTCGTGCAGCAGCTTGTCGAGAAACTGATTAACCCCCACCTGATGGGCAAGGAACTCGAACTCCCCGGACTGATAACCTTTATCGCTATCTGCCTCGGCGGCAAGCAGTTCGGTCTTGTCGGACTGATTTGTGCCGTGCCCGTCGTATCGGTGCTCTATGATGTCTACACGTTGAAACTTCGTCCCCGTATGAAACAGGCGGATGCGAAAAAGCAGGATATTTCCCCGATTGACTAATCCCCGCCGATGTGCTATTATCTCTGTATGAAACAGGCAGGACACATCGGTGAAAATACATTTCTTAAGGGAATTTTAGACGGAATACCAATTTGCCTCGGCTACCTCTCGGTAGCCTTTGCATTTGGTATTTTTTCTGTGTCCGGCGGACTGACTTCATATGAGGCGCTGCTGATTTCGATGACAAATGTGACCTCGGCGGGTCAGCTTGCCGCCGTGCCGATTATGCTGTCGGGCGGGAGCCTCGTGGAACTCGCGCTTTCGCAGTTTATCATCAATCTGCGCTATTCGCTGATGAGCGTTTCGCTCTCGCAGAAACTCGATAAATCCGTGACGCTGTTTGATAGGTTTATCATCGCGTTTGTCAATACGGACGAGGTGTTCGCCGTCGCTTCTTCGAAAAAAGAGGTCAGCCGCACCTATATGTTCGGACTGATACTGACCCCCTACATCGGCTGGAGTGCGGGTACCATTATCGGCGCCGTGGCGGGCAGCATTCTTCCCGCGCTTGTGATTTCCGCGCTCGGTGTGGCGATTTACGGGATGTTTATTGCGATTGTCGTGCCCGTGGCGAAGGAGGAAAAGAGCGTTTTCATCTGCGTGGTGATTGCTATGGCGCTGAGCTGCGCGTTCCGTTACCTGCCGTATCTGAAAGAGGTGCAGTCGGGCTTCGTCATCATCATCTGCTCCGTCATCGCGAGTACGGTAGCAGCACTGCTCTTCCCGCTGGAGGAAAAGGAGGAACGCGATGAACTTTAATGCTTTCCTGCCGTATCTTCTGACGATGGCGGTCGTGACCTATTTGGTGCGCGCCGTGCCCCTTGTTCTGATTAAGAAAAAAATTGAAAATAAATTTGTGATTTCGTTCCTTTACTATATGCCCTATGCGGTGCTCAGCGTAATGACCGTGCCCGCCGTGTTTTACGCGACAAACAGTGTCGTATCCGCAGCGGCAGGCGTCATCGCGGCGCTCATACTGGCATATTTTAAGAAGGGATTGCTCACCGTGGCAATCGGCGCTTCGGCAGCCGTGTTTGCCGCGGAACTATTGATGAAACTACTGATATAAGGAGATTGTTATGAAACTGGAAGATGCAAGAAAAGAACTGATTTCCCTGCAGCGTAAACTCGCCGCTTACGAGCACGCCGTGGGCATACTCTATTATGATGGCGCGACCACCGCGCCGAAGAATACCGCCGACAACCGCGGCGCGTCGCTCTCGATTCTGAGCGAGGAGATTTACCGTTACAGCACCTCGGATGAGACCGTGGCGCTGCTCGAATTCCTCGACGAGCATAAAAACGAACTGCCCCTGAAGGAGCAGCGTATGGTCTATCTGATGCTGCGCGATATCCGCGAGATGCAGAAAATTCCGATGGCGGAATATGTGGCGTACCAGGAACTCCTCGTCAAGGCGGAGGATGTGTGGGAGAAGGCGAAGAACGCTTCCGATTTTGAGATGTTTCGCCCGTACCTCGAGCAGCTTTTTGCCACGGAGAAGAAATTTGCCGGTTATGTCGCGCCCGAAAAGAATGTCTACGACTACCTGCTGAATAAATACGAAGAGGGACTCACGACCCAGACCCTCGACAAATTCTTCGGTCTGCTGCGCAGCGAACTCGTTCCGCTGATTCACAAGGTTGGCGAGATGCCGCAGGTCGACGACAGCATCCGTCACGGCAATTTCCCGAAGGGGCAGCAGGAAAAACTTTCCTACTATCTGATGGAACTGATGGGGCTTGACCTCGGCAGAGTCGGACTCAGCGAGACCGAGCACCCCTTTACGACCTCGCTCGGCTCCCACCTCGACGAGAGAATTACGACGCATTACCACGAGGATGATTTCGTCAGCTCGATGTACAGCGTGATTCACGAGGGCGGCCACGCGCTTTACGATACGGGCTCGGCGGACGATTTGGCGTATACCGTGCTCGACGGCGGCACCTCGATGAGCATTCACGAGAGCCAGAGCCGTTTTTATGAGAATATCATCGGCAGAAGCAGAGCGTACTGCGCCTATGTTTTCCCAAAACTTCTGGAGCTCTTCCCCGAGGAACTGCAGGATTATACCGCCGAGGATTTGTACCGCGCGGTGAATATGGCGCAGCCGTCGCTGATTCGTACCGAGGCGGACGAACTGACTTACAGCCTGCACGTGATGATTCGCTACGAGATTGAAAAGAAGGTCTTTGCCGGCGAACTCGAGGTGAAGGATTTGCCCGCAGAGTGGAACAGACTTTATAAGGAGTACCTCGGTGTGGATGTCCCCGATGATAAGCACGGCGTCCTCCAGGATAGCCACTGGTCGGGCGGCCTCTTCGGTTACTTCCCGTCCTACGCGCTCGGCAACGCCTACGGCGCGCACTTCCTTAAGAAAATGCGTGAAACCGTCGATGTCGACACCTGCATCCGAAACGGAAATTTTGCCCCCGTCAACGACTGGAACCGCGAGAACATCTGGCAGCACGGCTGCATCTATACCCCCGCCGAGCTTCTCGACCGCGTCCTCGGCGAGCCGTTCGACGCGCATCACTACATTGACTACCTCACCGAAAAGTGCAAGGACATTTACGGTATCTAAAACGAAACGGGCTATCCCAAACGGGATAGCCCTTATTATTGTGTTAAAGTTTTACTTTTACTTCTTTGGAATAAGCGCTGTAATTGTACTTACCCTTTGACAGCTTTTTGCGCGCACGCACTTTAATATAGTAGGTGCCTTTTTTCATTTTTTTGGTGGTGTAGTTTAGCTTTTTGGTGGTGGCAAGCTTTTTGTATTTGCCATTTTTGCCCGACTTGATGTAGATTTCATATTCGGTTGCGTTATAAGATTTATCATAATGAATCTTGATTTTTCCGCTTTTTGCCGTGGCGGTTACCGTAACGGGAGCAGTTTTTGTGATTGCCTTGATTGCTTTGCAGTATTCACCTTTTTCATCCGTGTAATCCGTTTTGTTAACGGTTCTTACTCTAAACTTATAGGTGTCGCATGAGCAAAGATTTTTAACGGTACAAGTGTTGCTGTCGGTAACTGCAACCGTTTTCCACACCCTTGCCTGATTCATATAGCGCTGTACTTCGTAGGCGGTTGCGCCGGATTTGCATTTTTTCCACGAGAGTTTGACGCTGTTAACATACGCTTTGTCAACTTTCAGACCCGTCACCTTTGCAGCGTCTAAGAATTGGATGTTATTTGTGATATGGCTAAAAATTTGGTGTGCTTGCGATTCGCGATAGCAATGAATGGTTGCGTTTTGATAGTCGCCGTACCAGTAATCAAATTCGGTAATGCTTTTGTCAAGCTCAAACGGATGTAATTTAGCGCTTTCAATAAGCGGAACAATATACTGTGCCCCGGCGCCATTGTTATTTTTCGTGAGGAAGTAGATATCCTTTAACGCAGGACACCGATAAACAACCTCACCCAAATCATGTGATGCCAGCACAATCGTTTCAAGTGATGGGCAGGAAACGGCGATATAACCGAAAGCCAGATTATCACTAAGGCATACGATTTTTTTGAGATTGTCGCAGTAGTCAAACGGTGAAGTTTCTCCATCATAAATATCGTACCAGTGGATTCTCAGATTTTGCACTTCCTGGTCCTGACTTATGTCGATTGTTTTAAGGCTCTTCGGCAGCGTAACTTCCGTCAGGGAATCACAATCGCAGAACGCGGGGACATTAATGTGCTTAACGCCTTCGGCTATATGGAGTGAGTTGAGTTTTTTCATACGGGCAAAAGCCTCATAGTCAATCGTATTAACGGTCGAGGGAATATAGACACTTTCAACATTGTCAAAAATATTGGCAAAGGCTGCTACACCGATACCCGTGATGCCCTCGCAGATGACGATGCTCTTGACGTTTTTGCGCATAAACTCAATATGTTCTTCATTGAGTTTATAGTGCATCTTCCACGCTTCACCGTAATCACGCGCATAGTAAATATTGGGTGAAAGATAGTGATTCGGAATCTTATTTTTGCCGTAAATGTAAAGTGTGCCGTCCTTTGAGTCAAAGTAATTAGCTATACCGTATTGTTCCTCCCAATACGCAGCGTCAACATCTTCAAATACATTCTCTTCATAATCACCGACGGCACTGTAAACATAAAACGTTTTCGGCGCGTCTGCATATGCCGAGAATCCGACAGACAGCATCGTGATGAGCATCACGATGGATAATACCATACTCATTACTTTTTTCAATTTGGACATCTCCTTAGATATAAAAAATGCGTACAGCCGAGACTGTACGCCAAAAACGCATAGCCCAACTGTCGCCAAACAATCCAACATATTTTCAAATCGTGATATGCTGATAAGAGCTTGCATTTTTATCTAAAAGATAAAAATAGCATGCCACGATTTTGACATAATATAAAATTGGACTATTTGGCAATTTCATTTTATCACTGCCGGATAAAATAGTCAAGATATATTAGGCAACTCGTCGAGGGTGATGACATAGTCGCTGTTATAGACTTCGCTGAGGTGGGCGGGTGTGTTGTGGTCGGTGACGTATTCCGTGTGCCAGGTGAGGAAGTAGCCCCATGGCACCTTTTTGAATTCCTCCACGGTCGGGATGAGCCCCGTTTCGTGCATCACGAGGGGCTTTGCGCCGTGCGTTGCCGCGCTGACGGGGTTAAAGAGCCTGCCCTCTGCACCGTTGGTGCTCACCTCGTAACTGTCCGCGCCCGCAATATCGCAGTAGCGGCTGCCCGGGTACCAGTCGGCGAGATTTGTGCCGTAGTCCGTGCCGTTGTGGGAGTAACCGAGCACCCAAATCAGGTTGTTGAGTCCGAGGTCATAGGTGAAGTGGTTATACATCATCCGCCATAAGCGTTTGAAATTTTCGCTGCCGCCCTTGCCCCACCAGAACCATGCGCCGTCGAACTCGTGAAACGGGCGCCACAGGACGGGAATGCCCGCATCCTGCAGCTGCAAGAGGGCGTTTCCTGCTTTATCCATCGCAGCGATAAAGGCGGCGTTCTCCGCCGTGCCGTCGGTCAGCACCGCCTCCCACTGAGCAGCGGTGAGCTCTTCATTTTGGCTCTCGTCAAAGCTGCCGTTAAACGACGGACCGCAGTGCCAGCAGATGCTGACGATACCGCCGCGCTTCGCCCACGCCTTTGCGCGCGCTACCACGCCGTCGAAATCGTCGTTCATAAAGTCGAGCCCGCGGATGGCGGGGTATTTGCCCGTGTTTTCATAGATATAATTCATTTCATAATCGGGACTGCCCATCCAGGTAGACTCCTGCTGTCCCGAGAGAATTCGATTGCCGTATACAGAATTGATGTAGCGGTAGAGCGCCTGCGCCGCGGCGGTGGCGTTTTCATTTGTCAGACGGCGGTCAATTTCGGTCGGCTTGCCGTAGCGGATGTCGCGGATAACTTTATAGTCCTTGCCGTTTACCGTGCCGTCGCGCCATATGTCAAAGCGTCCGTCGTTGCTATTCAGCGCGCAGTCAAAATCGAGGAGCAAATCCCGTGCGCCCACGCAGTAATCGTCCGCATCGCATTCGCCGCATTTATAGTAGAGTTGATTGCCGATGCGGTACTGATAGATGTACTGATGCTCGCCGCAGGGAGGAAGAATCGGCACGCCGTGCACCTTGTCGCAGAAATCGCAGGCACTGTCGCCGCCGTACGAGTGGCTGTTGATACAATAATACCGCCATGCGGGGAAGGTTGTGCGGCGGTTTTTCACATAATCATAAACACCGCTGCCGCGCCTGCCGTAGAATATCAGATTTTCGCTGCCGAAGGCGGTTTCGCCGATGCTGATGCTTTCGGCATTTACCGTCACGCAGTCGTATCCCGTGTGATAGAAGGCATTTGCGCCGACGGTGCGGAGGTTTTCGGGGAGGGTCAGTTCCCCCGCAAGGGATTCGCAGCCCTGAAACGCGCCGTCGCACACGGAGGTTGCGCTGCCGAAATCCACGCCGCAAATGAAATAGTGCCACGCGTTCCACGGTGCGGTTGTCATCGCGCCGCTGCCCGTGAGGGCGAGGGCTTTTGTCGCGAAATCAAAGCGGTAGCCGAGTGCGTCGCCGCAGTCGCCCGTAATACCGATGAAGTTCTTGCCGTTTTCGCTGCACCAGCGCTGTATCGCATTTGTGCCGACAATGCTTGCTCCCGATGGGAAATAACTGCCGATGGCGCTGAGTGTGTCGCCCGTCCAGATGACGGCACTGAGTTTCGTGCAATTTCTGAATGCGCCGTTGGCAACGCCTGTATAATTTGCGCCGACCCATACGTTTTCAAGGTTTGTGCAGCCGTAGAAGGTGTTATCGGGGATTTGGTGCTGCGTGGTGGTGCAGTCCTCCGGCAGTACTGCCCATCGAAGTGCCGTACATCCGTTAAATGTATTGTCATAGAATTCGCTGCAGCCGGCGGGGAGAGTGATACTTTGCAGTGCCGAGCACGAGCGAAAACAGCTTGCGCCGATTTTGACGAGTGACGCGGGGAGCTCGGCAGAAGTGACGGCGTTGCAGCCGTTAAACCAGTAGTCGCCGATTGCCTGCACGCCGTCCTGGACGATGATTTTCTTGATACTGCCGCGCAGCGAGTACCACGGCGCGCGGTTTGTTATGCTGTTTGCGTAATTTTCGCCGTAGCCTACGCCGTTGACGGTAAAAGTACCCGTATCGTCAAGCGCCCATCTGAGCGCGCCCGAGGTGCCGTTCGTCGCGGCAAAGGCACGCAGACCGAAACCCGCCATCGCCGTAGATATCAGCGCGATAACGAGCAGAAGGGAGAAGGATTGTTTGATTCGTTTTTTCATGGTATCACCCCGTTTATCTGCATTATAGCATACGGATATATTTTTTCATAGTCCGTAATTGACAGTGTGCTATATTTTTAGTATGATGGAATCGGTGATAGTATGGGTGATTTTAAGATTCTGAAAAACAAAGTACTTTTTTACCGTGATGAGGACTTGGTACGCATTACGCCCTGCGGCAGAAATGCCGTGCGTTTTGAGGCGTTCCCGGGCGGTGAGGCGTTCGAGGAGAACTTTACGTTGATGCCGCAGGCGGCGGATTTTGCTGTCGAGGAGCGGGACTACTGCGTGATTGCCACGGTCGGCACGGTGAAAATGAAACTCGAGAGAAACGGTAAAATCACCGTTTACCGTAACGATAACGCGATTCTCGAAGAAAAGAATGAGCTGACCTTTAACGGCGGCTTTCGTCATTATGAGAGAAATGAGAACGGCTCTTTTTCGGCAAGAATTACCTTTAAGGCAAATGAAGGCGAGCGTTTTTACGGGCTCGGCCACGAGGCGAGCGGACAGTTTGACCTCAAGGGTTGCTCGTTTGATTTGCGCCATGTGAATGCGAAATGCACGATACCCTTCGTCTATTCCTCGCGCGGCTACGGATTTTTGTGGAACAATCCCGCCGTGGGTAATGTGGAACTGTCAAATAACCGTACGCGTTGGAGCGTCGGCGCGACGAAGAAGATAGATTTTGTCGTCATCGGCGGCAACCCGAAGGAAGTGAGCGAAACCCTTGCGGATTTGACGGGGCATGCTCCCGTGATGCCCCATTGGGCGACGGGCTTCTGGCAGAGCCGTCTGCGCTACGAAACGCAGGAGGACCTGCTCGAGGTGGCGCGCCGCTACTATGCAGAGGGTATCCCGCTCTCGGTCATTGTCTGCGACTACTTCCACTGGACGGAGCAGGGGGATTACCGCTTCGACCCGCAGTATTGGCACGATGTGAAGGCGATGACCGATGAACTCCACGAAATGGGCGTAAAACTCGTTGTTTCAATGTGGCCCACGATTAATGAAAACAGTGAAAATTATCAGTATATGCTCGATAACGATATGCTGATTAAGTGTGTCGACGGGGGCAACCGCGTGTTCAATTTCTACGGACCGCAGGCGGAGATAGATGTCACGAATCCGAAAACGCGAGAATTCGTCTTTCGTAAACTGAAAGAGAATTATCTCGAAAACGGCGTCGACGCCCTGTGGTTTGACGAGGCGGAGCCCGAAATTCATCCCGAAAACTTCGGCAACCTGATTTTCAGTCTCGGCAGGGGCGACGAAGTCGGATTGATTTATCCGTATTATTATTCAAAGATGGCGTATGACGGTTTGCGCGCAATGGGGGTCGAGGCACCCGTTACGCTGACGCGCTGCGCCTACCTCGGCAGCCAGAAATTCGGCTCGCTCGTCTGGAGCGGCGACATAGAATCCACCTTTGAGAGCCTGTCACAGCAGGTACGGGCGGGACTGAATATGGCGATGTGCGGAATTCCGTGGTGGAATACGGATATCGGCGGCTTTTACGGTGCCGATACAACAAGTGAGGAGTACCGCGAACTGATTGTGCGCTGGTTCCAGTACGGCGTTTTCTCCCCGGTGATGCGCCTGCACGGCAACCGCAATCGCCACGGTGAAAAGAAGCGCGACGTCAAGGAGCCGACGGGCGACCCGAACGAAATCTGGAGCTTCGGCACGCGCAATTTTGGTATCCTCAGGGATTTGGTGTTCCTGCGCGAGCGTCTCAGACCGTATATTGAAAAGCATATGAAAATCGCGGCGGAGAAGGGATACCCCGTGATGCGCCCGCTCTTTTTCGACTATCCCGACGACGAAATCTGCTACACCCTCGGCGAGCAGTATATGTTCGGCGACGAGATTATCTTTGCCCCGATTGTCAACCGCGGACAAACGGAAAAGACCGTTTATCTCCCCGACGGCGAGTGGGTGCTGACCCAGGATAAAAAAGTTTATTCCAAGGGCTTTCATACGGTGACGGCAGAGATTGACGCGTTCATCGCGTTTGTCAAACGCGGCTCGGATTTAATTTCCTTATTCTGATAAAAGGAATGATGATATGAAAAATAAATTGGTAAAAAAGTGGATGTGCGTGTTGCTTGCCGCCACGATGATGGTTACACCGTCGGTACTTTTCTATGCCGACAGCGACGCGGTACTGCGCTATGATTTCGAGAGTGCCGAGAGTGCGCCGACGCTTTTCGGCAACGCGTCGCTTGTGTACGATGCAGACAAGGGCGGCAAGGTGCTCTCGCTCGACGGCTCGACGGATACCTATGCCGCATTGCCGCAGGGATTTTTTGACGGCAGGGACAGGATGACGATTGTCTTTGATGTGCTGGCAAAGAATAACGACGGCAATTACTTCACCTTCTGCTTCGGTCAGAATAACGAGGTGTACAGCTTTTTCCGTATGCGCAATGATGAGATACGCACGGCGATTACCCGCTGGTCGTGGCAGAATGAGCACGAGGCGAAGGCGACTGTCTACAACAGCAATATCTGGAACACGATTGCGCTCGTTTATGACGGCACGAAGCTACAGCTCTATGTGAACGGCGTTCTCGCGAGTGAAAACAGCGATACCACCATCAATATCAGCGATTTCGGCAGCAACCTTCTCTCTTACCTCGGCAAATCTCTCTATGATGGCGACGGATTTTTCCGCGGTTGTTTTGATAACTTTGAGGTGTACGACTCCGCACTCGGCGCGGATAAAATCGCCGCGATTGCGCAGCGCAATATTCCCGCGGTTCCCGTTCTTCGCTACACCTTTGAGGACAATACCGTTTTGCCGACGCTTTACGGCAACGCCGCGACGGCTTACGACAGTGATATCGGCAGCAAGGCGCTCTATCTTGACGGTACGGGCGGTACCTATGCCGAAATACCGCAGGGTACCTTTGACGGCAGGGATACGATGACCGTGATGTTTGATGTGAAACCGCAGCAGTGCAGCGGTAATTACTTTACCTTTGCCTTCGGGCAGGACAGCACCCGCTATAATTTCTTCCGCGTGCGCGGCTCCGAACTGCGCAACGCGATTACGCAAAACACCTATTACAGCGAACGCGAGACCCGTACCGTGATTGATTACAGCGACGCGTGGGTGAGTGTGGCACTCGTGTTCGACGGTACGGACTGTAAGCTTTATGCCAACGGTACCCTTGCCGCTGAAAACAGTGACACGGGTATTAAAATCAGTGACCTCGGCGATAATCTCCTCGCTTATCTCGGCAAGTCGTTTTATGACGGCGACGGATATTTTCGCGGTTACTTCGATAATTTCGAAATCTACGACAAGGTGGTGGATGCATCTGTGATTCAGGACCACGCGGCAGCGCATTTGCCGCTACTCATCAGCGCCACAGTCGGCGCGGTCGTCAATAATCTTGACGGGATTAAGGGCACGGACAGCCATACTGCCGTGAGGACGGCAATTGACCGCAGCTCGAATACCATCACTGCCACCGTGCAGCGCCGCCAGAATGTGAAGGCGGTGCCCGTGAAGTTCAATTCGCTGAGCAGCGAGTGCCGTTTCTTCGTCGACGATAACGAAGTCGGCGCCACCGCCGTGCTCGATATGAGCGTCGACCATACGCTCAGAATTGTCTGCGGCAGCGACGCGGAGCAGTATACGCTCCGGGCGGTCAGTATTGCGGGCAATCCCGTACTGCCCGGTATGTATGCCGACCCCGATATTGATGTACTTGACGGTAAGTTCTGGATTTACCCGACCACCGACGGCACGCCGGGATGGGGCGGCACGCAGTTCCATGCTTTTTCGTCTCCCGATATGGTGCACTGGACGGACGAGGGTGTGATTCTCGATAATAAGGATAAGTCCCCCGGTCTGAACGACAAGGGCGTAGCGATTGCCTCCTGCGCGTGGTCGGACGGTAACGCCTGGGCGCCTGCGATTGAGGGCAAAAACGGCAAGTATTATTTCTATTTCTGCGGACGCATCCGCGATGATTTAACCTCGCTTTACGGCGAGGGTATGGCAATCGGTGTGGCATGGGCAAATTCTCCCGCCGGACCGTATACCGCCGCCGACACGCCGATACTTTATCCGAAGATGATGAGTGATGCGAACTTCGGCTTTGCGGGTCAGGTCATTGACCCCGCGATTTATACCGAGGGCGATACCTCGTATATTCTCTTCGGTAACGGCTCCGCTGCGATGGCGACGCTAAACAGCGATATGACGAGCGTGAATACCGCGACGTTCCACCTGTTTACGGGGCTCAATGAATTTCGCGAGAGTATCGCGGTGTTTAAGCGCAATAATACCTACTATTTTCACTGGTCGTGCGACGACACGGGCAGCGAGAATTACCATATTAATTACGGCACGGCGTCCTCGCTGACGGGCGAGATTGCCAACCAGGGCACTCTTGTGCAGAAGGACCCCGACTCCGATATTCTTGCGACGGGGCATCAGTCGATTATCTACCTGCCGGATACGGACAAGTGCTTTATCGCCTACCACCGATTCTATACGCCGCTGTCCGTTGGCGGTAATATGGGACACCGCCGCGAGACCTGTATTGACGAGGTGACCTTTAAGCGCAAGAGCTGGTCAACCCTTTATCTGATGTACAGTCAGGCGACGATGGAGGGCACCGGCGCCGTTGACATTAACGGCAACGGTATCACTGAGCAGATTACCTATCCCACCTGTACTGAGGACGGCTATATCACTGCCCCCGGATTTACACTGACGGCGGATGAGGCACCCGAAGTCAGAGCGGCGGGGCATCAGTTTTTGAAAACGACGGTGGCGCCCACCTGCACCGAGGATGGCTGTGACCGCTACACCTGTTCCGTCTGCGGCGATACCTACAGCGATAATTTTATCAGCAAAACGGGACACGATATTGATGTGACGGCGGTGCAGGATTCTGCTGTGTTTACGGTGAAATGTGAGAAATGCGGAATGGACGAGACCGTGAATTTCTCCGATGTGATGAATGCCGAGCGCGGCGACGCAAATTATAGGGAAGCGCTCGACCTCAACGGCGACGGCATCATCAACGGCAGGGACCTTGCCTATTTGAAAACGCAGCAAAACGATGATAACGCATAAAAGGAAATGAAATGATTTTATATATCAACGCTTGCGTGCGCGAAGATTCACGCACGGATAAAATTGCACGCGCGGTGCTCGCAAAATGCGGCGGCGCATATACCGAACTGTACCTTCCCGACGAAAATCTGCAGCCGCTTTCGGCAGAACGCCTTGAAAAACGCACGCGGCTGATTGAAGCGGGCGACTATTCAGACGAGATGTTTCGCTATGCCAAACAGTTTGCCGCGGCGGATACGGTTGTGATTGCCGCACCGTATTGGGATTTGTCCTTCCCCGCGCTGCTGAAACTGTATATTGAAAATATTTATGTCACGGGCATCGTGTCGGAATATACTGCCGACGGCACGCCGCACGGACTGTGCCGGGCACACGAACTGATTTATGTTACCACGGCGGGCGGACCGTATGTGCCCGATTACAGTTTCGGTTATATCAAGGACCTCGCCGAGCATTACCTCGGCATTCCCGAAACGAAACTGATTCAGGCAGAAATGCTCGACGTCGTCGGATTCGACCCCGACGACATCGTGGAAAAAACGATTGCAGCATTATAAAAGAAACCCCGAATTCACTTCGGGGCTTTCTTTATATCTTCGTCATAAATTCTTTGAGCTGCTGCGTCGCCGGCTCGGACAGGATGGGATTGTTCAGCTCGTGACCGACGCCGTCGATTAAGTATAATGTCGAATCGGCATACGCCTCGTTTGCTTTTACCGAGTACGCATAGGGCACGAGGTTGTCCTCTTTGCCGTGGATGATGCAAACGGGTTTGTCGTATTTTTCGATAATACCGTCCACATCAATATCCCACGAGTCGATGTAATACTGTCGCCCGAGGGTAATCCAGTTCGGATAGTCCACCGTTTCGGGAATGGCGTCTTTTGTTTTGAATCGGCGGGCATTATCCCCGATGACAAAGGCGGGGAATATCAAAAAAAGTCCCGCAATCGCGTCTTGATGCTTTGCCGCCGTCATCGCGGACACCATACCGCCGAGGCTTTCGCCGACAAGAACGGTTTTGCCCGTATCAATAAAATCCCAACTGCGCGCCTCACGGAGCACTGCCTCGAGGTCCGCGACCTCCGTCAGCGGTGTCATCTCGGTTGTTTTGCCCGTGCTCCTGCTGCCGAATCCGCCGCCGCAGAAATCGAAGCAGACGCAGGCATACCCAAGCTTTGCCAATGCCGTCGCATAACGCGCGAAATTCATATTGTCCGCTCCGAGTCCGTGCACGAATACGACGAGCGGCAACCGCCCTTTTGCATCGGGACGGTACAGTTTCGTCAATATCCGCTTGCCGTCAGCCTCAATATAAAACTCGTTTACGGTGTACTTCATAATAGCATCTCCCGGTGTCATATGGACGGACTATTCTTCTTTTTCCTGCCGCCGTTATAACCGCCTTCAATCACCGCGTGAAGGTTGTCGATGATGAAATGCTGCGCCGCTTCGTTATAGAGCACGGCATAATACGGCCCGTATTGTCCGTCGCGTTCTTCCATCGTGATACCGATGTTCTCTGCATTGACAGTCGGGCGCTTATGATTTTTCCCGTTTACCTGGACGATGGAGAGCATATGAATGTCCACTAACCAGTTTGTCAGCGCCGTTATCTTGAGCTTTTTCATATTCTCCGGTTTTAAGGCGTTGATTTTTTGCGCGATAACAGAAATGCCAATCGGCTGAGCAGAGTATCCGAATTGCGTTAAATCGAGCTTCTGAATATCAAAATCTTCCTGCTTCGGCTTCGGTGCTTTTTTGCCGGTGATGCCGCCGTTTTCAGCAACCGCGCCCAGCACATCCGCAACATAGAATAAGCACCGCGAGATTTTCACCTGGTTAATGATATCGTTATCGTCGACCGCTTCCTTGGTTAGCGGGTTGATTCCTTTTGCCAAATCTTCGATATAATCCCTGGCATGCTCCACCAGCTTGATGTCAATATCCATTATCCCAACTCCTTAATATGGTATCAATATGATACCATAATCCTCCCCGCTTTTCAACAGTTACGCCCCACGACAAATCGAACCAACTTCACAGTACAAAATTACGGACACAAGTCGGCGAGCCGGAAGATGTAAAAAAGAAGAACTGTCGCAGATGGCGTAAAGCAAAAGGCAACGGAGCAATCCGTTGCCTTAAAAACTATGTGATACAAAAAAAGAAACCGGCGTCGTGGAAACAGCCATTCATACGGTCGAACTGCTTCTGCTACCGGTTTGAAAATGCAGTGCTTACGGGTATTGGCATGCTATGCAGAAGCCAATCATCAGCATTGCTTTTTCTACTGCAAGAGTTCAATGCAGTAGCTCTGAACTTACGCCCGAAACGAACCTTGCAAAACTGCCTTACTCCGCATCTGCAATGCCGATGCCCATACGCCCAAAGCGAGAGCAGGTCAAGATACAGTTACGCAAGCTCCCGATGTAACAAACGCCCCGGGATTAACGCCCTGAACGAACTTGCTTCTCCTGTAAAACCGACGTCGTGGGTAATACCGGTGACAATAATGTCGCACTGACAAACCTGCTATCGGCTTTTTACAGCAATCTGAGAAATGCAGACGGCATCAATGAGAGGTCGAATCTGCTGCACAAATTGCTGTTTAATTGGAGACGACGCCACTACGAAAAATGCGAAAACGCCCTTTTCTCTACGTCCTTGGCGGGCAACGGAAAGTCTCCGGCGGTACACGAAATTGGCTCAAGGACCGTGAAGTTTTACCTTCGTCATGTACCAATTCTATAAAGAACAAAATACAGTTACCTGCCAACGCCTTGCGACGGACTGGCTTCTCGGTAAGTTTCGTTCATTATATCGTGCTTAATTCAAGCTGTGTCAATATTTCATTGATAATATCAATATCTGTAATCCCTTTCTTAAAGCAATAAGCAATTGCTAAATCAAACGGGTCCCATTTCATAAGCTTAACGCCTGCTTTTCCGAGCAGTTCTTCTGCTTCGCCAAAGGATAAATCAAGAGCAAAGCAAAGCTTTATGGCAGTAATTCTGCTTGGCTTGTAGCAATAGTCTGTTTTAAGCTTTGAAAAAAGTTTTCTGTCTATATGTGCTTTTTTATAAAACTTAGTAGTTGGAATATCCTTTTTATTAATTAGTTCTAATACCGTTTGTGAAAAACTTGTGCGTTCGGCAAACAGTTTTTCAAATTTGCTGTATGAGGTATCAATATTAACAGAATAACTTACACCCTCGTAATCATCTTCGTCAACAGGTACGTCAAGAGAGTATTTTACTGAAGATGATTGCTTATTAGATTCAGAACTATCAGGTCTTGGCGGTTCGGATTTTATTCGCTGCTGTTCAAAACTTTCTACGCATTCTGCCTTTATATCGTTAACAGCATTATCTATTAATTCTCGATTTCTCATGATGGCTATTTTGCGTATAATCTGATTCATATAATCACTTCCTATGAGCCAATTATACAACTAATTCATTCTATATTTCAACACATAGATTACAGGTGTACATTTTTTGTACAGAAGTCTTCGCAATGCCGGTCAAAGCATAATGCCCGCCGACGCAAATAAACTCCTGCGCAATCATATTATAGCACATTAAAACCAAAAATGGTCGTTTCAGAAACGACACCAAATAAAAGAACATTGCTTAGTCGGCTTTGCTGTGTTAACATACAATTGATACAAGATTATGGTCGTACCAACATTTCCCCGAATGCTGCCGACATCTGTCAACCGTTTTGTATCAGCAAAGGGCGGGGATTACCTTTGCGTTTGAGCGTCACACCTTGGGATCAGGTCAGCACTTTGCACGACGACCCGTTGACGCTCTGGAAGGAGTATCCGCACTTGTTCTGCAGGTTCCTTTCTTCCAATTCACGTCAGACCTAGCCGCCTTAGAAAAGTGGCAATTTCTGATGTGGTAGAGTAACCACTAATAGAAGCAGACCATTACTATATACGCGATGCTTCGTTAGTGCTTTGCAAAGGTTATGGGCAGGCTCTCACTGAATGTGTAAGTATACCTTTATTGCGATTACCCTATTTGGTCATCCTGTAACTGCTGACCTTTGCACTTTGTAACAATTCTGTCTACTGCGCTTCGTAAATCCGAACCAGTCGTAATGGGCAGATATGTTACACCCACCGATTTGGCACATATCGTGTTGACCGATATTGCAGTGGGTTATTGGCTTGCTGACCGGCAATTGGAGCCCAGTACACAAGCCAATATTCTTAGACTGACCGCAGGGTAATCAGTCCCTGTCTTGAACGGCAGCCGTAAAACGAAAGCATTCTTACTATAACTGTCAGTAATTGGTACTGCCAGTTCACTGGCGAGAATGCTTTTGTATAACAGATGTGAGGTGAATGTCCATGAATATAAATAAAGAACTTAAATTACAAATATATGGTGTTATTGATAAGATTATAAAGGAGTATCTATCTGTTAATCAAAGCAATAGCACAGCCAAGAAGATATACAAGAAAGCTATTAAAATGGTAAAACATCTTTCGGCAGGAGATATTATTACCGGAATGGAAGAAAACAACGTGTCGTTAGAATTAGTAGCATTAAACATATTGCAAAACTGTGCTATGCTGTATATTAAGCCTGCATCTTCTGCAAGTGATTTGTTGTTTTCGGACGATGATGCATCAAAATTGTATAACTACTTAAATGATGAAAAGCAAAAACGAGGGCTTATAACAAATGAGCAGTACGAGGAAAACAAGAATCTATGTATCAAAATCCGTATGGGAAGCAGATTTTTGTGAGTAAAAAGTCACTGGGGAGTCACTCAAAGAACCGCCGAAAAGCGGCTTATCTGTTTTTTTAAAACTACTGTTTTTAATAATGCCTGTTCTGCAAAAATGGAGCAGGTCAAAAAGCGCCAAAATTTCCCCAAATATACAAAAAGATACTGATTTTCAACCAAAAAAGAATGCTGAAGCGGTTATTTATTAGCCGCTTCTTTTTGTGTTTTTATATGGCGCGAAAATGTCGCATTGGAAATGGTTTTATATAGGTAGAACGAAACGGAGGTGCTTTTGATGAAAGAGATGAACACAGACAGCGATTGGAAAAACTTCGTTTCTCATGTTATTAAGGACAACGAAATATATGTTCAGTATGGCCATGAGTCGGAACCGGGTTTGATTGAATACATACAAAATCCCACGCCGGAGGTCATTTATTATTCAATCATATTAAAAGAAACTGTGAGATGGTTGGATATATCGGCATTTTTGAAGAAAACGACGGCATTGAATTCTACACCTTCAAAGAACACAGGAACAATCATTATTGCACCGAGGCGCTTGATGTGTTTATGGAAGCGTACCTGAACGGTGAAATAACGGGCACAACCCATGAGAGCATTATTGGCGAGACAATTCACGAAAATGAAGCGTCTGTTCGCATTCTTGAAAAGGCAGGTTTTGTAAAAGACGCTTGGGGAATGAGAGTGAGCTTTAATGAAAACGATGCAGATGATTTCAACGCAACAGGAATACTAAGATACAAATATGTGAAGGAAAGAAAAGATAATGAACAATAAAGACATAATTATTGACGCTTGCGGATTTTCGGAAGCAATGAACGAATACCTGAAAGCGCAATCCGGATAGATGAATTACTATGTCCCGAAAAAATCACATCTCTCCGTTTATAATGACCTTGTAGGCGGAGAGATAATTTAATCTTTACGGAGGAATTGTTATGTTATATTACGATGTAAAAATGAAGTATGAACTGAATAATCCCGATGCCGAAAAGGGCTTGGTAAATGAACTCTACCATATCAACAGGCAAAACAGACGTTCCTCAACAAAAGACGGAAAGCTCCTTTTTTACGGCAACAGCGAAGGCGTCCTCAACGCCCTTCTGATAATTGATTGCGAGGAAACTTCGTTAACGCAGGCGAAAAAGGGTTTTGAAAGCGAAATGAGCAAGAAGTTCAAAAAGCTTTTCAAAAGCGTTCGCTTTGTAACCACTTCCCCCAGAGAGATAACAATTGAAGAAGCGTGCGGATTAATAGAGGCCGGATGTCTGGAAGAGTATTTTGACGGTTATACCAACGCGGACAGTATCTGCGAAGCGGAGTATATGGATAATTCCTATGTGAAATATGATGAATCGGTTTTAGAGCAAAAAACAACCACTTATTCCGAAGCGGTGGATGAGGCACACAGGCTGCTTGCAGACGCGTCCTTTCTGGAAGAACTCGAAAGGATTTATTCGCCGCTGAATAAGCATAAGTTTTACGGCAACCCCGTGCATTATAAAATCAACGCCTCGTCCCGCGAAACGGCAAAGCATCTTGTTGACCTTCTCGCAAGAGCGCTTTACAGCAATCAGAGGCTTAAAAGCGCAAGGGTTACCTATGTAACGGATACAAATCCCAATGCTCGCAGAAGTGATTTTGATGACCTTTGCGATAATTCCTATGCCTCCCTTGTTGCCGTTGAGTGCGCTGATAACGACACCGAAAACGATAACTACGCCCGTGACGCGCAGATAAGAAGCGAAAATATTGAAGAGAATACTAAAGAATATTCTTCAAGAGTGCTTTTCGTTCTTGTGGATATCGGCGGAGGAAATAAAATCTGTAAGCACTGCATAGGTGAGCTTACCGCTAAGGATATTGATTTTATAGAAATCGGCGAAGGCAGAGGAGGCGCAAAGACAGCAAAGAGTTATCTTGCAAGGCTCCTGAAAGAAAACCATGTTCCCTATGCAAAGGAAGATTTTGTACTTCCTAAGCAGAAGGATTATTCGGCTCTTGACGTTGTTAAAGTGTACAAGCAGATAAAAACTGGCAGTATCAAGAACAGCATCTATAAAGCTTACAAGGACTGTAAAAAGATTGAGGTTGAAAAGCCCGAGAACTTTTCAAACAGCTACGATAAGCTTCAGAAAATGGTCGGGTTAACGGAGATTAAATCTATTATTGACCAAATTATTTCCGCACAGAAGATGAATAAACTGCGCAGAGATATGGGGCTTGAAGCAGCAGACACCGCAAAGCATATGATTTTTACGGGCAATCCGGGCAGCGCCAAAACCACCGTTGCGCGCCTTCTTGCATCTATTCTCTACGACGAGCACGTAACCGAAAAGAGCAAGTTTGTTGAATGCGGACGGCAGGATTTAGTCGGAATGTATGTAGGCTGGACGGCAAAGCAGGTGGAAGCGAAATTCAGGGAAGCAAAGGGCGGCGTGCTCTTTATTGACGAAGCGTATTCCCTTGTTGAACAGGGCGGTTACTACGGCGATGAGGCAATTAATACTATCGTTCAGATGATGGAAAACTACCGTGACGACGTAATCGTTATCTTTGCCGGCTATCCCGATAAGATGAAGAAGTTCCTTGAAAAGAACGAGGGCCTCCGCAGCCGTATTGCATTTCATATTGACTTCCCCGATTACAACGGCGAGGAGCTTTGCGACATCCTGAAACTTATGACCAAGGACAAGGGCTATACGCTTGATGAGGCAGCGGAAGAAAAGTGCCGTGGCATCTTTGAAATCGCCTGCAAAAACGCGGAATTCGGCAACGGCAGATTCGTCCGCAACGTGCTGGAACAGGCAATTATTAAGCAATCCTCGCGTATTGTCAGCGAATACAGCGGCGATAAGGTGGATAAGAAGATAATTTCAATCTTATCTGCCGCCGATTTCGACATCAACGCCGCCGAAACTTACAAATCCCCCAAAGTTGCCATCGGCTTTTAGGTGTGGTATAATCGGGAAAAGGAGTGATGAAAATGAATAACAAAGACATAGTTAAATGGTTTGTTATCGGAGATTTTTTCAAGAAAGAGTATGATGAGAATCCGTGTATAAATCTCTCAATTCATGAAAAAAATGATGTATTGTTGGCAGTAAAAAAAGCATATGTTGATATGACTCCAAGAAACATCGGCGGTCTTAAAGAAGCACATAACAACAACAAAGAACAATATGAGAACAGTCTTAATAGGGTTTTCGGTACATTAGCTGATAGATTTATTGGCTATTTCGATACAATTCCAAATACCGAAAAACAATTTGATAATTGGCACAAAAAAACATGTAGCGACTTTAAAATTGATTTTCAGAAATTTCTAGATTCGCAAAAAGTGGGTTATACAATCCAATATGGAAAAGCTCAAAAAATTGTCAATATGACCTTCAAATACTTGTATTGTTTTGATGATGCAGAGGATGAATATTTTAAATACTGTCATATGGCGCTAGATCAGTATACTTTGAAATGGTACAACGAAAAATATGACCAAAACTATAGAAAAAGTAAAGAGTATCTTTAGTATTTGAGTTTTTCTTGTGGAGATATAAATCACGAACCTCATCCCAACGCTTATGTTTTTTGAGCCAATCGGCCCTTTCTTCTAAGTGGCTAACCCCTTAGGACGAAACTCCTAGGTGTATGTACGCTGTTTCTTGTTGAAACGAATATACTGCTGTCTAGTTCTGCCTTCATGAACAATAGCAAAATCACAGCTGCGATGAATACGCGAAGGGTCACAGTTGTCGATAAACTTTATTGTAAGAACGCTAGTGGAATCTTCACATTAGTTATATCCGTAATAACGAATAACTCTGTCAAAAGCATTTTTTAATATGTCTCTGATTTCTTTAGGATTGTAATCTTCCTCTTCATCGTTGACATATAAGTTAACATCAAAATCAAATCCAACTTTTGTTGTCGGATCATAGGTTACAAGATTGCGGTTTTTTGCAGAGCTGCCGATATAATAATAACTAAAGGTAAAGTAATCCCTTACCTCATCCTGAACCCGATGGACGATTTCTTCGAGTTCTGCTTTTACCGGTTTGAGTTCTTCTTTTGTTGCATAGCGATAATGGTACATTAAATAATAGCATTATTATCAGCTCTATATATGATAATAGCTTTTTTTATTACAAAGGTCAATACAATAACAGTATTATAATTGTGAGTATATTTGAAAAAGTCACTCAAGAGTCACTCAAAGAACCGCCGAGAGCCGCCGAGGTCCGCTCTCGGCGGTGTACGTTTTTGATGCATTTTATGGTCTCAGAGAGTCACTCGGAGTCACTGAAAAGGTAAAAATCCGTCCTTGCAAAAGGGCGGATTTTGGCTTTGTTACGCGATTTTCGGGCGTTTTGAGTAAAAAACAAGGACTATCCGTTAAGATAGTCCTGTTCATGGCAGAGGTATAAGGAATTAGATAAAGCAGCGTATATCGCTCAAATCGTTTGGTTGCAACGGGTTAAGCAAAGATTTTATGTGTAAGTTAGCATACGGCAACTGCAATTATCCCTACAATTGCAACGTTTTTGTTGTTATAACGCTTTTTGTCTTTCGTAAATACAAGTCATTACCCTATCCGTAATGATTCCTTTATCACGGGCGGGGTAGTACTCCAATAATGGAGATAAAAGATGTTTTAGCTCATCTTTGCTGAATTTCGGCAGCTCTATAACTGAACCGTACAGACCCCTTACCGTTTTCAGCTCTCTGTTGAAGGTCATATGAAACGGACTCGCGTATACTGATTTGATTAATGCTTTTGGCTCAATGTCGCTTCTCAGTATCTGCATATTTGAAAGTAAACCTGCACCGTTGTCAAATATCGGGCAGTAATCATATTTTCCGCCTTTTTCAAGAACAGCGATATTGTTAAGATGTCTGTCGTCGTTCAGCACTAACGAGTCAATTTCAAACAGCAGCGTAAGATACTTGTCAAACTCTTTCAAGCCAGTGTAATCAGTCGTTGCGTCCACAAGATACTGTATGCGTTTTTTGTCGCTTGAAAGACGCTCCAGCTTTTCTCTGACGGGGAATCCCAACTCCTTTGAAAGAAGCGTATTTATGGTTATGATTGAATACCCTTTTTTCAGGAAGCTCTTGCTCTTGCAGCAAGTTCTTTCAAAGCCGTGTGCCTTCACTCTTTCTATATCATATCTGACGAAGGTGAACGGAGTAGTCTTCTCAATGTTGCTGTATTCTAATAGTTTTGAGGTAAAAACCTCTGTTAACGCCTCGTAGCCGAACTGGTCGAGCTTGTACCATGTGTTGCCGTCGAGCCACTTTTCCTGATTGCCTTTTGATGAGGTTTCGGCGATTTTTTCATTTGTAACAAGTTTAACACTCATAACTCTTTCACCTCAATCCACTGATTGTCTTCAGCCATTCGCCCGTCTGTTTTCTTAATAATTTCAAGCGGATTGTATTCGTCAATCCCGAGTTCTTCAAGATATTTTTTAATCCCGTCTCGGCTTCTCGGAACACATCTTTCTTCCAAAAATGCTTCATAATCAGACCACGAGGGAGCAGCATTGTTTCCAAAAGCCAAGTGGATGATATCATCAGAATAATTTTCAACAGCCAATTCAGTCGTAGAATAATCAGCAACAATCGCAGAGCATAGCTCGTTTGAATTATAGTAATTCAGTCGTATGAGATTATGCTCTTTTCTCTTTTCTGCAAACTTTTCTAAGGTTTCAACTGGTGCAATCATGATTTTAGACCCGTCAAAAGACAAGACTAAATCTCTGTTATCGCTGCCCATTTCCAGCTCGTCAATCCAACTGTTCGGCAGGGTAACTCGATAAGTTTTTGAATTACTTGACGCACTCCCGCCTGATTTATTAATTATCAGTTTTCCTTGTCTTGATTCCATACAATCACCAATTATATTATATGCAATTCGTAACGAATAGTCAAGAGTAATTAGAAGACCGCATTCACGCCATTTTTAATCTTTCGTCTTTTGTTAGTGTTATATCACAAAAATTGAAAAGTAAAGCAGAATTATTCAAATCTTATTTCTACTATTTGATAATTTGAAATAACATCCAACAAAACATTATAATGTAATTGTAATATCCATACTTACTTGAAAAAAGAGGTACAATCGTTTACAATAAGTCTATATGGAGGCGTTGCTATGGCAAAGCATAAATTATACGTTGGCGACAACACAACTGTTTTGGATAAACTTATACTTGAGGGAATAAAGGTTGATATGATATATATCGACCCAACTTTTCACGCTAATAATAAATTCTTTAAGAAATATCGTGATGATGAAAAAGAGTGGCTTACGTTGCTAATGTATAAGCTTCAAAAATCAAGAATACTTCTTAAAGATGACGGTTTGATTTTTATATCAATTGGTGATGACCAGGTTTGCAAGTTAAAACTCGTTTGCGATAAAATATTCGGTGAACGAAACAAAATTGCAATGATGGCAGTTAAAACGCCCAACCAGACCGAAGGCAAAAATGTAATCAAAAACACAGAATATCTTTTAATATACGGAAACTCTGAAAAAAGTGAGCTCAGTCATCCAGCTAAAAGGCAGGAGGGTCGCTGCACAACGGGTCGCGAAGGTCAGACGATTCAGACAATTGTAATACCGAGAGGCACAAGGGTTGAAAAAGTTCCCGATGGAGAATATACAAATGACGATATTTTGAAAACTGGAGGCAACGAGGATATAGAACTTGTAGGCGCTCCCATTGTAGTAAAAAACGGAAAACTTCACCGAGCTATAAAGCTTCGTTGCAGATGGTCCTGTCCTAACGATGTGAGAAATTTCATTTCAGCTCAAAAAGAAGAGTCCAAAAAAACGGTTCGCAACAAATACGGCAAAGAGATATTGGAATTATATCTTAAAGGGAAGCGTTCTCAGCCTTGGCTTGTGAAAGAAGGTTTTGATAAACCTACAACCTTTATTGACGGTTATATCAGCAAAGGAAAAAACAACCTTACCGATGTTATGTGCATATCATAAGGGGAGTATTCAAACTGAATAGGAAAAAGAGATGGGAATGCAAAATTGCATTCCCTTTTCTTATACTAAATAAAACTGCTTTATAACCCTTATTAAAAAACC
>SVOG01000026.1 GCA_015066525.1 Oscillospiraceae bacterium | reverse complement strand
GTCTGGTGTCCGAAGTGAACACCTGCTTCTAAAAGCTGTTTCATAGAAACTACATTTGCCATAATCATTTCCTCCTTTAAGGTTAATCCTCCGCAGACAGCCTGGCACCAGCCTTGTTCATAACCTTTGGCTGCACTGTTCTGCGTGCGTATTCGCGTATTCAATTTACGAATGCTGAATAATTATAACAGATAGACAGGTAAAAATCAAGAAAATTATTTGTAATATTGCTATTTTTTTGAATTATGCTATAATGTTAGAAAATATTGCGATTCCAAAAGGACGATTTTCATGAAAAAACTACCCAAGATTTTAACCGCTATCGGCGCGGTGACCGCACTGGCGTACACTACGGGCGTGGCACTGCTGACTTACAAAACTTTCGTGTCCCCTCCTCCTCCGGAGCGCGAGGAACCAAAGGCAAACCGCTTCTACGACGATGACATTGCCGAAGCGGCGAAGGAGACGAACGAGGCGATTGCCGCACTCGAAGCGAAATATACGCCCGAGGAGGTATCTATCCACACCGACGACGGACTGACCCTGCCGGGTTATTTCTACATCAACGAAAACGGCAGCAAGAACACCATCGTCTGTGTTCACGGCTACAATACGGACAGCGACTTCGCCTTTGCTACGATGGTTGAGCCGATACTCGCGCACGGATACAACTGCTTCCTCGTCAACCACCGTCATTTCGGCGGACACGAGGGCAAGTTCACGGGCTTCGGTATTCTCGAAAAGGACGAGCTGATTAAGTGGATTGAGTGTGTGAATTCCTATTTCCCCGACGGCAAGATTATTCTCTATGGCACCTCAATGGGCGCAGCGACGATAATGCAGGCGAGCGACCAGGATTTGACGGAGAATGTGGTAGGTTTCATCGAAGACTGCGGTTTCACCACCTGCTACGACGAGTTCCGTTTTCTCACAAAATCGGTACTGCACCTGCCCGCAACGCCGATTGCGGAGGGCGTCAATCTCCTGACCAAAGCCTTTCTTGATATTGACATTAAGACCTCCGACTCACGCGAGGCGCTCAAGCACACCAACCTTCCCGCCCTCTTCATCCACGGCGGACGCGATAATTTCGTGCCGACCTATATGGTCGAAGAGTGCTTCGAGGCTTGCGCGAGCGAGGACAAGCAGCTCATTATCTACGACACGGCACGCCATGTGCATTCGCACTTCAAGTACAAGGAGCAGTACGAAAAAGATATCTTCACCTTCGCAAAGCGTATCTTCGGTGAATAACAAAAATCCCTGACCAGAAGCTCAGGGATTTGTATTCTCCATTATTTAGTCGTCCGCTGCTTCGACCGCTGCCTGAATCCATTCCTCGTCGTCGGGATTCGATTCGCCGTGCTTAACCTGCGTAATAACTGCAAGTCCGATGGCGAAGAAGATGGCGCAGAACAGGAACATAAAGTTATAGTCATCGCCGAAGAGACCGATAAGCGCACCACAGAGGATGGGTCCCGTGATTGCCGCTGAGAAAGTAGCGGTATAGTAGTAACCCGTAAAGGTGCCCACATATTCCCTGCCGCCGATGGCAAGCACGAGCGGAAGCGTGTTGATATTGATACAGCCCACCGCAGCGCCGCCGACAACAAGCGCTATCCAAAGCACAATCCACACGAACATTCTGTTCGTCGCAAAGAGCTGCGATACCGCGATATAAAAGGCAAACATCGCCACAATTACGGCAAGTCCGATGATGATGGTTTTCTTGCGTCCGAGCTTTCTGCCCATCGCACCGGCAGGGATACCAAACGCAGCGAGCGATACGGCAAACACCGCCATCATCAAGGTGGAGTAAATCGGTTTAACATTCAGCGTATCGAGCGCGAAATTTGTAAAGTTCGGTACAATTGCCTCGGTGGCATTATTGATGAGGAACAGCGCTGCCAGCATGGTAATGAGACTCTTGCGCTCCGCTTTGGAAATCGGGAGTTCCTTAATTTTAACCTTCTTATTCTTGCCCTCTTCATCCTCGATGGAGACATTCTTGGAGAGGTCGTTTTGCTTATTCTTCTTATAGAAAAGGCAGAGCACCAGAAGGCAGAGTACCGTAATCACCGCCGCTACCACAAATACGGGGGTGTAGTTGACATAGGTAGGCTCGCCGTGCCGGTTCAGGGCAGCTACCTTCTCGGCGACCTTCTGTCCGTTTACATAGAGCGTGTCCCTACCCGACGCGATAAAGTTATTCAGCGTATCGGTATCGATGCTGTTTTTATCGCTGAAAAAGCGAATCACCACGTCACCGTTCGCATCGGTAGCAAGCACCTGACCGAGGGTGTTTGTCTTTGCCCGAAGTGCATCGTGAAGCGCTGTAAAGCCGAGCAGACCGACGAGTGCCGTTGCGATAGAGCCGATAACAAAACCGAGCATCTGACCGATACCGCCCATAATGTTGATGACGGCGTTTGCGTCACTCTGCAGCGGTGACGGGGTAAAGTCGGGCATCAACGAAACGACGGGCGAGCGCCACACCGACATCGTGAAATTGAACAATATAATTACTGCCATCATCAGTCCTACACTGAGTGCTGCTGCCTTTACCGTAGCGGCAACCGGAATCAGGCTGAAAAATACAGCGCAAATCGGCAGACAAATGATGATATAGGGCATTCGCTTGCCCCATTTGGTATGCGTCTTGTCGCTCTTCTTGCCGAAATACGGCTGAAAGATAACGCCGAAAATATTGTCGATTGTCATAATCGCGTTGACGAGCAGCGCTACCGAAAGGAAGGCGGGCAGTTTGCTACCGCCATCGGTAAGTTCGGTGAGCTTCGCTCTGAAAATAACGGGGACATATGAGTTATATACCGACCACATCAGCATACACGCCATAAATCCGAATCCGATTAAGAAGGTCTGCTTATAATTCAGACCGTTTCCCTTTTTAGTGCCCATAAATATTCTCCGTTTCATACATGATAAATTCAGTATAACATAACCGCCGCGTTATTTCAACACGGCGGTTAAAGGTTAAGAATTGTGTTTACTTATGCTTTCGGCTTTTCCACTCCCATAATCATTCGGTTGAAGCGGTTGCCCGCCCAGTATTTCAGTAGCGCGTTGCCTCCGAAATAGGTCGGCAGCGAAATAATAAAGGTTGCCGCCAAGATAATCAACACAATCCATACGGGTGCAATCTGCAGCTCGAAAGTTTTGACAATCATAATGACGAATATCTGGTTGAGATACATCGTGAGGCTCATTTTTCCGAGGAACATAGCCGTCTTGCCGTTGAGCGCCTTCGCCTCCCGCGATGAGAAAACGAAAGTCAACACGAGCAGCACAAACATCATCATCACAAACCACATCTCAAACTTTACCGGGAACAGCAGGAACGTAAACACAACGACAATGCCGAGCAAGGTATAGCGCATTATATGTGCAAAGGCGCGTTCTTTTTTGCTGAAATCAAAGCGCATTAAATAGGAGGCGCAGGTATTGGCAAAAATACCGAGATTCAGTCCCGCTATTGCACGCCATACGCAGTTGAAGCCAACGGACCAGGCGTTGACGTTACCCAGTTTTCCGTTTTGATGAATCAAGAATCCGTATATGATAAATGCGGCAAGCGGCGCAAGGTATTTCAGATATAAATCGCCGAATTTCACCGCAAGCGGCATCATAATTGCCATCGCAATCAGCATCGCGGATATGTACCAGGTGACGCTGTTAATATTCGTATACGGCACGCCGGAGCGCTGAACGAGAAACAAATCGGGCATCACCCGCATAAACATATTGAGCGTAAAACCTTTGCGGTCGATACAGTATTTTACAAAAAGCGGTACAAACGCAATCAGGTGATACGGCAAAACGGAAAGATATTTCCCCCACAGAAAACGCAGGTAATACGTACCCTTGCTGACCTTGGCGGGGTCATACTTTTTTACGCTCGACGCCATGAAATATCCCGATAGCAGGAAAAAGAACTCCACGCCGAGATAGCCGCGCGGCGCACATAAGAATTGATAATCATATCCCGTAAACTGCTGAAAGATGCGGGTATCACAATGGTAACAAATCACAATCAGACAAAATATGAAACGAAAAATCTCAATTTCGCCAATGCGTTTAGCCTTCATAACTCTCTCTCCTTTTCACGCATTCATTTTACCATCTATGCGTAAAAAATACAACAAATTTCTTGACAAACCGCTTATTATATTATAGAATAGCAACGCGCTGAGTTAGAAAGACTATCGAGGTGTAACTCAGTTTGGCTAGAGTGCTTGCTTTGGGTGACGAAAGCGACCGCTGCCAGTGGCAGATAAAGGGAGCTTGAGGAAGCGCAGCAAAACAGAGCATCACGCACGGCAGTGTGCGAGGCGACAATTTTGCAAGAGGGCGAGCAAAGCTACAAGCACAAAACGCAACAAAACACAATTCATAATTTCGAGATGTAACTCAGTTTGGCTAGAGTGCCTGCTTTGGGAGCAGGATGCCGCAGGTTCAAGTCCTGTCATCTCGACCACAAAAAGCACCACCCATTTGGGTGGTGTTCTTTTTGTGCTCTTGGACAGGATTTGAACCGTAGGGCACGATGCGGAAAACTCGGCGTCTTGCCGCCGAGGCTCGACAGAGAAACAGTCCGGTGGACTGTTTCGAGCAGCGTAGGTTCTTTATGTCGTTACTCATTGACAATAGTTGTTGATGGAAAAAATATAAATCCGTTATGGATGCCTCGACTAACGGGACGGGTTTTCTAACCCGTCCTTAACTTATGCCAAAATCCCCCAAAACCGCTTAAACAGTGGCTTTGGGGGATTTCCTGATTTTACTTGAGATTGACTCAAATTCTCCCCATTGTAACATAGTTGCAACAGTATTTTACCAGTGTCTCACGCCATTATCATTGTACAACAACTGAATATATCAACAAATCCGAATTTGTCGGATTCATGATAGCATAATGCAAAAGAAAAAGTACAGCCGAGGTTATCGGCTGTACGGTTAATCAAAGCGGTTTTATTGAGCAGATTCAAAATAATTCGTTTGCCATATCGTGCGGCAGATTTCCTCCGTCATAAAGTCGCCCATAATCCAACCGTAATAATGTCCGTATGCTAATTTGTTTTGAGAATACAGGGCAGTGTTTACCTTCTCTGCCACTTCATAGGGACTTTGTTTCGGGAGGTTATTTGCATTCGTTTTCATCACGTTTGCAGACGCCAGATGTTGTTCGGAATCCTTACTCATTTCGCTTGAAAAGTCATTCACAAAGTTACTGACATACTGTACTTTTTCGTTTGCGGGTGCACTCCAGTGGTTTTCATAGTGAAACGTCACTCCCATAAACTCGGTTTGACCTGCGCCGTTTTTAGCGTCCAGCATATCTCCTACCCCCAGTTCCTCATAATCGGGAGTCATCAGAACGATTTTGCCCCTGACCTCAGAAATGGTAGGCATTTTTGTATAGACACCGTTACCATTTTCGGTATACAAATATGGTTCACGGGTGGAGGGATTGATTTGGGTTTTCAGCATTTCTATTTGTTCTTTAAGGAGTTTTATATACTCTTGTGAATCGCCGTTTTCTTTTTTTGCGGTAAGGATAACGGTTTCACTCGGGTTTTCTTTCAAAAAGTCTTTCACCTGTTTCAGCGCGCTGTCGCAGGTGAAGAGAGTGGTACATTCCGCGTCCTCATAGGCATAAAATTCTGTGTCGAGGGTAAAAAAGGGAAAACCGGCGACAGCGGACAAAGCAAGTTTCGGATTAAAAAACTCCAGAATCTTTACAGCAATATTCACAGGCGCCGCCTTTTTATTATTCCCATGGCAGAGCAGAAGCTTTCCTTTCCCGGCAGAAAAGCGCAGGTCGAAATATCTTACGCCTGCATTTAACTGTTCAGAAAGTGTAAGCGTCTGCGTTTTGGCATATTTTTCCACATCGAAAACGGGAAATCCAAAAATTCTCACAAAATTATTCGTTGAATTTTTGCAATATGCCGTTGCGCTGTCGTGCGTTCCCGGAAGATTGATTTCATAGATATATCGGTTGTCGGCAATCCCTGACATCCAGTTTTTTGCATTCAGATTATCAGCGCTCAGCGTGCTTGCGTCGGTGGTTGCCGCAGAAGCACTGCCGAGTGGAAACAGATTCATACATAGCACAACAACGAATGCCATGCACATTGTATTTTTCCAAAGACTTTTAACACTCAGCATAGCGGTACTCCTCCCGTACAGAATAAAACTATTATATTCAATTCAATGAAGGATTACAAGTGTTTGCCGCAATTCGGGTCTAAAAAGGTACGCAGTGCATTCACTAATTATTTACAATATTTTTCTTGCATTATCGGCGGGAAATGTTATAATGCAAGAGATAAATGACAGAAAGAGGTAAATGCTATGCTTACAAAACCCAGCAACACCGTACTTTATTTCGCACCTCACCAGGATGACGAGCTGCTGTCGATGGGTATCGACATCGCGTCCTCCGTGAAAAACGGCTACGATGTGCACGTCATCGTCGTTACCGACGGCGCAAGCTCGAATGTCAGACTGCGTCTGGGTAACCGTGAGTTCTGCGAGCAGTGCCATACGCAGCATGTGTACGACCTGACAAAAGAGGACTTCACTGCAACGAGGGACCAGGAACTCTTCGGCTGCTGCGACGCCCTCGGCGTAAAGCGCGAGAACGTCCACTTCCCCGACGAGAGAATCGTGGACGGCAACATCACACTCGACAGAGCGAAGGAGATTATCAAGGATTTTGTAGCGCGCATTGACCCGGAATGCACCGTCTGCACCATTCATCCGAATAAGCCCGAGGCGCACCACCGCGACCACAGAACGCTCGGACTCGCAGCGGTTGAGTTATATAAGGAAGGCGTCGTCAAGCACCTCGTCACGATGGAGGAGCCGTATGTCGCCGTAGAGGTGGACCACGACCCCGGCGAGGAGCCGACCGTGTACTACGCGCCCGACGATATTGCCAAGCAGATTGAAGAGGCGGTAAAGTCCTACTTCCTCTTCGACCCAAAAAACAAGCGCTATGCCGTCGGTTTCCACAGCGTGCCGCGCGAGATGAATCAGCTCATCACGGAAAAGGGACTCTACTATCACACCTACGAATAAGCATACAAAAGCCGCTCTTCTGAGCGGCTTTTTCTTATTGTCTGAAAAATAATATGATGAGTGCAATGATGAGCGCAGCTGCGACAAGGGCAAAGAATTTGGCAAGGCGCGTCACAGCGTCGAACATATTGGTCGGGCAAATCTGCATAATGCCGTACATCAGTTTCCGCTTCACGCGCTTACCAACCACATCGCGATAGCGCAGGTCGAAGGTCTCGAGATGCCCGTCTGTAAAGAGGTCGATAACACGCGTTCCCCTATCCTTGCCGGGACCGTAGACATTGAAGCCGCAACCCTGGGTATAGCCGACATCAATGCCGTCAATTTCGCCGTGAAAGGAATTGTTATGGTCGTGTCCGAAGTAAACGCCCTTCACCTCGCCCTTTTCACGAAAAGCGGCAAACTCGCCGGAGTTTTCCTGCGGGTCGGCGGGGCTCTCCTTCATAAAGCCTTCCTCGTTTACGCGGTCGCGATTCAGTACGAAATACTCGCCGTCGTGGGTACGAAAACCGCGGACGGCGCCTTTTTGGGTGCGTTTCACCTGATTGAGCAGGTCAAACACCTCGCACACAGGAATGTGCTGAATGACGACCGAGGGCACGGGGGTATCGTAACTGTCGCGGACACTGCGGTACCACGCGATTTGATTCTCGTGGACATTATCATAGCCGACTTTGAGGTTTGAATGGCTGTCGATGGTGTAAAGTAGGAACTTCACTTCGTCGCCGTCCTTTATCTCAAAACAGTGATTGCCCACGCCGTCAATATCGGGCGCGCTCTCGCCGATGAAGCCGTCAAAAGTATTATAAATTTTAAACTGCTCGGCGTTCGTAAGCCCCGTCTGGCGGTCATGGTTGCCGAAGCAGACGGCAAACGGGATGCCGCGGTTCATAACGGGCTGGCAGAGTTCGCGCAGCACGCGCTCAATCTCTGCTCTGTCGCCCTTGAAACCGCGTCCCCATATCTGGTCGCCGCTGAACACGACCATATCGGGCTGCGCCTTTTCAAGCGAGGCGATAATCAGCGCCATTGTATCGGGGCTGACGCGCCTTCCCTCCTGCGTGTCCGCAATCATTAGTATTCTGAATTTTCCATCCTTGAACTGAAGCATATTAGTCCTCTGTTTTCTCTTCCATTTTGGCATGTCGGCTGACAAGTTCATCGAGCATCTTCTCGTGGTCGGCGGTGGTGATTTCATACTTCAAAGTCGGGATGACCGCCAGCGCCAGACCGACAGCGGGCGGCACCGTAAGGATAAACCACATTGCCTTGGAGTACTGCATATAATCACTTGCGAAATGGGCACCGTTTTCGAGCGCCTGATTCATCTTTTCAATATTGACATCGGTATAGCCGACCGCCGCATAGACATACGACGAAATAATCGAGGCGATACCCGCTGTGAGTTTCGTAATAAAGCTCTGTCCCGAGAAGAAGATACCGTCGGGGCGGTAGCCGTGGTGGTACTCTTCATAGTCGATACAGTCAGAAATCATAATGCTCTGGCACACGTTGATAGCGCCAAATCCCATACCTGAGATGACAAAGCAGATGCCGTCGATGATGACCCACTTCATCTGATTCAGTTCGGTCGGGGCAATCATATAGGTTACAAATATCAGCGCCGTGGGAATTGCCGAGATAGCAGTGAGATTATACATTGCCTTGACGCTGATTTTCTTCATCAGCATCGGGCAGAGAATCATCGCTGCGAATTGTCCGATAAAATAACCGCCGCCCATAATAATCAAAATGATGAGAATGGCAGGCTCGGTAAACGCGCGCTGCAGATTGCCGTCGCAAAAATAATAAGTAAAGAGCGTCAGGATGACAATCATCATCAGCTGCAGCGGGGAGCGCAGAATACCGCTGATGAGGATGCGGCGAAACGGCACGCATTTCCACATCAGAGCAATACTCTCGCCCATCGACTTCTTCTCATCCGACGAGGGCACGCGTTCTTTCACGCCGAGTCCGGCAAGTTCAAACAAAAGCGACGCCACAACCGTCATCGCAATACCGACGACAATAAAGCCCTTCTGCGCGTTCGTGCTCTCGCCGAGGGCATCGTTGGCAGCCTGGGAAATAGCGACGATGGAGACGACCACTGCCGCAGCACCGATGGAGGCGACAATACGGGCAGCGGAGATGAGTTTCGCGCGGTCCTTCTCAACCTCACTCATACGACTGATAATGCCCCAGAGCGGGATGTCGCCGATGGTATAACTCATTCCCCACAGGATGTACGAAAGCGCCGCCCAGCCGACGATGAGGAACATCGCGGTCTTGTTGCCCGCTTCCTTTGCGACGGCATAATTGCCGTTGAGGAAGGTCGCGCAGGTAATCACGCAAATCAGCGGCGGTGCAAACATCAGATAGGGCTTACACTTACCCCACTTGGTCGAAGTCTTGTCAACTATCGCGCCCATCATCGGGTCATTGACAGCGTCCCACACGCGGGCAATCGCAAAAATCCAGCCGAGCGCCACCGCGGGCAGACAGATAACATTCTGCAGATAAAAATACAGTCCCGTCGCGATAACATTATAAATCATATTCTGACCGAACATACCCGTCAGGTACATTGCGGCCTCTTTTTTGGTATATGTTTTTGCCGATACCATCGTATCACTCCCCTTTTCTTCCATTATATTGAATCAGGCGGATAAATTCAATCATTATTTCAATAAAAGCACGAAAGCGTTTTGTTCATGCGATAAGGAAACCCTCCTCTTAATTATCGGAGCGATGTGCCCTTGGAGCGGGCGCCTCACCATTTTGTCACCTGCGGTGACATTTCCCCTCACAGGGGAATCTCATCGCTCCCTACAAGTTCTTAGCTAAAAAAGCTCCCCCAAGGGGCACCCTGCGAAAATAGTGTCAGCCCAAAAATGGCATCTTTTTCGCTATAACTGTATTAAAAATCACCGCAAGGCGCCAGCCTTACGGTGATTTTATGCTTTGTTCTACCCAAAAATATGCTCATTTTTGGGTGCAAGGCAGTTTTGGCAAAGTAATTTTAGCTCATAAAGGGATTACAAAACCGCCTGCATACTCGCGTATTCAGGCGGTTTTTAATGTCTTTAGGGGCAAAAGGACAAAGCCAAAACCTAACCCTATTTCCGTAGGGTGCCCCAGAGCTTTTAGTTAAACATTCTTCAGTTTGCGGTTGACCTCTTTGAGGAACTGACCCTTCTTATACTTCTTCTTGACGGCTTTGATATTCGCCTTGACCTTGCCGCAGGCAATATTTGCCACGAGCTTGGTTGCGTCGGAATTGTAATAGAAGCGCATATGCTGCACGTCCTTGAGGAACCAGGTATTATCGGGAAGTACACAGGTCTTTGCGTTAATAACCTTATCGCCCGATACATACTTGCCGCTCTTCTTGAGCTTCTTGCCGTAGTCGGCAACCGTAGCGCCCGCCGAAGCGTATTTCGTATCAATCAGCGCGTCGGTCTGGTTATTCACCTTGGAAGTGAGCGGGATACCCATCGTGCCGTAGCTTGCGAAGATGGCAACCTGAACGCCCTGCTTTTTAATCGCCTTGAGGTTCTTCTTCAGTCTGCCCTGCACGCCGTGGTACTTCTTAATCTTGGTATACACGCCGCTCTTCTTATCAAGGAAGCCCATTTTGCTCATTTCCTTGACCGCCTTGTCATAGCTGCTATAAGGAATGCACTCCCAGAGAGACGGGATATTGCCAATCCAGGGCTTGACAACCTTCATATAGAGTTTCTTGACGTTCTTCTTATTCTTCACGAATTTTGCAAGGTAGTCCGCCGCCTGCTCAACACGCTTGTCGCCGAGTGCTCTGACGGCACGGAAGAGTCCCTGCGAAGAACCGCCGTTAAATGCGGTCTCCATACATTTCAGATATGCGATAACGCTCTTCTTATTAATCTTGAGGTCGAGGGCATAGGCGCTCGCAACGTCCACACCGCCGATAGCAGGATTTGCAAATACGGCAACCTTGACGTCCTTCTGCTTCTTATACGCATCGAAGTATGCCGAGAGCACGGCACCGCCGAGGGAACAGCCGATGAGGGATACCTTCTTAGCCTTGGTATTCTTCTTCACCGTTTTGATGAATTTGTTGAGCTGCTTTGCGGTCGTGCAGACATCCTGGCGCCAGTCATAATTGAAGGCGTAGACATTCTTGGCACCAACGGTATTGCAAAGCTGGCGCGCAATCGCCACCTCGGCAACATCGGCGTTCTGCCAATAATCCTTATGCTTAGACAGCGGGTCGGTCCAGTAATTGATGACGCCCTGACCTGCCTTGATATTACCGTTTTTGGTGCAGTTAATCGCATTATCCTTGCCGATAATATTCTGGAGTCCTGCTATGAGTTTATCCACATCGGGCTCACGCTCGTCATCAAGCATCTTGACAACCTCGTTGAGCACCTCGTTATTCGTCAGCAGTCCGACGACAATATTGCCCATACCGAGATTTTCAATTTCACTCTGGTCGGGCGTACCGATATTCTGATAAACCGGATTCGCGCCAAGACCGTGCACCAAGATAACGGGAGTCACGTTCGTCTTGGCAAACGCGGGCGACGCAACGGACAGCATCATCAGAAGCGAAAGCAGAAAGCAGGATAGTTTTTTCATTGTCTTTTTCATTTTAATCACCCATTATGTTAGATTGCTTTGAGAAGTTTCGGGAGTTTGGCAAGCGTTGCGCCGAGTCTCCAGAAGATAGCGTTGAAGCCGATAAAGGTGGACTCGTCGTCATTGAGAATCTTCAGAAGTCCCCTTGCCTGAGCGGGTGAGATCGCGCCCATCGACATCGCGATGAAGTTACGCATCGGAATCTGGGTCGCCATCGCAGCAAGCATCTTACCGTCGCCGTTTTCTGCCGAGCCCATCTTGCTCATAATCTTCTCGATAAGTCTGCAAATCTTACCGCCCCACTTGGTGTGGCGTGCATCGTTAAGACAGCAGTAAAGGTCAATCTTCTTCGTCGGGTCAATCTCGGGTGACGGAAGCTCGCCGTAAATTGCTGCGAAATCCTCACGCGTGATAGCCGCTACATTATCATAATAATTCGGCGCAACATCGCGGTAATCCGGAACGGCTGCGTCCACGGTGCCCTCGACGTAAATCTGAGCGGCAACCTTAATGTCTGCCGAAGAAGCACCGATGCCGATAACGAAATCGCCCGACTCTACGAACCAGTCATTCGTATTGACATTGAAGAAGGCGAACGCTCTCTTGTCGAGGGTGAAGGTAATCTCCTGCTCCTCGCCTGCCTTAAGAAATACTTTCTTAAATGCGCGCAGTTCCTTCTTCGGGCGGAAGATGGTGCTCTCCTTATCAGCGACATAGAGCTGGGCAACCTCTGCGCCGTCTCTGTCGCCGGTGTTTTTCAATTTGAATGAAACATCCACGGTATCGGTATCCTTAATCCTGTCGGCGGATACCTTGATATCGCTGTACTCAAAGGTCGTATACGAAAGACCGTAGCCAAACGGGAATACAACGTCCAAACCGGCTGCGTCATAATATCTGTAACCGATGAAAACGCTCTCTCTGTGTTCCGAGGTAACCGGTCCGCCCGGATAGTTACCGAAGGTCGGATTGTCCGCAAAGGATTTCGGATATGTCTCAGTCGTCTTACCCGACGGGTTTACTTCGCCCGTGAGGATTCTGGCAACGGCGATACCGCTTGCCTGTCCGCCGAGACCGGAATTCAGCAGTCCCTTTACCTTATCGAGCCACGGCATCAGTACAACGGAGCCGCCCGCAAGAACAACAACGGTATTCGGGTTTGCGTCCGCCACTCTGTCGATGAGGGTGTTATGGGAATTCGGCATATCAATGCTGAGTCTGTCGTAACCCTCGCCCTCGAATTCCTCGGTCAGTCCCGCGAATACGATGGCGATATCGGCATTCTTCGCCGCCTCAATTGCCTCGGCAAAGAGTTCCTCGTTGACCTCATCCTTGCTCTTCTCATAGCCGCGTGCATATGTAACGTCTACGCCGAGCGCCTTGAGGTTGTCGAGCGCGTTGTCAAGTTTTGTCGGGTTGATAACGGAGGAGCCGGCACCCTGGAAACGCGGGGACTCAGCCATCTCGCCGATAACGGCAACCTTTGCGCCGTCCTTCAGCGGGAGGATATTTTCATCGTTTTTCAGAAGCTGCATCGAGCCCTCAGCGATTCTCGCTGCGATTTCGTGGTGCTCGTTAATATCGAAGTTCCACTCTTTCTCGAGAGCGGGTTTGGACTTCACAATGAGGTCGACAACGGTGTCCACTCTCTCATCCAGCACTGCCTCGTCGAGTTCGCCGCTCTTCACCGCAGCAATAATCTTCTTCGTATTCAGCGGTCCCGAGGTCGGCATTTCGAGGTCGGTACCGTTCTCAAGTCCGGGAATACGGTCAACCGATGAGCCCCAGTCCGTGACGAAGAGTCCCTCAAATCCCCACTCGCCGCGGGCGATTTCCTGCTGGGTATGTCCGTTCTGCGACGCGTAAACGCCGTTAATCTTGTTATAGGAATTCATCACCGTCCAGGGCTGCGCCTCTTTGATGGCGATTTCAAATGCGGGAAGATAAGTCTCGCGCAGGGTGCGCTCGTCGATAATCTCGTCGATAACCATACGGAAAGCCTCCTGCGAGTTCGCGCAGAAATGCTTGAGCGAAGTGCCGACGCCCATCGACTGCACGCCGTTGATGACAGCAGCGGAGCACTTACCTGCGAGATACGGGTCCTCGCTGAAATACTCGAAGTTTCTGCCGCAAACGGGTGAACGCTTAATATTTGTGCCGGGACCGAGGATAACGGAAACCTTTTCATTCAGGCACTCCTTGCCCATGCACTCGCCCGCCTTATAAAGCAGGTCCGGATCCCACGAGCAGCTCGAAGTCGCTGCGGGCGGGAAGCAGGTAGCGGGAACGGAGTTGCCCAGACCGATGCCGTTGGAGGTTTTCTTATCGGTATTCTGCTTACGCAGACCGTGGGGGCCGTCGGTCACCATAATCTTGGGAAGTCCGAGTTCGGGCGCTTCCTCAAGATGCCAATAGTCATAACCTGAGACAAAAGCTGCCTTCTGCTCAAGCGTCATCTTTTCCACAATTTCGGGATGTTTCATTCATTTTACTCCTTTCAAATCGAAATGTGCTAAAATACATCAAGTAATATTATACAATAGTCAGTTGCAATTATCAATGTTTTTTTGTTAAAATTATGTAGAATCATCAAAGGAGCAAATATATGAGAAAAGAACTCCCCCACTACCGCATCGGCTCATCATACGGCGGCAATCAGGAATTCTTCGACGGATTTATGATGAAAATCGGCGGCTGCGCTGCCGAGACGGCGATGGAATGCTGCATTTATCTCGACAAATACTGCGGCACACACCTCTGCCCGATGGACACGGCTCACATTAGCCTCGATGAATATAAAAAATTTGCTCAGATAATGAAACCCTATTTGCATCCGCGGATGTCGGGCATCGACAAGCTCTCCATCTATCTCGAGGGTTTCGGCGCGTATCTCAAGGAACGAAACTGCCCGCTCACACTCGAGGGCGTCGAAGGCGACACGGATATTACCGAGGCAAAGCGCCTCTTAGTCGCGCAAATTGAAAACGACCTGCCCGTGCCGTATCTCTGCCTCAATCATAATAACCGCCGTTTCAAGGAATACGAATGGCACTGGTTTCTGATTAACGGATACGAACAGTTCGAGGATAAACTGATGGTCAAAGCGGTGACGTACAGCACTTTCGAATGGCTCGATTTCGACGAATTATGGAATACGCAGCGCAGCCGTAAAGGAGGATTCATTCTGATGCGCAATTCGTTAACGTAATATCCGATACGGATATTGTTTGGAATCGTCCATCCGTTTGGTCGACGGTGAAGGTACCGAGGGAACACTGATTGCCGCCGCTTTCGAGAGCGGTAAAGATTTCCCACAAAAGGAGCGCCGGATTCGACGGGTCGATATTCTCTTTGTCCTCACTCTTGAGCATCGCGCCCTTGGAAAACGTCACCTGCCGCCCGTCGCAGCTGAGCGTCAGCCCCTTGGCATTCGTATCGTGCACGGTCACAAACGCCGTACCCCGCGCCCATTTCACCGTACAGTGAAAACGAAAATCCCCCGTCTCATACACCGCCTCAAATTCGGTTTCGGTGTTGGGTACAGGGGGTTTTTCTTTCTGCTGCGCGCAGCCGCAAAACAAAAGCGCAAGCACGCAGCAAAAAGCCGTTATTTTCTTCATTATGTATCAACTCTTAATCAAGAATAGACATTAAAGTACCGAGCAGTTCTGTCATATCGCAAACCGCCGTGCCGCGGGTGCTGAGCCTTTCAGCCGCGAGGTCTCCGGAGAGTCCGTGCAGGTATACCGCCGCCTTTGCCGCGTCAAAGGGCGCTATGCCCTGAGCGATGAAGGCGCCGAGCATACCCGACAGCATATCGCCGCTGCCGCCCATTGCCATCGCGGGGTTGCCGGTCATATTCACAAACACTTCTTTTCCGTCCGTCACTACCGTGTTTGCACCTTTTAATACGAGAATGACGCCGTTCTCCTTTGCAAATTCCTTTGCTATATTGATTCTGTCGTTCTGTATCTCGGCGGGCGTTTTGCCTATGAGCCTTGCCATCTCGCCGGGATGGGGCGTAAGAACTATCGGCGCTTTAATGTCCTTAATGATATTTATGCACCGAGAGAGGCAATTTATACCGTCCGCATCGAGAATGACGGGACATTTCGCATTTTTAAGCACATAATCGACGAGAATGCGCGTGTCGTCATTCTCCCCAATACCGCAGCCGAGCACGAGGGCGTTCGCCCACTCCCGTTCGCTGTCAAAGGCGTGCGCCGCATCTGCCGAAAAAGTCGTGCCGTTATCCGCGCAGGGCTTAAAAATCGGCTGGGTGAGATGTGCAGCCGCAAGAGGATAGGCGCATTTTGGCGTCATCAGTTTCACGAGTCCCGCACCGCTGCGGATTGCCGCCTTCGTCGCGATGACCGCCGCGCCGAACATCGTATAGCTGCCGCAGATATTCAGCAGATGACCGAAGGTGCCTTTATTGGCGTTCTTATCGCGTTTTGAAAAAAAGGATTTGACATCATCTTCGGTAATGGTTTGGATATATGTTTCCTCATAGCAATCCTCGGGAATGCCGATATATACGACATTCGTCTCGCCGCAGTACGCATTCGCGGGCGGGAGGATATGCGCCATCTTCAGAGTAGAAATAGCGATGGTATCATCCGCGCAGACGCATTCGCGACACGCCTCCCCCGTCGCGGCGTTCGTGCCGCTCGGGGTATCAATCGAAATGACCGTTGCCGCACTCTCGTTCACGGTCCTGAAAATTCTGTCAAACGGAGCCCTCGGCTCGCCGTGAAAACCGATGCCGAACATACAGTCCACGATAAAATCGCAGGCGGTATACTCATCCGCATAATCCACCGCGGGAACGCGGCTTGCGAGCGCCTCGCGGTAGTACAGCAGCGGCTCGGAAACGGTCGGCTCACCCGCGCAGAGCACAATCTTTGCATTTGCGCCGTAGGAAAAGAGCAGCCTTGCAATCACGAAGCCGTCGCCCGCGTTCTTACCGCCGCCGCAGAATACATTGACGCGTGCATTCTTAAGCGCGTCGCCATATTTTTTAATGATACTTTCCGCACAGGCGGTGCCAGCTTTGAGCATCAGTTCCGCTTCATTATAGTAGCGTTCAAAGCAGAGTTTTTCCACCTGTCTGATTTGTTCGGTTGTCAGCACTCTCATTCAATCACCTAACATACATACTTAAATTCAATCGTTTCGCCGCCGTGCAGTGGGTAGTTATCCGCGGAGACGTGGGGAAATGTGCCATTCACATAATAAGTCCAGCCGCTCGTGCCGCCGCATGCCTTTTCGGGCAGGTAGTTGATGCTGTACACATACATACCGTAGCCCGTCGGTTTAGCACCCATCTTGATGCCGTTTTCACGGCAGGCGCGCTGCAATACGGTGTAAACCGTGTCGCTGTCCTCATATTTCACCTTTGCATTTCTGAGAAAATAGCCGCTCTGCGGGATAACCGCCTCGTAGCCTTCCTTGAGTTTATCCATATTACCGAGCACTTCCCGGCACTGAATCGTCACGGTGCAGTGCGTTTTGTCCGTACGCGTGGTGGAGATTGCAGTCGGATTTTTCGTTGCGGTCGGCTTTTTCGTCGTGTTTGCCCGTTTCGTAGTGGTCGGCTTCTGCGTGGTTGACATTTTCTTGGTGGTGGTTTGTTTCGCAGTGTTCGTTGCCTTCTGTGTCGTCGTGGCAGTCGTTTTCGCTGCCTTTTGTGTCGTCGTCACGGTGGTCGTCACGGTGGTTGAGGCAGTGGTCTCCACGGACGAAGGCTGTGCCGTTCTTTCCGCCGTACAACCAAAAAGCATTGTCACCAGAAGCAGGCAGAGAATCAGTTTATATTTCATGGAGTATCTCCGTTCTGCTGCGTTTCATCGCTCCGTAGGCAATCTCAACCGCCTCATCCGAGACAGTGCAGCCAAGTTGCCAGAGCGGGACTTTTGAAAAAATGTTCTCGATAACATCGAGGAGGTTTTCCATTTTCTTTTCACCGAGTTTTCGCACCGTCTGGGAAAAAATGTTAAACACTGCCTTCTCCACGGGCGCCTTCTCAATACGGTTCACCGTATCTCGCTCGAGAAAACAGATACCGCCGAGCGGTACCGTCTCGGGAACGGAATCATCATATTTACCGCTCCACGGTGTGCCGCAGGCATACACGGTGCCGTCAATCATACGGATGGCGGGCTTGTCGTCATTGAGGATGTATGCCCTATCGCCGAAATGCTCGAGCCACAGCGCCGTATGGGTGGATTTACCCACGCCGCTGTCGGCGGAAAAGGCATACGCCACGCCGTCCACTACGACACACGAAGCGTGCAGCAGCATCCCGTCAAAGCGCAGGAGATTGGTATAAAAATCATCGCCAGATAGCATATAATCCCAGTCGGAAGCTGAGAGTTCGGGGTGCTTCTTCACGGCTCTTGCAATACGCGAAGCATCCACATTGATACGAATATCAATATTATCTTCGCCTTGGTCAGGGTCGAGATACGCAGCCGCCTGTTTCGCCGTTCTGCCGGAGCAATTTTCAATTTTAACGCGCAGTCCTGCAATCCTGTAAATCGGCATAATGATGTCCTTTTCTTACTTTATGGTACAATTATAGATTATACGAATCGTGAAGTCAAATATTAAGTTGATTTTTATGGTATTTATGGTACAATGGGGTTATGATGATACTGATTTTTGAAGGATACGAAGGGCACGAGTTCACGCTTGTAAAGGAGATTCGCCGCACGGTATTCGTCGAGTCCCAGGGGGCGGACGAAAGCGCCGTATTTGACGATTCAGACACTAACGACGACACCCGCTTCGCCCTCGTGATGAAAGACGAAACGCACGCCGTCGCGACGGGACGCATTACCCGATGCGATAAAAACTACAAGCTCGGCAGAATTGCGGTGCTCGAGAGCGAGCGCGGATACGGCACGGGCAAAAAGCTCGTCAATGCGCTTTGCCGCGAGGCGAAAGAATGCGGCGCGAGGGACATCCTCGTCGACGCGCAGCTCCACGCGGTACCCTTTTATGAAAAACTCGGCTTCACCCCGACGGGTGAGAAAGAAAAATACGACATAGGCATCCTCCACCTGCCTATGAGAAAGGAATTACAATGGCAAAGAAGAATAAAAGCAAAGGCGTCATCCTCTGTCTGATTATCGTGCTGCTCGCCGTGGTCGGCGTATTCGCCGGTTATATTGTCGGTCAGGCGAAGAACGATATTGACGGCAAGCGCCAGCCACAAACCGAATACAATCTCGAAATCACGAAGAATGATTTTGAATACGAAATCGGTCAGAAACTTTATCATAACAAGATTGTTCTTTCCGACGCACTCTGGACAAACTGGATGAGCAAGCACTACCCTGATTTCAAATATATCAACGGCGAATATCTGCTCACTGCCGATATGTCCTACGAGGAGATAGCCGAAAAATTGCAAAGCCCCGACGTCTCACACGAGGGCGTCAAGGTCGCCATTCCCGAAGGCTATAACGTCATGGAAATTGCCAAAACACTCGAGGAAAACGGCATCTGCAACGCCGACGATTTCCTCGAAGTGTGCAAGAGTACCGACGGATTCGACTACGATTTCTTAAAGACGGTGCCCGACAGCAGGCTCATCGCCTACAAACTCGAAGGATTTCTCTTTCCCGCCACCTACGACCTCGCCAAAAACAGCGAGCCGAAGGAGGTTGCCGAGGAAATGCTCGACGCCTTTGACGCGCGTATCACGGACGATATGACTGCCTACTGCGAGAAGAATCACATCACAATATTTGAGCTGATTAATCTCGCCTCGGTCGTACAAGAGGAGGCGCTCGGACAAAAGAGTGCAAAGAATATTGCCTCGGTATTCATCAACCGACTGAATAAGGGCGCGAAACTCCAGAGCGACGTCACCTACTACTACGCGCGGGATTTGCGCGACGATTACGGATTTTCGCAGGAGGTGTACGACGCATACTACACCTACCGCTGCCCCGCTCTGCCCGCCGGACCGATTACGAACCCCGGTATGGAAATCATCGAGGCGGTCGTCAACCATCCCGACACGGAGTATCTCTACTTCTTCTCAGATTTGCAGCAGGAATTCCACTTTGCCAAGGATTATGATGAGTTCATGGCATTGCAAAAGAAATATCCCTGGAAGTAATGAAAAAGAAACATCCTTTCTCTTTAGGCGTGGTGCGGCATTTCGCAGGTCAGAAAAAATATAGCCACCTGACGGTGGCTGTTGTTTTGGTGGACCTGAAGGGGTTCTCTTCTCAGCTATCGAACAGTCCACCGGACTGTTCTCCCAATCGGCTCACTTACTGCGAGCCTCTTGGAGTTTGTTTCGAACCCCTTCATATAAAAACGCAGCCACTTAACAGTGACTGCTTTTTGGTGGACCTGAAGGGGTTCGAACCCTCGACCTTCGCATTGCGAACGCGACACTCTCCCAGCTGAGCTACAGGCCCATATAACATATCAATAATAGCACCAAATGATAAAAATGTCAATCATAAAAGCATCCCTTTTTTGCAGGGATGCTTTTACTGAACTACTCATTTATTGTATTTTCTAAACTCGTTTACAATTTCCTGAACTGCACACACCTCATTATTAGTTAAACCATCAACACTAATGTGTTGGGATCCCTCAATGCCCAAAAGATAATCTGTAGTGACTCCAAAGAACTCGGAAAACAGTATTAGCAAATCTAATGATGGATAGCCTAATCCCGTTTCATATTTGCTGATTACCGCTTTTGATACACCGAGTTTACTACCAAGTTCTTGTTGAGTAAGTTTGTGTTGTTTTCGCAATTTTTTCAAAACCACATCAAATCGACAATATGCCACATACCCACCACCTTTTCAATATTATAAACCATTATCAGTTTACTAATCATAGAATTCTGTCAACGATTCGTTGACTTTTTGTTACCAACGCATTATAATTATAAAAAATGTGTGAGGTAATTAAGTATGTGGCTATCAATCATCATTCCGGCATATAATGCAGAAAACTATATAGCGAGGTGTATAAAATCAATATTAAAGCAAACTTTCAAAGATTACGAACTCATCATTGTTAATGATGGTTCAACAGACCGTACCGAAGAAATCTGTGATTTTTATGCAACTCAAGATAGTAGAATCAAACTATACAATACCGATAACCACGGTTGCCTTGCCGCCAGAGTGTTCGGAATATCTCAATCAAACGGAAAGTACATTCTGAATTGCGATGCAGATGATAGGTACTTCTCAAAGAAGGCATTTGAAACTCTTTATCAATATGCTAAATCTGATAAATACCAATTAATTCAGTTTGGTCACTATAATAAGTATCATCATTTGGGAGTTAGAAGAAGTGTTAAATCCCCGATATGCATTCAAAATGAAGAATTCATGGATAAGGAATACCCACGACTACTTGGTTCTTATGAGCGAGCCATCATCAACAATTCTGTTTGGAATAAGCTTTATTCAAGAGAATTAATAACGGCATTGCCAAATACCTCAGATGTTGGAAGAACGTTTTGGGGAGATGACAATATTGTTAATCTATATTTGCTGTCGGACTGTAATTCTGTATATATTGTTCCGGATATCATTTATATGCACTATTCAAATACCGGTGGCACAAACCAGTATAGAGACGATGCAATGCAGAATCTAAACATAAAAAAGCTCCAGCAATTAGATTTCTTAGAGCAATACACAGGAAATAAGGATAAACAATGCATTTTAAGTGATACATATACTGAAATTGCCGGTTGGCTTTATCATTTTGCAAAAGAAACATTTTCAATTAAGCCTAAAGAGGAAGCATTGATAATAATACAAGATGCTCTTGAACTTCCCACTTTTATTATGGCAAGAGAATACTTTAATAATTCCACGGATAATTGGATACAAACTCGTCTATTATGTAGCGGCGATGCACATAAATACTACAATTATTTTTGCGAAAACAGCAATTACGAAAGAAGAAGCACAAAAAGTGACATAATTGAAATGCTTAAACGACTTTATAAGTTCATCTAAATGAGTTAAATCACAAAAAAGACTATCTCAATTCGACATTTGAGATAGTCTTATTTCTTTGAATAACTAAGCGTGCACCCGTTTTTTATATAGATATATTAAAAGTCAATATCCATTGTTTCGCGCTCGCCGGGGGTGATTGTCTTTGTTTCGCCCTTGACGCTGCGGTAATGCTGCATATACTCGTTGCGCATATCGGTATTCCGGCGACGCTGCTCATTCACCCTTGCGTTTTTCTTCCAGAAATAATAATAATTCGTAATCAGCACAAAGAGTCCTGTCACCAGCAAGACAATGCCGATGGGAATCTGTGCTCCCATAATCTGATTCGCGACGCTGCCGATGGCAGCATCAAAGACTTTGTAGCCGCAGTAGGATTCCTTTTCACTCGCGTGTATCAGTCTTGCTGCCACCGTGCCGATAATCTCGATATAGCCCGCACTGACGAATGCCATACCGATATAACTGTTCTTGCGGTGTCTGCCGTCATTGATGATATGAATCAGCGCGTAGGACACAATCGCAACCACGACTGCCGCCGCGATTAAAATCAGCGCCGTCTTATCACGGCAAACGCGGTAAAGCGCCACATTCTCCGTGTCAGCCTGCGCCAGAAAGCCGCTGATAACATCCACCTCGAGCGAGGCAAGGCGGGACACCTGCTGCGCCTTAATGTTAACGCCGTTCTCGTCGGCGTAGCGGAGTAAATTCTTGAATAGCGTGTTATACAAGGGCTCACTCAGCGAGAAATCATTGGCGTTTTGCACGGCGATATTGTTCGCCGTCGTTGTGATAATATCATTCATTGCTGTGTTGTCAAGCGCTGCGGTATATGCTTCGGATGGAAATTTGCTTTGCGGCATACGCCGGGCAATCTCGTCATCAAGGTCGGTTTTGAGTTCCTCTCGGCGGTCTGCAAGGCTCTGCGTCAGGTAGTCCGTCGAGCGAACAAAATACACGCTGACAACGCCGAAGAAGGAAACAGCAAGCGACACCGTAATCGCCACTGCAAGGAGGAAGCAAAGCACCCTTTTCGTCAGATAATGCAGCATCACACCACCTCCTCTGCGGTGTAGACCGCATACAATTTGGAATTCGCAGTGGAAAAGTCGTGATACGAGCGGCAGACAAGAAGTCCGTCGGTTTTCATTTTATGGATTTCGTCAAGGGAGACTCCGTACCGAATCTTCTTAATGCGGTAGGTGTAACTGTCGTTTGAATAAAGCGAAAGGGTAAGCGTATCCCCCACCTTCGCATCCCGAAACGGAGCGAGCTGCATTTTTGCACCGCTGCCGAGAATCACTGTGGTACCCTTTTCCCAGGGCTCTTTCGCGTCGGCGTCCAGCACGAGCGCGTTGCCGCCGCTCTCGGTGAAGGTAATATCGCCTTCGTATGTTCCATAGCGGATACTGCCGACATAGGCGCCCTCATCGAGTTCTGAAAACTTTTTATAATTCTTCATACGGTAAGTCACCGCACTGTCCTGCTCGGCGCTGTCGGAAATAAAGCCGCCCGTCTGGATAAACCATACGAGTCCTGCCACGCACACTGCCGTCAGCAGCATCGGCACGATTACCGCACGTTTAATAAAATTAAAAATCATAAGCTTTCTCCAAAAAGATATTAATAGCATTATATATTATTTGGAGCAGAAAGTAAACAGAAAAAAGGAGCGCTGCCATCAGCGCTCCCAACAATTTATTCACAGATTAACAGACCGTAACCGTTTTTGCGTTTATAGACAATCTTCGTTTCGCCGTCGATACCGAGGTAGACGAAGAAGCTGTGGCCGAGCATTTCCATCTGGACGATAGCCTCATCATCGGTCATCATATTCGGTGTAATCGTCTTAGTGCGGGTCACGTCCACGCTCTCGAAATACGCCTCGTCGAAATTATCCATTGTGACCTCGTCGCTGAGCTCATCAATAGCGCCCGCAATTTCGTCGATGCCACCCTTGCGCTTCTTATCTACAAAATAGGTCTTGAGCTTGCGCAGTTTTCTCTTAAGGTCGTCCACTGCCGCGTCAATCGAGGGCTCAATTCTGTCTGCAACCGCCTCGCCGCGGATGAACGAGCCGAAGTGTTTTACCGTTATATCGCACTGATAACCGCTCTTGAGCTTCTTAAGTGTCACATCAAAGGTTGCATCAGCGGGCAGCATTTTCTCAATTCTTCTGAGTTCGGACTGAATACCGTCCTTTGCGCCCTGCTTCAGTTCAAAGCCTCTTGCCGTAATATTAATCATAGTATGTGCCTCCTTGGTGGAAATTAGGATAAACTATCCTACATTTATTATACTACCCGAAAGAGCGGAATAAAAGTATTGTAATGGAACGGATTTTATGCTATAATATAAATGTTGCCGACGGATTACTCCGCCGGCATTTTTTTATTTATACTTCTCTGCTTGGAGATTAAACATATAGGCATAGGTGCCGCCACGCGCCATCAGTTCGTCGTGGCTACCCTCTTCGATAATCTCGCCGTTTTCCATCACATAGATTCTGTCGGCGCTGACCGTTGTGGACAGACGGTGAGAGATAAACACGACCGTCTTATCCTGCGCTGCCTCAATCATCGACTGATTGAGATTATACTCAGCGACGGGGTCGAGATTTGCCGACGGCTCGTCGAGAATAACATAGGGGCATTTCTTGTAAAATGCGCGGGAAATCGCCACTTTCTGGCTTTCGCCGCCCGACATCATCACGCCGTCGTCGTCGAATTCGCGCAGCAGATAAGCATCGAGTCCGTTATCCACCTTCTTGCTGAATCCGCTATGGCGCAGCGCCTCGCGGGCGCGTTCGGGATTCACATCCGTATCGAGCGCCACATTCTCGCCGAGTGTGGCGGCAAACACCTGAAAATCCTGGAACACTGCGGAGAAGCGGTCGCGGTGGGACTGCAGCGTCACATCGCGGATATCCTCGCCGTCAATGAGTATCTGACCGTCCGAGACATCGTAGAGACGCAAAAGAAGATTCGTCAGCGTCGTCTTGCCCGCACCGTTATAGCCCACGAGGGCTATTTTTTCTTTCGGGTGGATGGTCATATTGATATTCTTCAGTGTGGGATGGTCATTGCCGGGATAGGTGAAGGAGACATTCTTCAATTCGACCGTTTTCGGCTCGCCGTTTTCCGCAACGCCTTCGCCGTCCTCAATCTTCTTCGGTCGTTTCAAAAACTCGCGGTATTTTTCAATCAGACGTGCACTCTCTGAAAACTGACGCACGACGCCGACCGTAAGGAAGGAAAAGGAGGTCGCAATCTGCAGCGCGCCGTTAAAGGTCGCGACGAAATCGCCCGCCGAGAGCGTATGCTTTTGCAGCACGCAATAGCCGAGGTAAAGCGGAAGCAGGAGCATAAAGCCGAGAATCTGCACGCCGCTCTCCTGGAAGAAGTAGATAAAATCAATCTTGCGCACATACTTAATCTGATTTTTGATGACATCGTCCGCCGCCTCGTTATAGCGCTCGAGGAGGAGGGGTTTAATGTCGTTCATACGCACTTCCTTACAGTAATCCTGGAGGTAGAACACGCGCGCAAAATAGTCTGCTCTGCGGTGCAGGCGGTTATTATCAATCTGGCGCTGCGCCTGGAGTTTGCCGATTTTGCGGCTGACGGGAGTAAACACCGCCACCACAACCAGTACAATCAAAAGGCATATCGGGTCTATCGTCAAAAGAATCGAGCCGATGGTAATCAGCGATACCACCTCGCCGATATAGCGCTGCACGAGTCCGAGCACCATCGTCACACGGGTGCCCGAGGAATTGATAACAAGAATGAAATTATTATAGAAATCGGGGTCGTCGTAACTCGACAAATCGAGGTCCTTCGCTTTCTTAAAGAGCATTTCGGACAGCCCCTTGCTGATTTTTTCCAATTCGACAGTGAAGAAAAATTCGCGGTAAAGGGCGTTGAGCACCTCGCTGAGAATCAGCACGATTGCAATCACGATGACTGCGCGCACAATCTTCATCTTATCATCGCCGCTTGCAATGACGTCAATGACATACTTCACACCGAGGACGGAAATCAACCGCGTCGGCAGGCGCATCAAAACGCCCCAGAAGCACTCGCCGATGACAAGCAGCGGCGAAATCTTGAATAATAATTTCAGAAAGTAAAAGATATTCGAAAAAGTGGAATGCGTCGGTTTATCCGCTCGAAAATCAGCCAAGTTCGCTCACCTCCTCGCCGGTATAACGCGATGCCTGGAGGGTGAACATACGGTTATATTCCCCGCCGAGTGCCATCAGTTTTTCGTGGTTACCCTCTTCGATTACCTTACCGCCCCCGAGGACATATATCCTGTCGCTGAGGACCGCCGAGGACAGACGGTGCGAAATATACACGACCGATTTATCCTTGGTAATCTCAATAAGATTCTGATACATCCTGTACTCCGCAATCGGGTCGAGCGCCGAGGAGGGCTCATCGAGAATGGCGATATCGAAATCACGGGCAAAGAGACGCGCGGTCGCCGTCTTTTGCTGCTCGCCGCCCGAAAGTCCTGCGCCCTTCTCGTCAAATTCACGGGTGAGGACGGTATCGGCTGCGTGCGGCAGCGTTTTTACCTTATCCCACACGCCGCTTTGTATCAGCGCCTGACGGGCAATTTCCTTCTCATCGTCGGTACCCTCGTGGCAGAGAACATTCTCATTCACCGACAGGGCAAAGGTCTTATAATCCTGGAACACGGTGGCAAAGCGCCTGCGCAGAGAGTCAGCGTTATACTCCTTCACGTTAATACCGTTATAGAGCACCTCGCCTTCGGTTGCGTCATAAAAGCGCAGCATCAGTTTGACGAGGGTGGTCTTACCTGCGCCGTTGACGCCGACGAGCGCCACGGTCTCGCCCTTATTGATTTTAAGATTTACGCCGTTCAGCGAGTAGTGGTCGGAGGCGGGATATTTGAAATACACATCCTTGAACTCGAGGCTCTCAAACTCCCCTGCTTCCAGTCCGCCGTCCTCCACCTGGGTTTCATAGTCGAAGAAGTCGTGCAGATTTTTGAAATAGAGCGCCACGTTCGAGAGTTCGGCGATGGAATCGGCAATCGTCATCGAGGTCTGGCGCACCGAATTAATCGACGAGAGCACCACGGAAAAGCCCGAGATGTCGAGACCGCTGTCGTTGATGAACTGATACGACGCGAAGGAGTAGGTGCCGACAATCGGTACGAGTTCGCCGAAGAATGAGCCGATGATATTATAAATAAAGAGTTTCACTCCGTAATGCTTAATAATACGGATATTATCGTCAACCGCCCTGCGAAAGCGATTGAGAATGACCGAGAAGATATTGGAGGTGCGCATATCCTTCGAAAAATCTTTGAGAAACACCGTGCGTTCAGTGTACGATTTAATACGGTTATTCGTCGTCATCTCGAGGTCGCGCTTATACATTAGTTTACTGCGCATAAACTGCACGATGAACACCACCGAAACAGGTGCTAAAAAGAGCAGATACACGGGGTCAATCGTCGTCACGATGCCGATAACGAGCACGAGCGCAATCAGATTGCCGAGCAGATTCGACAAATCCACCGCAAACGCCATAAAAAATCCCCTCGTGAGGATGTCGGTCGCGCGCATATAGGCGTCATAAAACGCGGGGTCCTCGTAGCAGCTGACATCGAGTTCCGCCGCCTTCTTGAAAATCAGGTTATTGAGCCCCTTATAGACCTTCTTCCACGCGACATTCTGCGCGTAGTCGCAGACGATGATAATCACCTCATACACCATCCCCACGGCAAAAAAGAGCAAGAGCACCTTGGCAAAATACTGAAAAGTCGCCTCGCCCTGGATAATCGTCAGAAGCACTTTCAAAAACAGCACACCCTGAAAAAACAGCGTAAACACAGCCGTGCTTGCCTGGGCAAGAATGGCAGCGGGCATCACGGTTTTATCCGCCTGATGCAGGATTTTCATCGCATAGAGCGCATTTTTTATCACGGGTGCTTTTTCCTCGTGGGCGGGTACCCATCGCGGCATAGCCTCACCTCCCCTACAAAACTTATGTTATTATAGCACAATCATATATTTATAACAATAGACAAATTTGTATATATTTTATTTTACTATTGCATTTCATTTACTTTGTGTTATAATCGTCTTAACAAATTTATGAATCGAGGTAAATGTTATGGAGCAGAAACCGATTACAGCCATTATTGTAGGCGCGGGCCACAGAGCATTTGTGTACAGTGAGCTCGCTAAAACAAATCCCGAAATGCTTAAAATCGTCGGCGTTGCCGACCCGAATCCCGTCAGACGCAAGAAGGCAATGGAATACTTCGGCTTTGGCGAGGATATGTGCTTCGAGAGCGCTGAGGAGCTCGCTAAGAAGGGCAGACTTGCCGACACCGTCATCAACGGTACGATGGATGAGCAGCACCTCGAGACTGCCATTCCGCTTCTCAACTGCGGCTACGATATGCTTCTCGAAAAGCCGTTTGCGGTCAACGAGGACGAGATGTGGCAGATTGTAAACTGCGCTAAGAAGAACGACGCAAAGGTCATGATTTGTCACGTACTGCGCTACACCCCGTTTTACTACTCCATCAAAGAGCGCGTCGCATCGGGCGAACTCGGTGAGATTATTAATATCCAGACGACGGAGCATGTGTCCTATCATCATCTGTCGACATCCTATATCCGCGGCAAGTGGGCAAACTCCGAGAAGTGCCACACCACGATGCTGCTGGCAAAGTGCTGTCACGACCTCGACATTATGATGTGGCTGATGAGCGAGACCAAGCCCTGCTCCATCAGCTCCTACGGCAGCAAGTTCCAGTTCAAGCCCGAGAACGCACCCGAGGGCGCAGGCACCATCTGTATGAAGGACTGCCCGCTCGTTGACACCTGCAATTTCTCGACAAAGAGACTTTACATAGACCATCCCGACCGTTGGTCCTTCTATGTATGGGATGCGCTCGAGCATATCGAGAACCCGACCATCGAGGACAAGATTGCGCTGATGAAGAGCGACAACCCGTACGCACGCTGCATCTATAAATGCGACAACGATGTCGTTGACCACCAGAGTGTGCTCGTCAACTTTGAATCCGGCGCAACGGGTACGCACAATATGGTCGGCGGTTCCGCTGAGCCGAGAAGATACATCCACATTGTCGGTACGAAGGGCGAACTCTTCGGCAACTTTGAGGACAGTAAGTACACCGTGCTCAAGATTAATCCCTCCCCCGATGCGCACAACGAGGAATGCGATGTGGAAGAGGTTGACCTCAAAGTAACCGGCGATATGGTCGGCGCTTACGGCGGACACGGCGGCGGCGACGAGAGACTCGCAGCCGACTTCGTTAAATTCGTCAGAGGCGAGGACCCGAGCCTTGCCTGCACCTCCGTATTTGACAGCGTCGCAGGTCATCTGTCCGTTTACCTCGCCGATAAGTCGAGAGAAAACGGCGGCGCACCGCAGAAGATTAGTTTATAACAACAAAGGACTTCACCTTAAAACGGTGAAGTCCTTTTAATTTATTTCGTTTTGACGGTTTTTGCTTTGGACCACGTGGAGTAATACTTTGTCTTGCCGACCGTCTTATAGGTGCGGACGCGGACGTAGTATTTCTTCTTGCTCTTGAGTTTTTTGACGGTGGATTTCACCGTCTTATTTTTTGTCACCGTCACGGTTTTCGCGCCGCTGAAATTGCTCTTTAACGCATACTGAATCTGGTAGCCCGTGGTCTGGGTCGTCTGCTTCTTCCACAAGGCGGTAAAGGATTTCTTTCCCGCCGTCACTTTGGAGAGCGCAGTCGGTTTCGGGTTAATCCTGAATTTCAGCTTAACGGTGCCGCTGTAATCGCCCTTAAAGGTCACCGTCGCCGTCGCGGTGCCGACATTCTGATTTCCTGCATAAGATACGGTATAATTGCCGCTGCCGACGGTCTTGCCCGCGGCATCCTTCACCGTTACGGCGGGTTTCTGCTTCTTACCCGTATAGACGAAAGTGGTCTTAGCGAGTTTCACCGAAGCAATCTTGCTGACGGTCTTTGTATCAATATGATGATAGCCGCATTCGTCGCAGGTGAAATCGGAGACGGTTTTGCCGTTTGCCTTCGTCGTAGCTTTTGTAACGGTGGTCGCGGTCTTGCCGCTGTGTTTTGCACTCGCGTCACCCTTGATAAAATCGGCAATCGTGCCGTCGTAGGACAGGCGGGATACCGTAATACAGTCAATCTCGGGTGCCGTAGAGTTTACGAGCGTGCTGAACTGATAGGAATTATCGTTATAAATCTTAATCGTGTTCTCGCCCTCGTGCAGCGTGACCTGGACGTCCACGGTGCGGAAGGTATCGAGGCTGAGAGTATTCTTAAAGTACACCGTCTCGGGCTCGCCGCCATTCACGGCAATCTGCGCGTAGCGTTCCACAAGGTCGATATTATACGGATGGATATAGGTACTGCCGTCCGCTTTGAGCATTATCGGAGCGGGCTCGTCATTCGTATAGCGGATGCCGAGATTATAGACGCCGTCGGTTTTCGCATTCACCTTAAAGGTCAGGTAATTCAGTTCGCCCTTGTCACCGCTCAGCGGAGACTGTCCGATGCCGAGTTCGCTCACGGTATACCCGCCCGCGGCGTACTGATTGCTCTTAAGAATCGGGTTGTTGCCGTGGAGAGTAAAATCCGCAGCATTCACCGTCGTAGTCACGGTCTGCGTCTTATCGCCCGCATATTTGAAATAAACATTACCCGTGCCCTGAATCAAAAGGGTATTTGCGCCCTTGGCAAGATAGACGTTACTGCCCACCGCCACATCGTAGACGGCGCATTTCGCATAACTCGTCGCGTCCGCGGCGTAGTCGATGCACTGCTTTTTCACGGTAATATCACCGTCGGCGCTGATGGCATAATAGCCTGCCTCGGGTGCCACGGCAGAGACACGGTAGCCTTCCGCCGTCTTAAACGACGCCATCTCGTCAAGGTTGATTTCAAAATCGTTATCCTTATCGTCAGACGGCGCGAGGGTCAGTTTATCGAGTGCTGCCGAAAGCTGAAGATTGCCCTTGGAGCGCTCATCGCCGTTAATATGTGTAAAATCGAGCGTATGCGCACCGGCTGTCAGATAGAGGCGCATATCGCAGTGGCTCTTATACGCCCAGACGACCGTCGACTCGAGGGTAATATCGTCGAGTTTGTTGCCGTCGAGCGCGACCCCGTAGGGCAGTGCCTTGCCGATACCGCGGTTCTGTCCGTTCGCATCGGGCACGAGCGTTTTGGGATTGACGTACGGTGCCTGCAACGAATAAAAGAGGGATGCGGTATAATAGCCGTCCGCAGGAACGGTAATGTCAAAATGCACGCCGTCGCCGTTTTGGTTTATATTGCCGACGTCTCCCCTGTTCGACGTCGCAAATGCGGTCCATCCAAATTTGTCGTAGGCTCTTGCGTCGCCGAGGAGGGTGGCGTTCTCCGCCTCGTAACTCATCACGGGATGGGTCACGCCGTCCAAAGTGACAGCCGAAGCGGCATCCTCCGCCTTGGTAATCACGGCGAAATACGCCTGCATTTCATCGGTGTCGACAGCGGTAAGTTTCAAGGTATCGCCGCTCGTCTGCACCGCGCCGTCAAAGACAAGCTGCGGCTTATAGTTGGCGCCGAGCTGTCCGGAGAAGCTGACGGAATAGAGTTTCACGTTTACGGCACCGTTTGCATTTAATAAATCCGTTGAGGACATCTTGTCGAGGTACACGCTCTCGGTGCCGTTTCGGTTCTCGTTACCGCCGAAGAGCGCGTACGCCATATTCAGATTCTCATCATACGAGGTCACACCCCAGAAGCGCGAATCCTTAAAATCGGGCGCGGTAATCGGACACTGCTTGCCCGTCATCTG
>SVOG01000025.1 GCA_015066525.1 Oscillospiraceae bacterium | reverse complement strand
TTGGACTCCTTCGCCGCCGCTTGCGATGACATACCACTGCTTACCGGCGTACTCCAATACTTTCGCGTTTGTTACTTTGCCATCTGTTACTGTCGGTTTTAGCACTTCTGCCGCAGTATTATCCACCGCATACGCCGTCAGGCTCATGCCCGAGAAGCACGAGAATACTATCAGAAGCGACAGTAGGACGCTTATCACCTTTCTACTAAAATTTTGTTTTTGTTTCATATTCATTCCTCCTTGAAACATATTATTTTTTTATTAATTTATAGCCTTCTCCTTGAGGAGAAGGGGGACCGCTTGCGGTGGATGAGGTGTAGCCACGAAGTGGCGTTATCGGTTATTGTTCCACCTCATCAGTCACCTGCGGTGACAGCTTCCCCCGATTTGCCCCTCATCCGTCTGCCTGACGGCAGCCACCTTCCCCTCGTTCAAAACACCTCATCAGTCGCCTTTGGCGACAGCTTCCCCTCAAGGGGAAGCCTCAGTAGGTTTAATTGATTTTATCTCGGGAAGGCTTGATAGGTTTCATTGATTTTATCTCGGGAAGCCTTAAAAGAAAAAATTTTTGCCGGCTGACCACATATATTTCTATATCAGGCAATAAATATTTACTTATATTTTAATGGATTTAAGAGAATAAATCAATAAAAGTACACATTCTGTGTACTTTTTTTGCAAAATATTTTTTGAGTTTGTCCGGTGATTACAGTAAACTGTTATGAGAAAAAGAGGGGGCGTTATTCCTTCCCCTGCTCCACTGCCTTGATGTCATTTTGGGACGCCTCTTTGAGCGCGTAAGTATCGAACTCAGCGGTGGCGGGGAATTTAATCTCAATCGTGCTGATACGCGTAAACGACGCTATGCCGCTCTCCAAATCAATATCAAACACATGCCCGCCGTGGGTCTTATCCTGCGAAACAAAGTGGAGGTGCCAGCCGGGCGCATTGATGCCGTCCATATAATCGGGGAAATAGATGCACACGAGGCTGCCGCGGATATTTTCAAAGCAAAAATCCTGCTGGTTATTCTCAAGAATTTTCTTCAGCTCCACGTGACGGGATTTCAGCCCGTCCTCCGAACGCGCCATCACCTTACGGAACAAGCCGTCGACGCGGACGATATGCATACTGTTGAGCGCAAACGCCTCGTCAATGGAGACATCGAGAAATTGCTTCAACTCCTCGATGCTACGGATGTTTTCAATCTCCGTCCTGCTCTGTGCGTCCATAAAGGAAACGGCGCAGAAGGGCACGCCCGTATCATCCTCCGCTTCGCTGATATCGCCGACGGAATTCGCGCGGTAGCAATGCCCGTCAAGGACAATCATCTCGCCGTCAACATCCTCAAAGGTGCCGAGCCCAATATCGCCATGGCGCAGGAGCTTCTCCACCGTGATAACGGATTTCGTATAGCCGAGCATCAACGCCTGCAGGGTCGACACCTGAAACATCTTTAATTCATTCATCGTTTTCTCTCCGTTTCGTTCAAAATCATCTCACGCCTTACGAATCGTAAAAATGCTGACCGTCGTCGGTCACAAGGCGCTCGGTTCTGGGATACGCAAAGATAGCGGCATTGTCGGCATTCGCCTCCAGATAGTCGGCAAACTCGCGCGCGTACCATTTTGCCATTTCGAGATTGTGCATCAGATAGTGACCGCAGTTGACGGGTGCCGCCCCGGGTACTTCTGTCGCGTCCTCCACGGCGCGAAACGCATCGCGGAGCAAGAAAAACAATTCCTGCGGCGCGCGGTTGCCCTTGAGTATGAGATAAAAACCGGTCAGGCAACCCATCGGTCCCCAGTAGACAACCTCGTCCTTCCAGTCGGGGTCGTTGCGCAGGTAGGTCGCGATTATATGCTCGAGCGAATGCATCGCCGCCACGTCAATCACCGGCTCCCTGTTCGGTCGCTTCAGCCGGATATCGTAGGTCGTCACGGTGTAATCGCCGAGATAGTCCACCCTGCTCGTAAAAATGCCGGGTACAATCTGCATATGGTCCACCGAAAAGCTCTGTATCAATTCCATAATTGTCTCCTTAAAATCGTTATCCTCATCATTATAGCACATAATCCAAAAAAAGTACACCGCCAAAAGAAGGGTGTACTTTTTCTGTCTTTACTCAGGCTAACTCATATCCCGCCGCGGTGAGTGCGGTCATCGCGCGGGCAAAGTCCTGCTCTTTTACCAGAATGTAATCCGTATTATAGGTCGATACGGCAAAGATGCCGATGCCGTTTTCGGCGAGCACGGCGGAAATTTTGGACAAAATCCCGATGAGCGAGAAATCCAGCATTCCTTCGATACGAAAGGCACGCCATCCGTCCTCGCGCGCGAGGGTAACGGACGGGGTATCCTCCGTCTTGCAGACGAGGGAGATTTCCTCATCCGTTTTCGCAAGGAAGAAAAAATCCATACCCCTTGTCACACTGCCGACGTCCGCGACCTTGCACACGGTCAGCGGGAGGCTGAGCGGTTTCAGTTTCATCGACTTGCTCCCGTCAGAACTTTGCGGCAAACGCCTTGAGCTCCTCAGCGGAAACGCTGCCGTTTAAGAGTCTGCCCTCGACGATTTCGGCGCCGGGCGCGCTCGGCTGCAAATTCTGCACTGCCTTGCCGAATCCGCTGCCGCCCGAGGTAGCAAAGAGGACAATCTTCTTGCCGGAAAAATCGTACGCCTCGAGAAAACTGTTAATAATCGTCGGTGCGACATACCACCAAATCGGGAAACCGACAAAAATGGTATCGTAGTTTTCAATCCCCGCATCGGTATCCGCAAGGGCGGGTTTGATACCCTTCTTCATCTCCTTGCTGCTGCGGGAGAGCGGATTCATCCAGTTCAGGTCGGATTTTGTGTAGAGCTTTTCGGGTTTGATTTCGTAGAGGTCAGCGCCAGCTGCCTCGGCAAATGCCTTTGCCTTTGCGGCAGTCGTGCCGCCGGCGGAAAAATAGGCTACTAATTGCTTGCTCATAATTAACTCCTTTATTTCAATGTGTTGTATTCATTATCATCGACGGGCTCGAGCCACTCGTTGCGCGTATCCTCGCCCTCAATCTCAACGGCAAGATGGGCAAACCAGGAATCCTTTGCCGCGCCGTGCCAATGCTTGACTTCGGCGGGAATATTAATGACCGTGCCGGGGGTCATCTCCACTGCCGGCTTGCCCCACTCCTGATAGTAACCGCGGCCGCCGATACAAATCAGCATCTGACCGCCGCCGTGCTTTGCGTGGTGGATATGCCAGTTATTGCGGCAGCCCGGCTCGAAGGTGACATTAAATATCGAAATCTGCTTATCGGATACGGGCGCGAGATAACTCTGTCCGCTAAAGAATTCGCCGTAGGGATTCGGCTCACCGATGGGAAACATAATCTCGTTTTGGAAACGCTCCTTATCGCTCAGTGCGTCGCCGTCCTCCGCCCACACCTCTTTGGCAAGGCGGAATACTGCCCAGCCCTTTGGCCAGCCGGTATACATCGTGCAGTGGGTGACGATGGCAGCGATTTCTTCCTTGGTCACGCCGTTTTTCTTCGCATTCATCAGATGATAGGTCAGCGAACTGTCGGTGACGCCGCTCGCCATCAGCGACACGACGGTCAGCATACATTTTGTCTTGGTGTCGAGCACGGGCTCGTTCCACACCTCGCCAAAGAGTACATCGTCATTCAGATGGGCAAAGGTCGGCGCGAACTCACCGAGTTGGTCCCTGCCCGCGGTCTGTACAATCTTTTCACTCATTTATTTTCCCTCCGTTATCTTCTGGTCGCCTGTCGACCAGATATGTTTTTTATCGGCATTTGCCGGTTTATTCTGCGCCATAACGCCCGCAAGCGCGTGCGGCATATACGGCTCTTCGAGATACGTAATCTCCTTACAGTAGTTTCAGCGCGCAGTGATACGCGAGTTCATAGATGGTATGATACTGATAATGAATCCCCGCCTGTTCCATCGCTTCCCGCTGCTTTTCGGTCACGACGGCGTAGGGATAAATACCGTAAATGAACGGGAAAAAGTTATAGAGAAACGCATTTCGGTCGACATCGGGACAGAATTTTTGCAGCAGCGCATCAACCGCAGTCAGCGACGCGCCGTACGCGTTCTTGAAGTCCACCAGGCGCTCCATACGGCTGTTTGCCTCCATATCGTAATGGTTCATACTCATCAGTTTCAACAACAGCTCCCTGTTTTCGAGGGAAGTGGCAAGTTTTTCCGCCACCTGCTGCTTGGACAGCGCCGCGTTTTCAGCCGTCACGCGGCAGAGTTCTTCCACCCAGCGCTCATATTCCTGCTGCAAAATGGCAAGAAAAATCTCTTCCTTCGTTTCAAAATAATTATATATGGATGGGCGGGTAAAGGAGGTATAGGCGGCGATTTCTTTAATCGTAATCTCCTTAAAGCTCATCGTCTTATATAATTCCTTGCAGGCGCAGATAATTTCTTCCCTGCGCGCATTGGTTAATGCTGCACAACCTCTTGGCATAAATATCTCCCCAAATCAGAATTGACACCGTGTCAGTAATTGTATTATACAACTACTCTGACACGGTGTCAACATATTTTTCTCAGGAGTATTTGCGAATGATTTCCGCGGCAACCACCCGTTTGGTAACACAGCGGTCCATCGCCTCTTTTTCGAGGAAGCGGTGCGCTTCGGGCTCGAGCAGTCCCTCGTTGCTGATGAGGAGCCATTTCGCTTTATTGACAAGGCGGATTTCCTCCATCTTGTCCTCCATTTTCGTTGATTTTGTCTCAGCGCCCGACAGTTTACGCTTCGCCGTCAGGAGCCAGCGCAGGGCATTTTCCATCGTGGCTTTATTCATCGGCTTTTGCAGGGTGAAAACCCCGTGCTCCGCGACTTTGGAGTAGACATCGCCGTGAATTTCATTCGGCACCAACAGGAGCACCAACGCGTGATGCGAAATACTGCAATCAATCGCAAAGTGCATCCCTAAATCACCGCCGACGGGGGCATTGATAATCACAAAATCGAAATTTCTCTCCGCTACGGTGCGCCGTGCCCGGGTCACTGTCGAAACGTTTATCACCGGCTGAAAACTCGCTTTCGGGAGCATCGCCGCCACTGCGTGATTAAAATTGTCCGTCGAAGAAACGACAAGCATACTGTATGCGTGTTCTTCCATTGGCACTGTGCTCCCTCCTTTCAGCCGTCTTTTTAATCGTTATTTACAGTAAATATCAAATATCTTCTCAGGGATACGCGCTTTGATAAATTCGCTCTTCTGAGCGGCAGCCTTGGCTTCTTCGAGTGATTGCGGCAGCATTTCGAACTGAGAAAGCGTCGCTTCGTCCGCCGTAAATAAATTGAAGTCCGCCACATACGGTAAATCCAGTTGATTCTGAATACCGTAAAGTCCCGAGTAAATCATCAGCGCAAAGGCGATATACGGATTGACCGACGGGTCGGCGCTGCGCAGCTCAGCTCTCCTGTACTGTCCGACCGCGGCGGGAATTCTCACAAGCTGCGAGCGGTTTTCGCTCGACCAGGAGACATAGCGCGGTGCTTTGTTATTACCGAGACGCGCGTAGGATTTCTCGGTAGGATTCAAAAACGCCGTCATATCGACCGCCTTTTCGAGCACACCCGCTATCATATAGGGCATAATATTGTCCGCGCCGTCGTCCGACTTCACCGACACATTGATATGAAATCCGTTGCCCGGTTTATCGTCGAGCGGTTTCGGCGAGAAATCGGCAAAGAGACCGTTGCGGTTGGCTACGGTATTGACGACCGTCTGCAAGGTCATCACATTATCCGCGGCGGTCAGCGCCTCGGAATAGCGAAAGTCGATTTCATTCTGTCCCGGTCCCTCCTCGTGGTGGGAACTCTCGGGGGAGATGCCCATCTGTTCCAGCGTCAGACAAATTTCGCGGCGGATATTTTCACCGCGGTCAAACGGCGCCAGGTCCATATAACTCGCTTTATCGTACGGGATTTTCGTCGGCTCGTTATTCTCATCGAGCTTGAAGAGATAGAACTCCTGCTCCGCGCCGAAATAGAAGCGATAGCCCGCCTGCTCCGCCTCGGCGACCGCATTTTTCAGCAGCGTTCGCGTGTCGCACTCAAAGGGTTTGCCGTCCGGATAGGTAATGGAGCAGAACATTCTCACGACCTTGCCCTGCTCGGGACGCCACGGCAGGATGGTGAGCGTATCCGCATCGGGGTGCAGCAGCAAATCGGAATGCACCTCGCCGCCGAATCCCGAAATTGCCGAGCCGTCGAGCGCAATGCCGTAACCGAAGGCACGCTCGAGTTCGTCCGCCATAATGGAGATATTCTTCTGCCGTCCCCAGACGTCGCAGAAGGCGAGACGCACAAATTTCACATCCTCTTCAATGCAAAAACGGATGACCTCATCTTTTGTATCATTCATCTTAGTAACCTCTTTCTACAAAAAATGCGCCCATTAAAAGTGGGATAACCCCACCGTTAATGAACGCCTTTGCCCATATATTTAATATATATGACGCAGACGGGGTTGTCAAGAAAAAAATATCTGCTGCGTTGTTTTTTAACTATGAACGAAAAATAAATAATAACAATTTTTTCTAAACAAACGCCGCTGACTGTTTATTTTTTGCAGTTTTATTGCTATTATATCATCGAACGATAAGGAGAGTATCATTGATGCATATCACAACTAACCTATATGCGTGGTGCTTCATTGCAGGCATAGCGCTCAATCTGCTGTTCGTATTTTTTGAAACCCGCAGATACAATATGGCGCAGCTTCAAAGCTTCGGTTTGGTCGTTTTTGAAGGTATGGGAATGATTTTCGGAGCAAAGCTGCTCGCCTGCTTTCAGACAGGCAATTATAATCTTCTGACCGCAGGCTTTTCGTCTTACGGGGGGCTCATCGGTGCGCTCTTTATGGTATGGCTATACTCCGTACTGTTCAAAACAAACCTTGCTGCGCTGATGTGCATCGCGATAATGCCGATGTCGCTGACATACGCCGTGGGCAAGCTCGGCTGCTTCACCGCAGGCTGCTGCTACGGCATACCGTATGACGGATTTATGAGCGTGATATACGACAGTTCAAAGGCTGCGCCAAAGGATACCGCGCTCTTTCCCGTACAGCTTGCGGAAGCGGTTGTGTTTCTGATGCTCTTTGCGGCATTTTATCTGTTTTACAAAACACATCCATTTACTGCCAAGCACATTTGCGTTTATGTTATGACATTATCCGCGGCGAAAAGCGCGCTCTACTACCTGCGCGACGAGTCAATCGGCAGTCCTCTCGGCTCGCATCAGATTATCTGTATAGCGCTTTTCGTTATAAGCTTAGGAGCCTTCATTTATTTGGAAAGGGTGAAAAACCGTGAGCAACTTCAAGCAGGAATATAACTTGTCAAAAATGCAAAATAACAATGAGAATAAACAGGTGGGCTCTTTCATCAGATGGTGGGCAGTCTGCGTTTTCGTTTGCGTCGGCATTGTAGCGTATTATATTGCAATGATAGAAACAATGGTAGTGCCTATTCCTCCCGATATTGTGTTGTGGGTAATGGGTATTATTGCGGCGTTGGCTGCAGTCGCGCAGCACGTCATTGCCATAGTCGGCAAAATCAATTACCGAAAGCATAACGCTATAAATACTGTGTTTGCAATCGATATGGTGATGCTGGGTATTACAGTCATCTTGCTAATAGCGTTGGCTCTTATGATTAAAGCGTGCAACGAATGCGGATAAGGGAGGATTAATATGAGCAACTTTGAGCAAGATTACAATTTTAACCAACCGCAAAACGATAACAATTTGCCACAGAACGACGAAGATAAAACCGTTAAAAAGATTACTGCTGTCTGGTGCATACTTGTCGCTATACCGACACTGTCGATGCATCTTACGCCGTTACTCGAACATGTGATTGACACCGGCGGAATGCAATCCGTTACTGACTTTGTCCTGAATATCGTTTTCAGCGTCATCATTCTCTGCATTATCGCGCACCACGTCATCGCCATAATCGGTAAAATTAAATTTCCGAAAAACAAGAAAATGCACGAAGTATTTGTTGCCGATTTGATTTTGCTGGTATTAGTAATCATAGGAGCTCTTTTTATCGCCGGGATGAGTCTGATGTGCGACGCGATGTGCGGCGACTGCGGCTAAAAAATCTGAAAAAAGGACTTGACAAATCGTCTTTATCGGCGTATGATACTAACTTGTAAAGGCAAGGGAGTCTTTGAGCGAACGCTCGGGGACTCTCTTTTTTTATGAATATTTCAGGCAAAGGTGTCGCTAATGATAGTACATTAGTGCGCCTTTTCTGTTTTTAGGAGGATTTCAGTATGGCATATGTAGATGAAGTAATGGATTTCTTAAAGAGACGCGACGGCAACGAGCCCGAGTTCCTGCAGGCGGTCAGCGAGGTATTCGATTCGCTGCGCCCCGTCATCGAGGCAAACGAGGAGCGATACAGAAAACTCGCGCTGCTCGAGAGACTCGTGGAGCCCGAGCGTATCTTCCGTTTCCGCGTTCCGTGGATTGACGACAACGGACAGGTGCACGTCAACCGTGCGTACCGCGTACAGTTCAACTCGGCAATCGGTCCTTACAAGGGCGGTCTCAGACTCCACCCGAGCGTTACCCTTTCGGTTATCAAATTCCTCGGTTTCGAGCAGATTTTCAAAAACTCGCTGACCGGACTTCCGATTGGCGGCGGTAAGGGCGGCTCCGACTTCGACCCCAAGGGCAAGAGCGACCGCGAAATTATGATGTTCTGCCAGAGCTTTATGACCGAGCTTTGTAAGGTTATCGGTGAGAATACCGACGTACCCGCGGGCGACATCGGCACGGGTGCGAGAGAAATCGGCTATATGTTCGGTCAGTACAAGAGAATTCAGAAGCGCTACGAGGGCGTTCTGACCGGCAAGGGATTATCCTTCGGCGGCTCGCTGACCAGAACGGAGGCAACGGGCTACGGACTTCTCTACATCACCGAAGAGATGCTCAAATGCCACGGCGTCGACATCGCAGGCAAGACGGTTGCCGTTTCCGGCTCAGGTAATGTGGCTATCTACGCGGTCGAAAAGGCGGAGCAGCTCGGCGCGAAAGTCGTCACCGTTTCGGATTCGACCGGCTGGATTTATGACCCCGAGGGAATTGACGTAGAACTGCTCAAAGAAGTCAAGGAAGTTCAGCGTGCGCGACTCACCGAGTACGCAGCGGCAAGACCGTCGGCAGAATACCACGAGGGCAAGGGCGTATGGAGTGTCAAGTGCGATATCGCACTCCCCTGCGCAACGCAGAACGAACTGCACCTCGAGGATGCAAAGACGCTTGTGGCAAACGGCGTAATCGCCGTATGCGAGGGCGCGAATATGCCCACCACAAGAGACGCGACGGAATACCTGCAGAAAAACGGCGTATTCTTCCTGCCCGGTAAGGCTGCGAACGCGGGCGGCGTAGCAACCTCCGCACTCGAAATGAGCCAAAACTCCGAGCGTGTTTACTGGTCCTTCGAAAAGGTGGACAATAAACTCCAGAACATTATGGTTAATATTTATCACAACATTGACGATGCTTCCAAGAAGTACGGACTTGAGGGCGATTATGTCGCGGGCGCAAACATTGCAGGCTTCGAAAAAGTAGCGGACGCGATGATTGCTCAGGGTGTGGTATAATAATGCGAAATTAGGAGTTTTACGGTGGGCGCTGCCCACACCCGATTATATAATCGGAGCGCAGCGACCATAAATTCCGAATTCCAAACTCCGAATTCCTAATTAGTTTTATTCTATAACAAACTTTCATATATTGGCGAAGGCGTCTTGGAGAAATTCAGGGCGCCTTTGTCACTTTTGGTGATATTATGACAAAGTATATTTTTGTAACAGGCGGTGTCGTTTCGGGGCTCGGCAAGGGCATTACCGCCGCCTCGCTCGGTCGTCTGCTCAAAGCGCGCGGACTGAAGGTCGCGGCGCAGAAACTCGACCCCTATATCAATGTCGACCCGGGCACGATGAGTCCGTTTCAGCACGGCGAGGTCTACGTCACCGAAGACGGCGCCGAAACCGACCTCGACCTCGGGCATTATGAGCGCTTTATCGACGAAAATCTAAACCAGTATTCTAACCTTACCACCGGCAAGGTCTACTGGAACGTGCTCAACAAGGAGCGCCGCGGCGAATACCTCGGCTCGACCGTGCAGGTCATTCCGCATATCACGAATGAGATTAAAGAATTCGTCTACTCCGTCGGCAAAAAGACGGACGCCGACGTCGTCATCACCGAAATCGGCGGCACCATCGGCGACATCGAGAGTCAGCCTTTTATCGAGGCGGTGCGCCAGATTTCGCTCGAGGTCGGACGAAAAAACAGTCTCTTCATCCACGTCTGTCTCGTGCCGTTTCTCAGCGGCTCCGACGAGCACAAGACGAAACCCACCCAGCACTCCGTCAAGGAATTGCAGGGTATGGGCGTCAACCCGAACATCGTCGTGCTGCGCTGCGACAAACCGCTCGAGAAATCCATCTTTGATAAAATTTCCCTCTTCTGTAATGTCAAGCGCGACTGCGTGATTGAAAACATCACCCTGCCGAATCTCTACGAAGCGCCGCTGATGCTCGAAAAATCGCATTTCTCCGAGATTGTCTGCCGCGAGTTACAACTCGACACGAAGGCGCCCGATTTAGCAGACTGGACGGCACTGGTCGACAAAATCAAGGCGGAGCGCCAAGAGGTACATATCGGTCTCGTCGGCAAATACGTCGAACTCCACGACGCGTATCTCTCCGTCGCGGAGGCACTGCGCCACGCAGGATATTTCCACGAAGCAAAGGTGAAAATTCACTGGATAGATTCCGAGACGATTACGCGGGAAAACGCCGCGGATAATCTCGCTTTGCTCGACGGCATCATCGTGCCCGGCGGTTTCGGCAGCCGCGGTATCGAAGGAATGATTACCGCCGCACAATACGCGCGGGAAAACGAAATACCCTATTTCGGCATCTGCCTCGGTATGCAGATTGCCGTCATCGAATACGCGCGCCACGTCGCAGGACTGTCGGACGCGAACTCCGGCGAATTCGACGAATGCTGCGCCCACAAGGTGCTCGATTTTCTCCCCGGGCAGTATAACGATATCAACAAAGGCGGCACATTGCGACTCGGCGCCTATCCCTGCGCGCTGCAAAAGGGCACGGTCATCCGCGCGCTTTACGGCACTGATAGCATCAGCGAGCGCCACCGCCACCGCTACGAATTCAATAACGATTACCGCAGCCTGCTCACCGAGAGCGGACTGACGCTCGGCGGTCTCTCACCCGACGGCAGACTCGTCGAGACAGTCGAACTCAGCGACAGGGATTTCTATATCGGGGTGCAGTATCATCCCGAATTCAAGAGCAGACCGAATAAGCCCCATCCGCTCTTTGTCGGATTCATCGGGGCGGCTCTAAAGGAGAAATAATATGCTCACACCGAATATGAATTATGCGGCATTAACCGATTCCTATTTATTTCGCCATATTGCTGAAAAGACATCCGCCTATCTCGACCATAATCCATTGCGGCATCTTTACAAATTAGGGATAGGCGACGTCTCTCTCCCTCTGTGCAGTGCGGTCATTACTGCGCTGCACAGTGCGGTGGATGACCAGGCGAACAAAGAGACGTTTCAGGGATATGTCGACGAACGCGGCGCACTCTTTCTGCGCGAGGCAATCGCGAAACACTATGGAAAACGCGGCGTTTCTCTCTCGAGCGACGAAGTGTTTATCTCGAGCGGCGCGAGCGACGAGCTCGGCGATATTCTCGACTTATTCGACAAAAGCAGCACGGCGCTCGTCATCGAGCCCGCGTATCCCGCTTATGTGGACGCAAATATCATCGCAGGGCGCCGGATTATTCACTACCACGCGCAAAAAGAGGATATGTTTGCGCCCTATCCCGACGATAACATCACGGCGGATATTCTCTACATCTGCTCGCCGAATAACCCGACGGGCGCCGTTTTCACGCGGGATAAACTGCAGGCGTGGGTGGACTATGCCAATAGAAACGGCAGCGTGATTCTCTTTGATGCCGCGTATGAGGCATTCATTGAGGATACGGATATCCCCCACAGCATTTTTGAAATCGACGGCGCCGACACCTGCGCCATCGAAATCTGCTCCCTCTCGAAAACGGCGGGCTTCACGGGCACACGCCTCGGCTACACCGTTATCCCGCAGGCACTCACGCGAAACAAAATGCAACTCAACGCGATGTGGGTGCGCAACCGCACGACAAAAACGAACGGTATCTCCTACATCATCCAAAAGGGAGCCGCGGCGGTATTCACCGACGAAGGGCAAAAGCAGATACGCGAAAATATCAATGTATATAAAAAGAACGCCGCCGTGTTAATGGCAGCGCTCGATGCGTGCGGCATATGGTACTGCGGCGGCAGGAACGCGCCGTATCTCTGGATGAAATGTCCCGATGATATGTCGAGCTGGGAGTGCTTCGACTACCTGCTCAACGAGGCGCAGATTGTCGGTACGCCGGGTATCGGTTTCGGAGAAAACGGCGACGGATACTTCCGCTTCACCACCTTCGGCGACCCCGACGACACGAAAATCGCCGCCGAAAAACTCATAAAGTTATTCAAGTAAAAAAGTACAACCGGATATCGGTTGTACTTTTGTTATTATAATGATTCCTCCTCGGAATCGGCTGTGATGCCCGCTTCCCGGTGCTCGGCATAACGGAAGAAGTAGATAAACATCACCGTAGCCCACATAAAGAGCGGCATCGTTCTGTCGAGTACGAAGAAGGTGTAAACACTCAGATTTGCCTCAATCGGCCAGAATGTCTTAATCAGGAGCAGTACCGTCACAATCACAGCGAGAACGATATTTTTCTTATACTTATTCAGTCTGCCCGCCATATAGGCGATGCCGACCGCCGCGAGGTTGCTGGCGGTAAAGATGATACCCGAAATATCCCATCGTTCCACCATAATCGTAATGGAATAGGCTATGTAAACGGCGAGAATCAGCATCAGATAACGCACGAGATTACCGTGCGGCTTCTTATAACCGTGGACACCGTAATAAAAGACGAATCCGTAATAGACGGCGACGAGTGAAAACGACTGAATAGACAACGCATTATTCATACGCCATACGAAACTGATGATGCTGACTGCCAGTCCGACAAGCGCAATCACGGCATCAATCAGTCGGTAAATCTGGTTTTTCTTATCCTGCATAACGTTCCCTCCGAAATTTGTTATTTTCTGGTGACATTGTCGCCGTAAATGGTTTTCCAGTCGTTCTTCATCGAAATAGCGGTGTAGCCGTTTTCCTTGCAGGAGGCTGCCATCTTTTCCGCCTTTTCGGGGTTGCCGTTTTCACGCTCGGTATCGTCGCAGCAGAGCATGAAGGCGCGCGCCTCGTACGGATTGTCATTGAGTGCATACTGCGCCATACTGAAATCGCTGCTGCTGTTACCGAAAGCGAGAACGGGCTGCACGCCGATTTCCTGCTGGATAACGGTAACCTTATTCATATCGAGATTCTTAATCAAAAACTCACCGCCCATTACGAGCTGGTCGTCCGCGTCGAATACATACTCGAGACCGTCGGTATCGCCCTGGTCGGGAGCCACCATACTCTCATCCGAGCCGATAATCTGATTATTCGGTAAATCAAGCGGTGACGCCTTGATAAGTCCTCTGACGATGAATCGGTCCGTACCGCTGACGACATAGACCGTAAAGTCGTTCTGCTCGAGATAGTCAATCACCTGAAGCATCGGCTGATAAAACGCCTGAGCTCTCGTCATATTCGTATAACCGGGCGCCGCCGTTTTGGCATACTCAGCACAGTAATCAACAAACTCCTCGGGGGTCATACCCGCAAACGCCGAGGCAACAGCCTTGCCGTGGTGCACCATGGAATCCGGCGCAGAAACACCCGTATCCATAAACTGCTTCACTTCCCCTGCAACCTCTTTTTCAAAATCGCTTGCTTTATCCTTATAATTCGGGTCCTCCATGACACGGTAGTAATAAATACAGTGGTCAAAATAGCAGGGGTCCGTTTCGCACGCGAGGGTGCCGTCGAGGTCAAATACCGCGATACGCCTCTCCACAGGGATAAAGCTCTCGCTATCCTCCTTGGTAATCTTTTCCATATAGGACTCCAGTTCCTTTTTCGCTGCGGCGTCCTCGTTCCACAGGCTGAGCGTCTGCGCAGCGGGCTGCGGATTGTCATCCTTGTCCTTATAGCCGATACCCGCGCCGTAAAAGATGCTGACAATCAGTAAAAGGCACAGTGACACAATCGCCACGGTTTTCCAGACGGAAACCTTTTTCTTTTCATTTTCCATAATGTCATCTCCTTTTTATGATGGTTATATTATAATACATACTCTCCTCCAAAAGTCAACTAAAAAATTTGTTTCTTTTAATGGTTTACTTACGAAAAACAAAAAATACCGATAAGCGGATGGCTTATCGGTATAGGGGTGATAAGATGATTCGAAAGTTTCGCATTTCGCCTGACCGCTTCACGCGCCGTCAAAAACAGCGGGCAAGGCATTATAAAAATAGGTCGTCGCATTGGTAAAACTATGCACCTTAAAATTTTTCTTTTTGAACGTAATATTGCCGTTTTTCGTATTATCCCGGGTAAAGACGAAGTTCTGCGGAAAATGGCGCAAGTCGTGAATCAGGCAGCACGTCGAATTATAAGTAATGTCGAGCGTACCGACTACACTGTAAATAAAGAAATCATCCTTTGTATAACCGCTCTTTTCAAGTGATGCGTTGAGCCTGTCGCCCGCATCCGTCGTCAGATGCGGCACATACGGATTCTGCATACCGCCGCAGTTCGGAATAAAGTAATAGAAATAGTCGAGATTTTCCATAAACATATTCCATGTAATCGCGGCGCCCATCGAGTATCCGCCGAACGCGCGGTGCTCCCGCGAGGCAATCAAGTCCTGCTCGTTTGTCGAAGCGGCAAAGGTGGAACAGCGGCTCTCGACGGCAGGTATCAGACAGTCTCTGACCTCCGCGGTATAATTTTGATAGAGCGAAGAAAGTTCGGTCATATCCGTTTCGCTGCGCGGCTTATGATAGAAATTCGCGCACACAGCAATCATCGGCTTTATTTCTCCGTTTATTATCATATGGTCGAGCATATTGCCAAAGCGCGGTTTCGGGTCGTCGGGCGTGCCGAAATAGGTCTTTTCCGTTGCGTTCGCGCCGCCCTGGAAATAGATAATATCATACTGATTACGGATGTCGTATCCCGGCGGCAGATAGATTATCGCGCGCTTCTTCGCCAGCGGCGTTTCGTAATACACCTCTTCGAGCGTGCCGCCGTCCTTGACGGGTTCAAAATACTGCGCGGGCACCTCCTGTATCGCGCCCGTCAGGTCATAATCCCGGTCAGCAGTGAAATCCGTGCTGCTCTTCGGCAGCGGCGCCACGGCACGCACCACAAAGAGCAGGAGAAACAGCACGGCAAGCAGTACCGCTACAATCTTCACAAAGGCGAGAAAGAGCGATTTTACCGTTATCTTCGTTTTCGTCATCGCTTACAGGCTCTGCTTCAGAATCGCGACGACCTCGTCGCGGTCGAGCACCTTATAGCCGCCGTCGAGGATAATGGTCGCATCGGCAATACCGTCAATCATATCCTCGCTCGCGCCGAGTTCGGAAAGCGAGAGTGCCACGCCGAGCTTTTCCATCCACGCCTTCATCGCATCGAGTCCAGCGGCAGCAATCTGCTCGTCAGTCTTTCCGACAGAATCCACGCCCCATACTTCCGTCGCAAATCGGACAAATTTTTTCAGCCCGTAAGGCATAATATAGCGGTAATACGGAAGCGATACCGCTGACAGCGTCATACCATGGGTCGCGTCGGTATAAGCGCCAGCCGCCTGGCCGAGCATATGCACCATCCAGTCGGTGGTCTTGCCGCGCGAAATCAGCGTATTGAGCGCCCATGTCGCCGTCCACATAATATTCGAGCGTGCCTCGTAATCCTCGGGATTCTCTATCGCAACCAGTGAGCTGTGAATCACGGATTTCATCAGTGCCTCAGCGAGATAATCACTCGTGTTATCATCCTCGCCCGAGAAGTACTGCTCGCAGATATGATTAAAGATATCGTAAATGCCTGCGACCATCTGTCTCTTCGGCAGGGACATCGTAAACTTCGGGTTCAGAATGGAGAATTTCGGCATCACTTCGTCGCCGAATACATGACCGATTTTCAGTTTTTGTTCGTGGTTGGTAATGACCGCTCCGCCGTTCATCTCAGAGCCGGTGCCCGCCATCGTGAGCACGCAACCGACGGGAATAATCTCGCAAGTCGGCTCCTCAAATTTAATATAGTATTTCTCCCACGGGTCCTCGTCGCAGTTGACGGAAACAGACACCGCCTTGGCGTAGTCGCAGCACGAGCCGCCACCGACAGCAAGAAGCAGGTCAACCTTGTTTTCGCGGGCAATTTGCACGCCTTCACGCAATTTATCCGCAGTCGGGTTCGGCATCACGCCTGCATCCTCGACAACAGTCTTGCCGTTCTTCTCAAGAATAGAAACAATCGCATCATAGATGCCGTTTTTCTTGATCGAGCCGCCGCCGTAAATCAGCTGGACGGTTTTGCCGTACTTCGGCAGTTCTTCGTTGAGATAGTCGAGTGCATCCTCGCCGAAGTATAATTGAGTCGGGTTGTGATAACTGAAATTTCCTAACATATTTTTTCTCCTTATTTTTATTCAATGGCAGAAAACTCTGCCGTCACATTACCGCTGCCGAGAGCCTCCTCCCAGCCGCGTACATCGTCAATCCTGCCGAGCCGTGTGTAACTCCAGGAATTACTGCCGTAAAAAAGCACAATCTGATTCGACTGATAGAGCACGATGTCGCCCGCTTTGGTCGTCGTGTGCTCGTCGTTCGCCGTCAGTGTGTGACCGAGTGCGCCGACCTTCTCAAAGCCGTCATAGTCGCTCAGCGAAACAGTCAGTCCCTCACGTCGGATGAGGTCATATAATTCTTTTGCCGCCGCGGTATCCTCAAGGGTAGCGGTAAAGCGCTTACCGTTTACGGTCACAGTTATGCGCATCGCTGCGTCCTCCGTTTCCTGTGCTGCATGCGTCGTCGTACTGGGCATTGCGGCTGTCACGCCGGTACTCTCCTTGGTCGGATTTTCCGTACGCGCGCATCCAATGAAGCAAAGCATCAGAAGAACGATTACCATCGCCGTACTCTTCTTCATAATACACCTCCCACCGCAGAATACGGTTATTATAATACATAAACCTGACTTTAGGTCAAGCATTTTTTGAAAAAGAAGAGCCGACGGCAACCGTCGGCTGATGCACTATTTATGAAACAGTCCTTTTTTGACGTACGCCTCTTCGCTCATCGAGAGGTACTCATATCCCGTTTCGGTGATGGCTGCCCGGAGCTTCGCCTCGTCGGGCGTGCCGTCGAGAAGGAAGGTGGTCATGCCCCGCTTATGGGAGGAGGCGACCTTCTTCGCAGTGGGATACACCTTGCGAATGGTGTCGTTGATATGCGCCTCGCACATACCGCACATCATTCCGTCAATTCTAACTGTAACCTTCGTCATCATAATCTCCTATCCCGGCAGCGCGGCTAACTAAAATGAATGGGTAGAGTAAAGGAATAAGGAAAGGAAGAGTTTAGTTAGCGTACGCTAACCGTTATGGCAAATAATTTAGTTAGCCGCCGCTAACCATAGATAATATAGCACATTCTTCACACCTTGTCAACACTTTTTGTGAAAAAAATAAATGCGGGGTTTCCCCCGCATCTCATTCTTAAAACATTTTTCTGAAAAACGCGTCAATTCTGTCAAATGGAATCACGCCGTCCTTGCCGCCGTCGTAAAGGTCGGTATGCGACGCGCCTTCGATGACGAACAGTTCTTTATTATCGGTATACTTGCTGTCTTTTACCATATTCTCGTAGGCGTCCTTGCCGAAATAGAAGGAGTGCGCCTTGTCGCCGTGGACAATGAGAACGCCGCTGCGGATTTCGTTGCTGTACTGCAGAATCGGCTGATTGATAAAGGACTCGCAGCCGACAATATTCCAGCCGCCGTTGGAATTCAGCGAGCGAGCGTGGTAGCCGCGGTCGGTTTTATAATAGTCATAGTAGTCCTTCACAAAGTACGGCGCGTCCTCCGGGAGCGGGTCTACCACGCCGCCGCCAAGGGTGTAGTCACCCTTTTTCAAATCCTCGAGACGCTGCGCGCACATCGCCGCCTTTTTCTGATAACGCGCTTCCTCGCTGTCCTCGGAATCGAAGTAACCCTTCGCATTCACGCGTGTCATATCATACATCGTCATCACGGCAGTCGCTTTGATACGGGTATCAAGCGCTGCGGTATTCAGTGCCATACCGCCCCAGCCGCAAATGCCGATAATCGCGATTTTGTCCGCGTCCACTCTCTCGTGCAGCGAGAGGAAATCCACCGCCGCCATAAAATCCTCGGTGTTGATATCGGGAGACGCCATATAGCGCACGTTGCCGCCGCTCTCACCCGTAAAGGACGGGTCAAAGGCAATCGTCAGATAACCCATCTCCGCCATAGTCTGGGCGTAAAGTCCGGAGCACTGCTCCTTCACCGCGCCAAAAGGACCGCATACCGCGATAGCAGGCAGTTTACCCTGCGCCTCTTTCGGTACATACATATCCGCCGCAAGGGTAATGCCGTATCGGTTGACGAAGGTCACCTTGCTATGCGTAACTTTATCGCTCTTTGCGAACGTCTTGTCCCACGCGGAAACAAGTGCTAAATCTTCTTTTTTCATCTTTTCCTCCGATGGTATTGAATTAGGGGTTGATTTATGCTACAATGCGTATTGTAACACCTAAACCTGACTTTATGTCAAGCGTTTTTTGAAAAGAGGATGAATATGTACACAATAGGACAGGTATCCGAGATGTTCAACCTGCCGATTTCTACGCTCCGCTACTACGACAAAGAGGGACTCTTCCCCCAGATGGAGCGACAGTCGGGCATCCGCAAATTCGGCGAGAATGAAATCGAGGCGCTGCGCGTCATTGAATGTCTCAAAGCGAGCGGACTCGAAATCAAGGATATCAAGCAATTTATGGACTGGGTAACGGAAGGACCCGCCAGTTATGAAAAGCGCAAGGCGCTATTCGAAGCACGCAAGGAAGCGGTCGAGGCGGAGATAGCACGTCTTGACAAAATGCTCGATATGGTCAAATTCAAATGCTGGTACTACGATACCGCCATCAGGGACGGCAGCGAGGACAAAATCCGCGCGATGATACCCGACAACCTGCCGCCCGAAATCCAGAAACTATTTAACAGCGCACATTCATAAAGGAGACAACCATGGCAAACGAAAATATGGAAACCCTCGTGGCTGACAGAGAAAAAGCCATCGTAAAAACAAGTATTATCGGCGTTGTTACCAATGTGTTCTTAGCCGTTTTCAAGGCGGTGATTGGCATGATAACGCACTCCATCGCCATCACGCTCGACGCGGTCAATAACCTTTCGGACGCGCTCTCGTCCGTTATCACAATTGTCGGCGCAAAACTCGGCGCGAAACTGCCGAATAAGAAGCATCCCCTCGGCTACGGCAGAATCGAGTACCTCAGCTCGATGATGGTAGCGGCGATTGTTCTGTACGCCGGTATCACCTCGCTCGTGGAGTCGGTGAAGAAAATCATCCACCCCGAGACAGCGGATTACAGTACGGTGTCGCTCATCATTATCGCCGTTGCAATTGCGGTAAAGCTCGTGCTTGGTCAGTATGTCAAAAAGCAGGGCAAAAAGCATAATTCCGGCGCGCTCGTTGCGTCGGGCTCGGATGCGCTCTTTGACGCGATACTCTCCGCATCCGTCCTCGCATCGGCAATTATCTACCTCGTATGGGGCATCTCGCTCGAGGCATATGTCGGCGTCATCATCGCGGGCATCATCATCAAAGCGGGCGTCGAAATGATGATAGAAACGCTCAACGATATTCTCGGCAAGCGCAGCGAACGTGAGGACGTCGCAGCGATTAAACGTCTCATCTGCGAAGAGCCCGATGTACGCGGCGCATACGACTTAATTATGTATAACTACGGTCCGAATAAAAATTACGCCAGCGTACACCTCGAACTGCCCGACACGATGACGGTCGACGAGGTGGATGTGCTCACCCGCCGCGTACAGGCGAATGTCTATCTCAAGACGGGCGTCATTCTGACGGGGGTCGGCGTTTACTCCTTTAACACTTCCAACGAAGAGGTGGCGCAGATTCGCAATACCGTACAGAAAACCGTGCTGGCGCACGACTGGGCGCTGCAGATACACGGCTTCTATGCCGACACCGAGGCGAAAACAATGCGTTTCGATGTCGTCGTCAGCTTCGACATTGACAGGGCGGAGGCAATCGGCATTCTCGCAGAGGAAATGCAGGCGCTCTACCCCGATTACACCATACAAATTGTACCCGATATTGACGCGTAAGCGTAAATATAAATAATATTTGGAGGAAAAGAAAATGAAATTTGCGGTCAGATACTACACGAAAACAGGTAACACAAAGCGCCTCGCCGAGGCGGTAGCCGAGGTGCTCGGCGTTGAGGCACTGCCCCTCAGCGAGCCCGTAACGGAGGAAGTGGACTATCTCTTCCTCGGCAACTCCTACTATGCCTTTAACATCGACCCCGCGGTCAAGAATTTTATCGGCTCGCTCGACAAGAACAAGGTCGGCAAAATTGTAAACTTCGGCTCGGCAGCAATGCTTAACTCCACCTATAAAAAGGTAAAAGCAGAGGCGGACAAAGTCGGCATCGCGATGGAAGGCAGAGAATTCCACTGCAAGGGTGAATTCAAGGGCATCCACAAGGGCAGACCGAACGACGACGACTGCAAGGCAGCCGCTGCGTTTGCGAAAACATTTATTGCTGAATGATGAAACTCTATCACACAAGCGCCGCCATCATTGAAAAGCCAGACATTTACTACGGCAGGCGCAACGCCGATTTCGGCGGTGGATTCTATCTTTCCGACAGCCACGAGTTCGCAGCGAAGTGGGCGGGAGAAAACACGCCCCACGTCAATCACTACACCCTCGATTTAACGGGACTGTCCGTCAGGGAATTCACGCGCGACGGCGCATGGTTTGACTATATTGCAAATAACCGTGCGGGCAACCGCGATAACTACGCAGACGCCGATGTCATCATCGGACCGATTGCAAGCGACACGCTCTACGACACCTACGGCATTATTTTCAGCGGATTGCTCAGCGATACGGACGCGCTCCGACTGCTCAAGGTCGGCGACGCATACACGCAGATTAATATCAAGAGTGAAAAAGCAGCCGCTCAGTTACACTGGGAGGGCGCCGAAACACTCATCGCGGCGCAGATTGCCACTGCTCGTGAAACGGTAAAGGCGGAGGAAAGTGCCTTCAGAACGTTGTTTGAAGAAACGCTGAAATCGCTGTCAAATTACGAAGAAATCGAACAGATATTAGGATAACAAGGAGGAAGTATGAGTATTTCTGCCGAAGATATGAAAACTCTCTTAAAGGCGCAGCAGGGCGAACTCGACGCCGTGCTGATGTATAACGCGCTCGCCGACGCCGTCAAGGATGAGGCGGACGCGGCAACTTTCCGTCAGCTCGCAGCCGAGGAAGGACATCACGCTTCGGTATTCAAGGGGCTGACGAATCAGACGCTGAAGCCGAAGAAAACGCTCGCAACCGTCGTGCCGATTCTCTATAAGATACTCGGCAAAAAGCGCGTCTATCCGATTATTGCAAAAAGCGAGCACGGAGCAGGCGAGACCTACGCCCCCGTCTCCGAGAAATTCCCCGAAATTGAGAGCGTCAAAAACGACGAGCATCGCCACGGCGACACCGTCATAGGTTTACTGGACTAAAAACAGCGAGGCTGAGCCTCGCTGTTTTATTTAGTTTTCACGGAATTGCAGTTCATAAAGGTCGCGGTAAGTTCCCGCGCGCTGCATCAGTTCCTCGTGGGTACCCTGCTCGGTAATCCTGCCGCTCGTCACAACGGCAATCGTGTCGGCATTGCGAATCGTCGACAGACGGTGCGCGACGACAAGCGTCGTCCTGCCCTTACAGAGCTCGTCAAGCGCTTGCTGAATCAGCACCTCGGTCGTATTATCGAGCGCACTGGTCGCCTCATCGAGTATCAGAATGGCAGGGTTTTTCAAAAAGACGCGCGCAATCGAAATACGCTGCTTCTGTCCGCCGGAAAGCCGGATACCGCGCTCCCCGATTTCGGTGTCGTACCCGTCGGGAAGGCTCATGACAAAATCGTGCATATTCGCATTTTTCGCCGCCTGAATCACCTCATCATCCGTGGCGGTCAGGCAGCCGTATTTGATATTATCCCGTATCGTGCCCGAAAACAGAAAGACATCCTGCTGCACGATACCGATATTGCGGCGCACGGAGTCCGTCGTAAGCGAGCGGATATCCCTGCCGTCAATCAGAATGCTACCGCCGTCCTCGGCGAGTTTGTAGAAATTCGGAATCAGGTGGCAAATCGTCGTCTTGCCGCCGCCCGACGGACCGACGAGCGCGATTTTCGTACCCTTCGGAATGGAGAGCGAAATATGGTCGAGTACGCCCTTTTCGTCATTCTCGGTATAGGAGAAACAGATGTCTTTCAGTTCAATATCGCCCTGTGCCACGCCCATATCCACTGCGTCGGGAGCGTCCTCTTCCTCGGGGATATCCATAATCTCAATGAAGCGGCGGAAGCCCGTTGCGCCGTTCTGCCACTGCTCGGTGAAATTCACGAGCGTCTGCACGGGCGCGATAAAGAGATTCACCGACACGATAAAGGTCGAGTACTCGCCGAAATTAATCTTGCCATTATACAGAAACAAACCGCCCGCAATCAGAATGAATACGTTAAACACATCCGTCACAAACGAGGTCGACGAAAAGAATCTTCCCATCGCCTTATACGATTTACGCGACGCCTCGGTAAACATCTCGTTTCCGACTTCAAATTTCTCGATTTCCTTTTCGGCGTTGGTATACGCCTTCGTCACGCGGATGCCGGTAATCGAACTTTCCAGCGAGGCATTAATCACGGCATTACTCTTGCGCCGCTCGGCAAAAGCCTCGCGCATCCGCTTGCGGTAATGGGCGGAAACGATAATGAGAAACGGCACGCACGCGAAGATAATCAGCGTCAGCCATACATTAATCGTACACAGATACGCAAAACTCAGAATAATCATAATCGAGCTTGTCAGAAGATTCTCGGGACCGTGGTGCGCCAGTTCCACAACCTCGAAGAGGTCGTTTGTCATACGCGTCATAATCGCGCCGGTCTCGTGGTCGTCAAAGAAGGAAAACGGCAGACGCTCGGGATGGGTAAACAGTTCGCTGCGCATCTGCGCCTGCATCCGCGTGCCGACCATATGGCCCTGGTACTGCACGAAATAGCGCAGGAGCATACGGACGAAATAGAGCGCGAGCACAGAAACGCCCGCCACAATAATCGCACGGTACTGCTTATTCGGGATATAATCGTTGAGCATCCTGTTCGTCATCACGGGATACACCATACCGAGCAGGGATATCAGCACCGACGCTCCCATATCCGCCGAAAAGAGCAGCAAATGCGGCTTGTAATAGGAAATAAATCTCTTTAACATCATATCACCTCAAAGGAGTGTGTTTCCTTAGATTTATACAATTATAGTCGATTGAAATCATAAATTCAATACGAAGAGAAAAAATATCCCCCCTCGGGGGTTGTGAATGTTTTAACAATTTAGTATAATGAAGTCAAATCTTAAAGGAGGAATATTTTATGGCATGTTTTGTAGTACCTGCTGCTGAAGCGATTATCGTAACCGCAGCATACGTAGCAGCGAAGAAAAAGGAGCAGAAGATTGAGGCTCCGAAGCTCGCAGACGGCAATAAGTTTGCGAAAGCCGAGGCTAAAATCACCTGGTCAAAGAGACTCAGCTGGCTGATGAGCCTGCTCTGGGGCGGCGTTCTTCTTCTCGCGTTTGAGCATTTCTGGCACGGCGAGGTAGTACCCTTCCCACCGTTCCTATCGGCGATGGCGACACCCGAGGACACGAACGCAATGCTCTATGAGATGTCGACTGTCGGCGTATCCATGGCAGTAACCGTTACCGCTGTATGGGGCGTTATCTGCGCCGTCGCAGAGGCTAAGGTCAAGAAAATCAGAGCAAGTCTCAAGAAAGAAGAAGTATAATGACACTGCTGATTACAATTATCGCAGCGATTGCAGCAACCATCGTATGGTATATGAATGAAGAGCGGGACGCGTACCGTCTCGGCACACTCTCCCTCATCTACTGGGGCGCATCGCTGATGTGGTTTATGGACTTCGTCTTTGAATATGCGGAGCTGAAGGCTGATTATTTCGTACAGGAATTCGCCGATATTCTCAACGATTCCCTGCTCGGCGTAGCAGTCGTCGCGCTCGGTCTGATTGCGTGGCTCGTTATCCTGCTCATCAAGGACCCGAAGGGCGTATTCAACAAGAAGTTTATGAAGTAAAGCAAAATGAAGAGGCTGTCTCACGGAAGTGAGACAGCCTCTTTTTATGTTTTTGATTAAACTCCAAAGGGGAACGACGGGTTGCCGGGAGGGGGATTAATAGCACCTTGACCGGTGCCTTCGATTGTTTGTACGGGTGATGTTGTTAAAACATCTTCAGTGCTCGTTTTAACCACTTTGAGTTCGGGCTCGTTGTACTTTACCATCTCTAAATCTCCTATAACAAATTAAATATATTATGATTTTAACCGTTTGAATATTTTATATCATAAATCATAACACTTGTCAATAGATTATAAATCTTTATTTCTGCTTTAAGTCCTTGTTTCTCAATTATACGTTGCCGATGGTGAACAAACCTCTGCGCGCAACGAATAAGAACGGTTCGGTCAGGGCGAGGAATGTCCCCGTGTGCTGTAGAGGAAACGTCCCTTTCGTTCGCCGATAATACTTGATATATTTTTCGGACGACCGATGGTCGTCCCTACCGACTTCAAAACCATTGGCGCATCAATTCTGCGCCCCGAAACTCTTCACTCTTCTCTGAATATAATTGGAGCGAAGCGACCCGAGAGCTCGCAACTGAAAAGGCTGTCTCACTTTTACTTTTTATAGTCGAAATCGGGAATCGCACTCCATCGCGTGCGAAAATAATGCGCGGCGAGTTTCGGGCGGCGGTCACGGGTGAAGATACCCTTCTTATTGCCGTCGGCACGCATCGTGCCCTGCACGGTCTGAAAATCGGCAAAATTCCACGCGTGCTCGCCGATGACAAAATCATACTTATCAAGCACGGAATTCATACACCGATAATACGCCTCCTGGTACTCCTCGCTGAACATCGTCGGCGGGTTCTGATGCAGTCCGCTAATGGCGTCGGCGCCGTACTCGGTCATCATCAGCGGTTTCTTAAACTGCCGGAAATACTCCATCTCGGCAGTCATCGCCTGCTGCGCGGCGTCCAAATCCCCGCCGAAAATGTACCATCCGTAGTAACGGTTGATACATATCACATCCATCGCGGTTGCCGTTCTGTCTTTTATGTAGTTATTGTTGCATACGACCGTGGTAACGGGTCTGTCCTGCGGGTCGCAGTCGTGCGCAAGAGTATAGAGCGGCGCAAAATAATCATACGCGTTCTCATCCTCGGTGTCGGGTTCGTTGGCGAGCGACCACATCACAATGGAGGGATGATTCTTATCGCGCGCAATCATATCGCAAATCACCTGCCGATGCGTCGCGGCAATTTTTGTGTAACTATTCCGATTCAGCCCCACGGCGGGCGTTTCGGCGATAACAACGATGCCCTCCTCATCGCAGAGGGCGAGCATCTCCTCGCTGTACGGATAATGCGAGGTGCGAAAAGAATTGGCACCCATCCATTTCATCAGCGATAGGTCGCGTATATTCTGCGCCTCGTTGATACCCCTGCCGAGGGTCTCGGAGTCCTCGTGCTTGCCGAAGCCCTTGAAGTAAAACGGTCTGCCGTTAATCAGGAACTTGTCGCCGCTCACGGCAACACTGCGCACGCCGAATTTTTGCAGATAGCAGTCGGATTGATACACCACCTTCGCAGTATAGAGATACGCCGCGCCGGGCTGCCAGAGGGTGGCATTTTTTATGATAAGAGGAGTATCCGTGCTGCCGCGGGCGATTTCGCAATCGTTTGCATCGAGAATCGTAACCGCTGCACTTCCGCCCGCGGAAAGCGCTGCGCTGACAGTGACGCGCGCGTCGGCGCCCTCTATTTCAGTCGTCACGGTGATGTCGTCAATATACGCCTTTGGCGTTGTGTAAATCCATACAGAGCGGTGAATGCCGCTGTAATTGAAAAAGTCAAAATTCGGGTAATTCTGCGGCTTTATCTCCGTCTTTCTCACGCTCTCAAAAGCGGGGAGTCCGCTGCCGAACATCGCCTGCTGATACTCGTTTCCGACGGGGAGGGTCGTGGTGTCGATACGGTTATCCACCGCCACGCTGAGCAAATTACCGTCACGCAGCAAATCGTGCGCAATCTCACATTCAAACGGCAGAAAGCCGCCGCTATGCTCCATAAGTTTCACACCGTTGAGATACACCCTGCAGTGATGCGTTACTGCGCAAAAGCGCAGCACAAGTCGTCCGTCAAACAGAGCGGGCAGACTGAACTGCGTCTGATAGTACACCCAGCCGAAATGGTCGCGAAAGCGTGCATCCGCCTTCTGGTCATTATAGGACGCGGGCACATACATTTTCTCGCACTGATTCAGCGGCTCGCTGCAGCAATTTTCGTCAAAATCTACGCTGCCGAGCGCAAAATTCCAGATACCGTCGAGTTTCAGCAGCAATCGGCTGCTGTTCATTTGCGGAAATAACATAAAATCACCCATCCCCATTATAGCATCGCCACTTGCATAATTCAATAAATAAAGGTATGATAGAAAAAAGGCGGTGAGAATATGTTTCAGTCAAAATGGATTGCGCCCGAAACGGTGCAGGAAAATATGCATCTTACGTTCCTCGGACAGTTCTGTCCCGGCGCGCACGAAACCGCCGTCATCCGCATCACTGCGGACGATTACTATAAACTCTACATCAACGGCATCTATGTCGGCGCGGGTCCCGCGCCGTCCTACCCCTTTCGCTACCGCTGGAATGAATATGATATTTCCCCCTATCTGCAAAAGGGTGTCAACATAATTGAGGCGCAGGTGTACTACCAGGGACTTAACAACCGTGTATGGGTGAGCGGCGACGAGCGCGTCGGCATGATTGCCGATATTCTGATTGACGGCGCATACCGTTTCGGCACGGACAAGACCTGGCAGTACCGCATCGACAACACTTTCACGGGCGGCGACCGCCTCGGCTACGACACCGCCTACACCGAAAACCGCGATTTTACCGCGCCGCAAAACGCAATGCGTTTTGCAAAAGAAGCCGACGCGGATTACACCTTCGACGACGCGCCGTTCCCCGCTATCGAAACCGAAATAATCACCCCGCAATTTAACGGCACCGTCTACGATTTCACCCGCGAATATATCGGCACGCCGATAATACGCGCATATGCCAATAGGGACGGAGCAAGGCTCACCGTCCGCTGTGCCGAGGAGCTCTGCGACGACGGCAGTCTGCGCTACGATATGCGCTGCGGCTGTAAATATGAGGAAACCTGCATCCTCAAAAGCGGCGAAAATCTCGTGGAGCAGTACGACTACAAGGCGCTGCGCTATCTGGAAATCATCGCCGATGAAGGCGTTACCGTAAGCGAAGTCACGCTTGCGGCAAGGCACTACCCGATACCCGAAACGACGCAGAAAATTGTCACCGAAAATGAAGATTTAAGAGCCGTTTTTCATCTCTGTAAGGACACCTTACTATACGGCACGCAGGAGGTTTTCATCGACTGTCCGACGCGCGAAAAGGGACAGTACCTCGGCGACGCGTATATATCCGCCTTCGCGCATTATTATCTGACGAAAGACCGCAGAATGCTGAAAAAGGCGCTCACCGACTTTTCCGACTCCATCAGATTCAGCGGCAGATTTCTGTCCGTTGCTCCCTGCTCCTATGAGCAAAAAATCGCGGACTACGACCTGCTCTACCCCGATTTTCTGCTGACCTATTACGAACTGACGGGCGACCGTGAGACGCTGCGTGCACTCACGCCGACCTGCGCGCACATTCTCGGAGAATACAATAAGTTTGAAAACGCCGACGGTCTGCTCGAGAATGTCACAGGCGCGTGGAATCTCATCGACTGGCCCGAGAATATGCGCGACGGCTACGAAGAGGGCGCGCTCGGCAGCGTCATCAACGCGTACTATATTTTCGCTATGAAGCGCACGGAGACAATCCGTACCATTCTGAATCAACCATATATCCCGAAAGCGGACAAGTTAAAAACGGTATTTCATCAAACTTTTCTCGATAAAAAAACCGGACTTTATCTCGACTGTGCAGGCAGCACGCACGCATCACTGCACGCCAATATCCTGCCCGTAGCCTTCGGCATCAGCGAGAGCAAAGCACCCGCAGAATATCTGCTAAAGCGCGGGATGCAGTGCTCGGTGTATCTCGCCTACTTCTTCCTCAAAGCGCTGTGCGAAGCGGGTTTCGGTGATGCGGCACTCGGTTTTATCACAGCGGATACCGAACACAGTTGGCGGCATATGCTTGGCGAAAACGCCACCGCGACCTTCGAGGCGTGGGGCAAGGAGCAGAAGTGGAACACGAGCCTCTTTCACCCCTGGGCGACGGCGCCCGTTCGCATTCTGAACGAATATTTCAGCCACCTTCTGAAATAGCGGTTGAATTACGGTAAGCATTCGTCTATAATGAAGAAGTAAAATATCTGAAAAAGAGGAAAACATTGTGGAGAAAATACTGACCCGTCAGTTGCGTTTCGTTGACGAAAAAGGTAGGACCCGCATTCTCAACGGTATGAACATCGACGACAAGCTACGAGACCAAACCGCATTCCGCTACAATCTCGACGAGGAATTCTTCCGAAAGTATCGGGCACACGGCTTTGACATCATCCGTCTTGCCGTCACCTGGCAGAATCTGGAGCCCAAGATGGGCAAATACAATGAAAGCTATCTGCAGTCGATTGACCGCATCTTTGCGCTCGCTGAGAAATACGGCGTGTACATCCTGCTCGATATGCACCAGGATTTATACTCGGGTAACGACGGCGAAAGCTGTGGCGATGGTGCGCCGCAGTGGGCGGTCATCACCGACGGCGCCAAACCGCGTCAGCCGATTTTCGTGTGGGCGGACGGCTACTTCTTCGGCAAGTGGGTGCACAAATCCTTCGACAATTTCTGGAACAACACCCCCGTCGACGGAGTGGGACTTCAGGACCGCTACTGCGCGCTCTGGCAGATGCTCGCCAAACGCTACGGCAACAGTCCCGCGCTCTTCGGCTTCGATTTGATGAACGAGCCGTTTCCGGGCAGCGAAAGCAAGAAAATGTTTCGCAAGCTCATCGGCAACGTCGTAAAAGCAGTACTCTTCAGCAAAAAAATCAATCAAGGCAAGCTCTTCAAGTCTGCGTTGAAGCGCGACACCCGCACGATGCTCGACTGTATCGGCGGCAATGTCATCCGCGACATCGTGTGGCGCATCGACGCGCTCGAAGAAAAATTTGACGTGGACAAATATGCTCCGTTTCTCAACAAGACGACCGCTGCCATCCGCGGAATTACCGACAACGGTATTATTATGATGGAGCAATGCTACATCTGCAACAGCGGTGTCAAACAGTCGGCACCGCCGATTACCGTAAACGGTGTGCGCGAGGAAAAGCAGTGCTTCGGTCCGCACTCCTACGATTTTGCGGTGGACACCCCGCTCTATCAGTACGCAAACGCCGACAGAGTCAAAGCATTTTTCGGCGAGATGCGCAATACCCAGCTCAGGCTGAACGTCCCCGTCATCGTCGGCGAATGGGGCGGCTGCAGCGACAACAAGGACACCTCGTGGTTCCCGCACGCATTTGAGCTGCTCGACTTCTTCGACGAAATGCACTGGGGTCAGATGTACTGGGACTACCACGGCGACGACCTCGACTCTCCGCTGATGGAAATGCTTTGCCGTACGCATCCCGTGGCGGTTGCGGGAGAAATCAACGCCTACGACTACGACCGCAAGAACGATGTATTCACCCTCAGTTTCACGGCGCAGGAAAAGGGCGAGAGTCTCATCTATGTCCACAAGCCGTTTCATATTGCGGGCGAGGTGCCGTGCGAAGTGCTCGAGCAGTACGACAACGGCGCAAGTCTCATCCGCATCAGTACTCCCGCGGGCGAAAATACCGTTCAGATTAATATTGATAACAGATAACAAACGCAACGCGTAAGCATAAGGAGGTACCATATGGCAAAAATTATAGGAAATGCAATCCCGAACATTCCGTGGCAGGACAAACCCGAGGGTTATCGCTATCCCGTATGGCGATACGACGCAAACCCGATTATTACACGGGACAATCTCTACCGCGCAAACAGTATCTTTAACTCGGCAATCGTGCCCTACGGCGACGGTTTTGCGGGCGTGTTCCGCGTCGACGACGTGACGAGATACCACAATATCGTAACGGGCTACAGCAAGGATGCGATTCACTGGGAACTCGACGACAAAGTCATCTTTAACGGCTACGACCCGAGACTCTGCGAAATTGATGGTAAGTACTATCTCTCGTGGGTCAACCTCACCCCGAACGGCACGACCATCGGCATTGCGGCAACCGAGGATTTCAAAACCTGGGAGCAGTTCGAGGACGCAACCTATCCCGTAGCGCGAAACGGCGTACTCTTCCCGAAGAAGATTAACGGCGAATATATGCTCCTCGTGCGCCCCTGCGACAGAGGACACACCCCCTACGGCGACATCTTTATCGAGAGAAGTAAGGATTTGGAATACTGGGGCAAGTACCGCTTTGTGATGAAGCCCGAACAGTTCTGGGAAAAGACAAAAATCGGCGCAGGTCCGACCCCCATCGAAATTGACGAAGGCTGGCTGATGTTCTACCACGGCGTACTCACGAGCTGCAACGGATTCACTTACAGTATGGGCGCCGCCATTCTCGACAGAGACGAGCCGTGGAAAGTGCTGCACCGAGCGGACAGTTTCCTGCTCGCCCCGCACGAACTCTACGAGACCGTCGGCGATGTACCGAATGTCGTCTTCCCCTGCTCGGCACTCGCGGACGCAGAGAGCGGCAAAATCGCGATTTACTACGGCGCAGCCGATACGACAGTAGCGCTCGCCTTCACCACCGTTGACGAAGTGGTAAACTACATCCACGAGCACGATTTAATAGGCTGAGAAAAACACGGGCATCGCCCGTGTTTTTTATTGACAATTCAGTGGAAACATATAGGAAATAGGAGCGCTCTATTGACAATACAGAAAAGAAAATATATACTAAATATAGCATATTATAATTATGAGGTGTTTGATATGACAAAAGTATTTTCGAATTGGAAAGTCAAAGTACTCGCCGTCATCTCGGCAGCAGTACTGCTCCTCAGTTGCGCAACCCTGCCCGCAGGCACGGTGGAGGCAAACGCCGCCACTTCCGCGCAGGGACAGGCTATGCTCGACGCAGTCGACAGCGGCACCGTCATCCTCGACGGTGAGGAGAAAACGGTATATACTATCGAAGTGACGCCGCAGGAGATTGAGGACTACGGGTTCAAGGGCGCTGTTCAGCGCGTGCTCAACGACATCCGTTACGGCGAGGTTATGATTGAAGAGCCTAAAACCGACCCGGAGGACCCGAGTGGTTCGGAAGATCCGAGCGGTTCGGAAGACCCAAGTGGCTCGGAAGACCCAAGCGGCTCGGAAGACCCAAGCGGCTCGGAGGACCCAAGTGGCTCGGAGGACCCGAGCGGCTCTGAAGACCCAAGCGGCTCGGAAGACCCAAGCGGCTCGGAGGACCCAAGCGGCTCGGAAGA
>SVOG01000024.1 GCA_015066525.1 Oscillospiraceae bacterium | reverse complement strand
TTACAGAAAAGAATCACTCAGACTTCACGGTGAGTGGAAGGGTAAGGTCGAGGTTATCGCCCGCGCAAAGGTGGATAACAAGGACGCTCTCTCGCTCGCATACACCCCCGGCGTTGCAGAGCCCTGCCTCGCCATCCAGGAGGATTATAAAAAGAGCTGGGAGCTCACACGCCGCTGGAATATGGTTGCCGTTGTGACCGACGGCACCGCAGTGCTCGGTCTCGGCGACATCGGTCCCGAGGCGGGTATGCCCGTTATGGAGGGCAAATGCGTACTCTTTAAGGAGTTCGGCGACGTAGACGCATTCCCGCTCTGCGTGCGTACCAAGAATGTCGACGAAATCGTCGAGACGGTTTATAACATCTCGGGCTCGTTCGGTGGTATCAACCTCGAGGATATTGCAGCACCGCGCTGCTTCGAGATTGAGAAGAAACTCAAGGAGCGCTGCGATATTCCGATTTTCCACGACGACCAGCACGGTACCGCCGTTGTCGTATCGGCAGCACTCATTAACGCGATGAAACTCACCGGCAGAGAGCTCGGCGACTGCAAGGCAGTCATCAACGGCTCGGGCGCAGCAGGTGTGGCGATTGCCAAACTTCTGATGTCTCTCGGACTGAAGGACGTTATCCTCTGCGACAGAACGGGCGCTATCTACGAGGGCAGGGATAACCTCAACCCGTTTAAGGAAGAACTCGCCAAGATTACCAATAGAGGTATGGTCAAGGGCGGTCTCGCCGAGGCTATGAAGGGCACCGATATCTTCATCGGTGTGTCCGCGCCCGGCATCGTTTCCCAGGACATGGTGCGTTCGATGAATCCGAATCCGATTGTCCTGCCGATGGCAAACCCGACCCCCGAGATTATGCCCGACCTCGCGAAAGAAGCGGGCGCAAGTATCGTCGGTACGGGTCGTTCGGACTTCCCGAATCAGATTAATAACGTACTCGCGTTCCCGGGTATCTTCCGCGGCACGCTCGATGTCCGCGCAAGCGACATCACCGAGGGCATGAAGATTGCAGCGGCGTATGCGATTGCCTCCCTCGTCAGCGACGAAGAACTGAATCCCGACTACATCCTGCCTCACGCATTCGACGAGAGGATTAAGGATACCGTTGCAGCGGCAGTTGCCGAAGCAGCGCGTAAGGATGGCGTAGCGAGAATATAAAAAAGCTCCCTTCGGGGAGCTTTTTTAGGTGTTAGGTTTGTAGGGAGCGATGCCCACATCGCTCCGATATAACGGGTGCGGGTACCCACCATCAATTCATCATTCATCATTCAGCAAACTCACGCAGCTCAAAATTCAAAACTGAAAAAGCACCCGAACGGGTGCTTTTTCTTATCTCTCCCAGTTTCTGGAGCGTTCTACGGCGCGCTTCCAGTCGGAGTATTTCTTATTGCGGACATCGGACGGCATCGAGGGGACGAAAATCTTGTCGACTTTTCTGTTTTCCTCAATTTCCGCCGTGTTTTCCCATACGCCCGTTGCGAGACCTGCGAGATACGCAGCGCCGAGGGCGGTTGCCTCACGGTTGACGGGGCGGTTGACGTTGCATCCGGTCATATCCGCCTGCATCTGCATCATAATATCGGATACCGATGCGCCGCCGTCGACGCGAAGGTCCTTGAGCATGATTTCGCTGTCGCTCATCATCGCTTCGAGCAGGTCGGTCATCTGGTATGTAATACTCTCGAGCACGGCGCGGCAGACGTGGCGCTTATTAATCGAGCGGGTGATGCCCACCATAATACCGCGTGCGTACATATCCCAGTACGGTGCGCCGAGACCCGTGAAGGCGGGTACGAGGTAGAGCCCGTTCGTGTCGGGAACTTCCTCGGCGAGCTCGTCGCATTCTCTCGCGTCGTCGATGAGTTCGAGTTCGTCGCGCAGCCACTTGATGACGGAGCCGGCGTTGAATGCCGAGCCCTCGAGGTCGTAGGTGACCTTGCCGTCGAGACCCCACGCGATACCCGACAGAAGATTCGACTTGCTGTCGATGCGCTCGCCTCCGGTGTTCATCAGGAGGAAGCAACCCGTGCCGTAGGTGTTCTTCGCCTGACCTTTTTCAAAGCAGCCCTGTCCGAAGAGTGCGCCCGGCTGGTCGCCGATTGCGCCTGCGATGGGGCAGCCTGCCAACTCTTCAATGCCGGCGATTTTATCGAGATAGCCGTAAATGCAGCTCGAGGGCTTTACTTCGGGCAGCATGCTCATCGGAATTTCGAGCTTCTCGCAGAGGGTTTCATCCCAGCAGAGTTTGTCGATATCAAAGAGCATCGTGCGGCAAGCGTTTGAGTAGTCGGTGACGTGCGCCTTGCCGCCCGTGAGGTTCCAGATAATCCAGGTGTCGATGGTGCCGAAGAGGAGCTGTCCTGCCTCTGCCTTTTCACGCGCACCCTCGACATTGTCGAGAATCCATTTAATCTTCGTTGCGCTGAAATACGCGTCAATCAGCAGACCCGTCGTCTGCTTGATATAGGGACCGAGACCGTCCTTCTTGAGCTCCTCGCAGTATTCTGCGGTGCGGCGGCACTGCCATACAATCGCGTTGTAAATCGGCTTGCCCGTGTCCTTGTCCCAGATAATGGTGGTCTCGCGCTGGTTGGTGATGCCGATACCCTTAATCTGGTCGGGTTTCACGGCGTCCTCCGTACCGGCGGGACGCATACAGCCAATCATCGCCTGAATGACGGAGAAGAGAATCTCATTCGGGTCGTGCTCCACCCATCCGTTTTGCGGATAGTACTGGGTGAATTCGTTTTGACTCTTGGATACAATCTCGCCTGCTTTGTTAAAAATGATGGCTCTCGAGCTGGTCGTACCCTGGTCGAGCGCCATAACAAATTTATCTGACATAATTCCACTCCTTTGCTTTGCGCAAAAAATAATAAGTTAAGCGCGCAAAACTCCTAACTTATATTTTACTATTATTGATACATATTTTCAATTTATAAAGTTCACGAAAAAACGCGGGATAATTTGGTGATTTTACCAAATCAGTACCGGCTTTGCTTATGAATGATTCATCATTCAAAAAAGAGCCCTGCGGGGCTCTTAATCTATATTGCTCTCAATAAATGACACGATGTCCTCGACGGTTTTGATGGATTTGATGACTTCGTCGGGTACTTCGATGGAGTACTGGTCCTCTACGCTCATCACAATGTCGATGGCGTCGAGACTGTCCGCGCCGAGGTCGTCCGTCAGGTCGGAGGTCATTTCGATATCGTCCTCATTGATGTCTAACTGGTCTGCCAAAATCTCTTTTACTTCGTCAAAAATCATAAAAATGCTCCTTAAATATTGTGGTAAAAAGATTTATATGTTATTATCATATTATAAATTTTTGCTGCGTTTGTCAATATAATTTTTCGAGGTGATGAAAATGAGTGCCAAATCGTTCGCCCTCATCGGCTGCCCGCTCGGGCATACGAAGAGCCCTGCCATCCATCATATGCTGATGGAAGCGGCGGGAATTGACGGGTCTTATACAGCGCGCGAGGTCGCGGATATCGGCAGTGCGGCGTTTCTCGCCTCCCTCGACGGATATAATGTTACGATACCCCATAAGACTGCGATTATTCCGCTCCTCGATGAACTCGACGAGCGGGCGGCGCTCTTTGGCGCGGTGAATACCGTGAAGAATGAAAACGGCAGGAGTATCGGCTATAATACCGACTGCGCAGGCTTTTTGCGCGCGCTTAAAGGCGCGGAGATTCCGCTTGGCGGCAGGGTGCTCATCCTCGGCAGCGGGGGCGTGAGCCGGATGTTTGCCTTTGAGAGCGTGCTGGCGGGCGCCGAGGTGACCATCGCCGCGCGCAACGCCGCCAAGGCGCTCGAGATTAAGAAAGAGATAAAGGAAAAGACGAAGAAGGACTGCCGCATTATCACACTCTCCACGGTCGGCGGAGCGTATGATTTAATTATCAACGGAACGCCTGTCGGGATGTTTCCGAATGTGAAGGAGAGTCCGCTGCCGCGTGAAGTCGTGGCGCAAGCGGGCGCGGTGTTTGACGCTGTCTATAATCCCGCCGAGACGCTCCTGCTGCGCTACGCAAGGGAAGCCGGGGTAAAGCATCTCAACGGATTGCCGATGCTTGTCTGGCAGGCAGCCGTGGCACAGGAAATATGGAACGGCGTGAAGTTCCATGATAACGCCGTTGGCGATATCATAGAACAGTTGAGAATTGAGAGTTGAGAATTGAGAATTGAGAATTATGGGCGGGACCCTTGGAGCGGGCGCCTCACCCTTTTGTCACCTGCGGTGACATTTCCCCTCACAGGGGAATCTTCCCGCACCCGATTATATAATCAGGTGTGGACAGCGTCCACCCGACATTCTCCATTCTCCATTTTCCATTCTCCATTTTTGCAAACGAGGTGACGACAGTGAACAATATCATCTTATGCGGCTTTATGGGAAGCGGCAAGACCGTTGTCGGCAAGGAACTTGCCAAGATGACGGGCAGGCGTTTCGTCGACACGGACGAGCTCGTCGAGAAGAAGCAGGGCATCCCGATTAAAGCAATATTTGAAATTTACGGCGAGGACTATTTCCGCGACCTCGAATACGAGGTCTGTCGGGAGAGCGCCGCGCTGAAAAATACGATTATCTCAACGGGCGGCGGTGCCGTGACCTATGAGCGAAATGTGCAGGCGCTGCGGGAGGGGGGCAAGATTGTCTTTCTCGACGCGGATTTTGAAACCGTTTGTGAGCGCATAGGCGACAGCACGACGCGTCCGCTCTTTCAGGATAAGGAAAAGGCGCGGGCGCTTTTTGACGCGCGCCGTCCTCTCTATGAGGCAGCGGCGGATATCACCCTTGACGGCAGTATGTCGGCGTACAAAACGGCGATGGAAATTGCACAGATGTTGAAATAGCGCTTGCTGTGCTCGCAGGTTTTGGGCGTTGAGTTGCAAAACGGAAGTGATTTTTCGCCTCCTCACGCCGCTCAAAACTCTGCCACTTGCAAAATTAATTCCGTTGTGCTATAATGCGTATATTCAATTTGACAATTTGCTTTGCGAGGTATTCAAATGAGCAAGAGAACCGCCCAGGGTGAGATTTCACACGGCGTTGAAATGTTCAGCAAATACAAGAATCTTCTGTTTGAACTGACGCGTAAGAATATCAGCCTGAAATACAGAAACTCGTGGCTGGGTATCTTCTGGAGCTTTTTACAGCCGCTCCTTAATATGATTGTACTGTCCGTTGTATTCGGCGGACTGTTCGGCAAGAGCAATAAGCACGTTATCTGCTATCCTGTGTTCCTTTTTACGGGACGCCTGCTCTTTGACTTCTTCAATTCGGCGACGAAACAGTCGATGACGTCCTTCCGCCGTAATGCGGCGATTATTAAGAAGGTATATGTACCGAAGTATATGTACCCGCTTTCGTCGATATTCTCGACCTTCGTCACCTTTGCCATATCCATCCTCTGCCTTATCTTTGTATGGGTATTCTTTAAGTTGACGGGCGTGAGCAACGGCCACGCGCTTGAGCTTTCGTGGCGGGCGCTGCTGTGCTTCGTGCCGATGTTTCTAATTCTCGTGTTCTCGGTCGGCGTGGGATTCATCCTTGCCGTGCTGAACGTGTACTTTAAGGACATTGAGTATATCTGGGATGTGCTGACGAGGCTCCTGCTTTATATGGTGCCGATTCTCTATCCGCTCCAGCGTATCGAGACGCGATGGATTATCGTGATTATTAAGATAAATCCGTTGTATTCGATGATTGAACTGTTCCGCCAGTGCGTGCTCTACGGTATGCCGATGAGCTGGAAACTGCTCGCCTATGCGGCAGCGGCGGCATTTATTACCCTCGCAGTCGGTGTATTCATCTTCGACCGCAAGAGCGACGACCTCATTTATCATCTGTAAAAAAGAGCCTTCGGGCTCTTTTTTAGGTTTTAGGTGATAGGTTTGTAGGGAGCGATGAGATTCCCCTGTGAGGGGAAATGTCACCGCAGGTGACAAAAGGGTGAGGCGCCCGCTCCAAGGGCACATCGCT
>SVOG01000023.1 GCA_015066525.1 Oscillospiraceae bacterium | reverse complement strand
TGCTAATTTTTCTTCTTTTCTGTGACTTTTATTCGTTCCACCTTTTGGTCGTCCCATTCTTTTCATCTCCTTTTTTCTATCTTACCACAAAAAATGATGGCAGACACTTTTTTGTGTCTACCATCATTATATCATTTCACTGAAGGGTGGCTTTTTTAGGCTCAAGACTCAAGGATTGCCCTGCGGGCAAAAGGCTCAAGGAGTTATAACTTTTCGACATCAATGACGGCAATTTTGTCGAGGAAATCCTTCGGTGAAATCACCTCGCCGAGTTCAAAGAAGTCGTCCATATTCATATTAATATTATTGACAAAGACGGGAACTCCCGCATACTCGATGTCGATATGGAGGCGCTTCGCGTCCTCGTGAATCTGCTTGACGCTGTAATCCGAGCAGTCGTAGAGACGGCGCGCCATCACCTCGTTATCATTGATATACTGCAAAATGACGTTGCGTTTCGTTTTCGACAGGCTGATGTAGCGCGAATGCTTCTTCGACAGTGCCTGCCCCATCGTCATCTGGCACACCGCCTTGCAGGCGCCGCTGTTGAGGAAGAATTCATTGATGAATATTCCCTCGAGCGCGCTCGTATCATCGGGCACAATAACAGCAAGAACATTGCGCGAGAGTTTACTGCCGTAATGCCGTTTAATAAACTCCTTGAAATAATACTGGCACTCGGAAATGCGCTTTGCAAACTCGTGGTAAAACGGAATATTCACTTCCGGCTCAATCGCCGGCATATCGAAGGAGCGAAATTTATTCCCGTCCTTCTCCTTCACGAGAATGGTATCGTTCGTGATAATCATCGGTATGGTCTTTGGCATCGAAACACCTCTTTCTATCCTTATTATACACAAGCACCGTGAAAAGTCAAATACAGTAAAAGGTATAAATATAGTTACAATCGTGTAACTTTTATGGATATTATGTCAAGATATGGTATAATGAAGTGATTTATTACGGTCGATATTGACGGCATGTAAGAAAGGAGCTCCACTATGAGCGATAACGAATTAGATAAGATTCTGGAAGAAATACGCCAGTTCTCAGAAACGAAACAGGTGCCCAAGGATGAGCCGCAGGCACCCGCACCGACGGCGGAGCCGGAACCGGTCGCACCCGAGCCGGAGATAAAATCCGAGCCGGCATTTTCGCCGGAGCCGACTGCAACCCCCGAGCCGCCGACGGAGAGCATCTTTGAGATTGCACCGGACAACACGCCCGAGGAAACGGCAAATGCACCGCAGAGCACGGACTCCGAACTTTTCGGCATCAATGACGACAATTTCCTCACCCACTCCAACGAGGAGCCCGTTGAGGATTACGATTATGATGACGGCGATGACGATAAGCCGAAGCGAAGCGCCAAGCAGAAGGCACTGATTTACATTGTTTCCATCGTCCTGCTTGTCGGTATTATCTGCGGCGTATATTTCGGCGTTATTGCCAAGCAGGGTACGAAGGATAAGCCCGTCACCAATCCTCCCGCGACCGAGGTGATGACCGCCGACAAGAAGCGCGGTCCGCTGAATCCGCTCACGGGCGAGGAAGGCTACAACGCGGCAGCACTTACCAAACGCCCCGTCGCAGTCGTAGTAGAAAACGAGTACTCCACCGAGTCCGTCAGACCGCAGTGGGGTATGAACGAGGCGGATATTGTGCTCGAAGGCGAGAGCGAATACTCGACGAGAACGCTCCTCTTCTGGGCGGACTACACGAAGGTACCGGCGCAGGTCGGTCCGACCCGTTCGGCACGACCGCCGTTCATCCGATTCAGCCAGTTATTCGACAGTATCTTCATCCACGCGGGTCTTTCCCACTCCAAGGGTAATTACGAGGGCGCGGACACGGTATTCACCAACGAAAATGTCGACCATATCAATCTGCTGAAATATTCAGAGGACGGCACCTATTTCGGCAGGGATTACTCGAGAAGAGCCGCTGTGGAGCACACGGGTTACCTCAACGGTAAGAATCTCGAGAAGCTGATTCAGAAAAACGAATTCAGAACCGAGATTAACACCGGCAAATTCACGGTGCTGGACTTCAACAAAAAGCCCGAGAAGCTGTCGGACACAGCCGCGACCAAGGTTAACTTCACCTGGTCGGATGTCTATTCCTCAGGCAAATGCCCGAAGGTCGGTAAATTTGTCTACATCGAGGATAAGCAGAAATACACGACCTACGATTTCGACTCAAGATACGGCGAGGCGGAACTCGCATTCGAGAATCTCATCTTCCTGCTCGACGAGACCGAGTACGTCGTCAAGGCGAACTATAAGGGCTCGGGCAACAGCGAAACCTACTGCAACTACCATCTCGCAGGCGGCGACGGAATGATTCTCTCCGAGGGCACCGCGCTCGAAATCAAGTGGAGCGTCGAAAACAATAAACTCGTGCTCAAGACGGCGGACGGCAAAGAGGTAAAACTCAACCCCGGCAAGAGCTACATCGGTTACGGCTCCTCCAACCACGGCGGTAAGATTGAACTCAACCCAACGGAATAACACAAAAGACACGGAGCAATCCGTGTCTTTTTTATGCGTAGTATTCATCCTTACCAAGCAGCCACTTGCGCGGATTTTCGGCGATGTATTGCCAAATATCGTTCAAGTCCTTTTCGTTTCTGATAATATGATCATAATAGCCTCTCTGCCACACCTCTATATCACAATAATGATGTATTTCTTTTGATGTGTTCATCTTTAAGTATCCTATTGCTTTTGAGAGAACTGACCGGTTATTTTGTAGGGGCGATTCACGAATCGCCCGCTGATTGTCAACCATTATAATCATATGAATATGATTTGGCATAATTGAATAAACAGGTATAATGAGATTAAATCGCCCTTCAAGTGCATTGATATGTTTTTCTGCAATATTACCGTAAGCGGTAAGTTTGGTGAATGCGTTTTCGGGCGATTCGTGAATCGCCCCTACGGATGAAAGAATACACTTTCGATTATAAGTGCATATTGTGATAAAATATGCTCCGTTTGTTGAATAATCAAACTCTTTTACGGCGGTGTTGCAGAAGAAATCGTCCTGCCGAAATGCAAACGATTCCTCGTAATTTACTCTACCGATACGAAGGTGTAATCCTTCGCCTCGACGGTGGATTGAATGGTCGCATCGTCGAGGTCGGCGTTCAGGGTGAGAATTGCCGTTCCCTGCTCGTGGCTGACTTCTGCCGCGTCAACCTGCGGGAGTTCCTCAAACGCCTTCTTCACCGCTGCCTCGCAGTGGGGGCACATCATACCGTCAATGCGTACTGTCTTTGTCATTATTTCCTTCTCCTTTTGTGTTAATTGAAGCGCGCTCACATCGAGCGTCACCGTATTCTTTTTCTTATCACGCTTTGCGCTGTGGGGCTGAAAGAAATTCAGCCGCAGTGCATTCGTCACGACGCAGAAACTCGATAAACTCATCGCCGCCGCGCCGAACATCGGGCTCAGCGTCCAGCCCGTAATCGGAATCCACACGCCCGCGGCGAGCGGAATGCCGATGATATTATAAATAAACGCCCAGAAGAGATTTTCGTGGATATTGCGCAGCGTTCCCCTGCTGAGACGGATTGCCGCTGCCACATCGCTCAGACGGCTGTTCATCAGCACGACGTCCCCGCAGTCCACCGCGACGTCCGCACCCGCACCGATAGCGATGCCGATATCCGCGCGCGTCAGCGCCGGCGCGTCATTGATACCGTCGCCGACCATCACGACCTTGCCGTACTGCTGCAGGTGTTTCACGGCAGCCTCTTTGCCGTCGGGGAGAACATCCGCAATCACCGCATCCACACCGACCGCATCACCGATGGCGGTAGCCGTTCTGCGGTTATCGCCCGTGAGCATCACAACCTGAATACCCATATTTTTCAGCTCGCTGACGGCGGTTTTACTGTCGTCCTTGAGCACATCGGCAACCGCGATAATGCCGAGCACGCGGGTACTGTCCGCAAAAAAGAGCGGCGTTTTGCCCTGCTCTGAGAGCGCGGCGGCGCGCTCTGTCAGCGCGTCGGGAATCGTCGTTTTTGTCGCAATAAAGCGGGCGTTTCCGCCAAAAAGGACGCCGTTTTCATTTTCAGCGCTCAGACCGTTACCCGAGAGCACCTGAAATGCCGTCACCGCATCCAAGGGCGTACTCATTTCCTCCGCATAGCGGCAAACGGCACCGGCAAGCGGGTGCTCACTCTTTACCTCGAGGGAGTAGGCAGCACGCAGGAGTGCGTCGCCGTCCACACCGTTTGCAGGGATAACGTCCGTCACCGCGGGCTCGCCCTTCGTAATCGTGCCCGTCTTGTCGAGCACGACAATCTGCGCCCTGCCCGTTTCTTCGAGGGAGGCGGCAGTCTTGAATAAAATACCGTTCTTAGCGCCCTTGCCGCTGCCGACCATTACAGCGACGGGGGTCGCCAGACCGAGCGCGCAGGGACAACTGATGACGAGCACCGAGATACCGCGCGAGAGCGCATAGGAAAACTCTTTGCCGACGAGCAGCCACACAATCAGCGTCACAATCGCAATCGCAATCACGACGGGAACAAACACGCCCGATACCTTATCCGCAATCTTTGCAATCGGCGCCTTCGTGGCGGCGGCGTCGCTGACCATCTTAATAATCTGCGACAGGGTGGTGTCCTCGCCGACTCGCGCGGCACGGCATTTCATATATCCGTTGGTATTGATAGTCGCCGCAGAGACGGCATCGCCGACGGTTTTCTCCGTCGGAATACTCTCGCCCGTGAGCGCCGCCTCATTCACGGCAGCCTCGCCCTCGAGGACGACGCCGTCCACGGGGATACTCTCGCCCGCGCGGACGACAAACACGTCGCCGACTGCTACCGTATCAATCGGGACGACCTGCTCGCTGCCGTCGACCAGCACCGTCGCTGTCTGCGGCGCAAGGCGCATTAATCCTTTGAGCGCGTCGGTCGTGCGTCCCTTCGAGTAACTCTCGAGCAGTTTGCCGACCGTAATCAGCGTCAGTATCATCGCCGCCGACTCGAAATAGAGATGCTCGCCCCGCATCATAAACAGTACAATCACGCTGTACACAAACGACGCACCCGAGCCGAGCGCCACGAGGGTGTCCATATTCGGCGCGCGATGCAGCACACCCTTAAAGCCGCTGACAAAAAACTTCTGATTGATTCCCATTACGATAGCGGCAAGCACCATCTGAACGAGTCCGACGGCAAAGTGGTTACCGTCGAGAAACGCGGGCAGTTTCCAGCCCCACATCATATGTCCCATCGAGAGATACATCAGCGGGAGCAAAAACGCGACAGAGGCTATCAGTCGCCGCAGAATCTTCGGCGTTTCGGTGTCGCGCAGTGCGTCAGTGCGCTCGGATGATGCTTCGTTTTCATTTTTCAGTGTTGCGCCGTAGCCGGCATCCGTCACGGCGCGAATAATTTCATCGGGGTCGGCAGTGCCCTCTACGCCCATCGAGTTCGTCAGCAGACTGACGGCGCAGGAATCAACCCCCGCGACCGCGCTGACTGCCTTTTCCACCCGTGCTGAGCAGGCGGCACAGCTCATGCCCGTAACGTTATACTGTGTCATATTTCCTCCGCGGTTAGCCTTTGCTAATCCTCGCTTATTTTATACTATTATAACACACTTGTCAACCATTCTATTTCAGCAGTCTGTCCACGCGGCTCTTATACTTCACCTCGTAGAGTTTGACGAGACGGGGAAAGAGTTTTTCATAGAAGAAGAACACAAAGTTAAACGAAAATGCAAACAGAGGAATCGACCATTTTCCGAAATCGGTGTCAAACGGGATATGAAACGCATACACGAGTATCACTTGCGACGCCGCAATCGTCACGTTGAAGAGCAGATACTTCAGCACCGTCGCCACAACCCGCGGCAGCGCCTCAATTTTATCGCGTATCATCGTGTAATAACCGAAGAAGAATACATAAGTCAGCACGCATTCCTTATCGGGCAAAAAGAAGATGCCGACGAGGCTACACACGAGGTAAACGGTAAAGCAGTACTTCGTGCCGACGCTGTCCCTCAGCATAATCATAATGAGTCCGCACAGCATCGGCGCGGTGTAGCAGAGTATCCACACGACGCTGCCGAGAAACATCAGCACAATCTGCAGCGCGGCAAACATTCCCGCCAGCGCGACCTGTTTTGACTGTTTCATACGCCCCTCCCAGAACAAATTTACTATACCACTATCATAACACAAAAATTGTTAATATTATGAATTAATCGTAAAATATTTGTTCTTTTTCTATGTTCCCTCTTTACAATTTTACCAAAAAAATATATAATCGTCGTAGATAGATTGTGAAATATTTAACCGACGAGGTGTTTATTTTGAAGAGAAGTTTATCCGTCATTTTGGTACTGACGCTGCTGCTGAGTATGGCACTGGCGGCGTGCAAAACGGCTGAGAACAATGGGACGAGCGAGCAGGGACTCGAGGCAGCCGACAACGAATTCGGTTTCCAGGATGTGCCCGTGACCGACAAAAACGGCGAAGTCGTCACCGATAAAAACGGCGAGGTTGTTACGACCGAGGTTCCCGTGGAATACGTCACCGATAAGAACGGCAAGACCATCGCCAAGGTACTCGACAAAAACGGCGAGGTCGTCACGGATAAAAACGGCAGAGAGGTCACCGTAGAGGCGGAGATTGAACTCACCACGGGCAAGAAAAAGACGACGACCAAGAGCACCAAAACGACCAAGTCGACCCAGCCGACGAAATCCACGACGGCGACCACCAAGGGCAACGAAGGCACGACGGAAAAGGAAATCACCACCGTCCCGATTGACAAGGACAAGGTGCCGACCATCTCCCAGGCACGCAAATCCAAGGACAAGAAGGCAGTCACCTTCTCCAGCAAGGACCAGCAGATTGTCAAGAGTATGCTCGAGGTGCCGTATCTTTATAAAGCGAATTACGAAAATGCCGACGGCGTACCGATTAACATCGCGGCGCACGCAGCCATCTGGATGGCAGAGCGCGAAGGTCTCAGCACGACCTCGTACGCATCGGGTACCATCGTGCTCGATTTGTTCAAATATTTCGGACAGACGGTCGTGAATTTCAAGGTGCAGGTAAACGACAAGGCGGATAACGACAAACTCGTTTACAACGCAAGCAGCGACTCCTTCTCCATCAGCGCGTTCGAGGCAAAGCAGCAGGATGTCACCATAGAGCGCATTGAGTATCTCGGCAACAATAACTACTACCTTGTTACCGCTAAGGTCAAGAACGCCGGCAGCAAAAATAAGGTATACGCCATTATCCAGAAAAACAAGCTCGACGCGACGCTCGGATTCAGCATCAAGGCGCTCAAGTGGAGCTAACGAAATTGCATAATAGAAGGTGACTTTGGTCACCTTTTATTTTTTTGGCGAAAAATGTGTTAAAAATTTATCAAATTTTAATATTTGTACTATTGCCATCGGGGCATTTCAGTGTTATGATAAGATTGAAGTTAAGATTATAAAGGAGATGTGTTTATGAAACTTCATTTCAAAAAAGCACTTGCCGTGCTGGTTTCAGCAGTGATGATGATCACCTCATTCCTGCTCCCCGGCACTGCATCTGCAGCAACGTCTAAAGGCAGCAAAAACTATGTAAACGGCGAAGTTATCGCCGTGCTCGCAGACGATGCAGACACAAGTTACACCAAGACCGCTTACGCCAAGACCAATTTCGGCAACGGTTACAGTGTCAAAAACGCATTCACATTCGGCAGCGGCAAGGATAAACTCAGAGCCGTCGTGCTCAAATCCAAGAGCCTCAGCACTGCCCAGATGCTCAAGCAGTTAAGGAATAACGGCGCCGTTACATCCGTATTCCCGAACTACAAAAAGCATATCAGCACCATCACCGACGACACCTACTCAAACTTCCAGTGGGCGCTCGATAACAAGGGTCAAAACGGCGGTACCGCCGCACTCGACACCAACGCCGACGCCCTCTGGGAGAAGGCTGCTGCTTCTGAAAAAGAGCAGGTTGTCGCGGTAGTCGACACCGGTATCGACTACGAAAACGAGGACCTCAAGGACATCGTATGGAATAACCCCTACGGCAAGAAACTCCTCGGCAAGCACGGTATGGACTTCACCGGTACCATTAAGGGCGGCGAGCCGATGGACGACAACGGTCACGGCTCACACTGCGCCGGCATCATCGCGGCACAGGCGGATAACCAAACCGGTATCAGCGGTATCAATAAATCCAACGTCAAAATTATGGCGCTCAAATTCCTCGACGCAGAAGGCGGCGGCACCACGGAGGACGCGATTGCCGCTTACGAATACCTCGAGAGAGCCGTTAAACTCGGCACCAATGTCGTAGCCTGCAACAACTCCTGGGGCGGCGGCGGCGACCAGGAAGAGATGGCAATGTTTGACGAGATTTACGACAGACTCGGCAAGCTCGGCGTCATCAACTTTGTCGCAGCGGGCAACTCCTCAATGGAGCTCGGTGCTTATGACGAGTTGTGGGAAGAGACTTATATCGAAACACCCGCTTGCTGTAACAGCCAGTACTGCGTTACCATCGGCGCTTCGAATGAAAATGACGAGCTCGCGGATTTCTCCAACTACAGCAAGGACTATGTCGACATAGCCGCACCCGGCACGGACATTCTCTCCACCGTATCCTACAACTGCTTTAACCCGACCATCTATACCGACGCGCAGAAAGCAGCGCTCTGCGGCACACAGATGCAGGATTACGACGAAGCCGTTAGCGAGGGCGATTTCGGTTATCTCAAGAAAGTGGATTTCGAGAGCAAATACGGCGAAAGCGGCACCGGTTACGAAACAAGTATCGTTCCCGGTTTCGGTACCGAAGGCAAAGCGCTCGCGATTAAACTGACCGACGAGTTCGACAGGAAGGCCGACAAATACTACGCATTTGAAGTTCCCTTTACGCTCAAAGACGAAAGCAAGCCCTACTCCATCAGTATGATTGTCAAGGGTAACAACGAGTACCTCGGCTACGTATACGACGTGCCGCGCGACAAGGACGTCGTCGACATTATGGAAAACAGTATCGGCAACATCGAGCTTTGGGGCAATATGAAGGACAATTTCTGGGACCACTATTTCACAGACATCGACCCCGAGGACAAGGACCTCGAGGAAGTGTACGAAAAGGGTACCGAGAGAAAACTCGTATTCATTATCTCACTCCCCGCGAAAGACACCACCATTACCATCGACGATTTAGCCATCAGCGACCAGGATGCTGACCCCGCGGATTTCGGCAAGTACGATTTCTATAACGGCACCTCGATGGCGACCCCGTACGCAACGGGTGCAGCGGCACTCATCAAGAATGCACAGCCCGACGCAACCGCAGCGGACATCGTCAATATCATCAAGAACGCCGGCAGGCATTCCGACGCACTCGAGGGCAAGGTTGAGACGGCAAAGGTTCTCTCCCTCGACGACATCACCAAGGTGCCGCCGATGATTACCGGCGTTGCCTACAACAAGGACGGACAGGTCGAGATTTCAGGCTCCTTCGTCAACACCGAGAGCGTAAAGGTAAACGGCGCAGAAGTTACCCCGAGCAAATCGGAGAAGAATCTCATCGTCATTCCCGACAATAACTATGATACGAAAAAGGCAGTCATCGAAGTGACGAACAACATCGACACTGCTACCTACAACGCACTCCTCTCCTCCAAACCCGGCTTCAAGGAAGTGAAGATGGAAAGCAGTCCTGTTACCTTCGGCTCCTATGCGCTACCCGCCGGTAATAAGGCGTACTTCGTTAGTATGGAGGGCGTCATCGGCGCTGCCATGAAGGATGAATACGACGGCAAATACAGTTACTCCGAGCTCACCGGTATCGACACCACCGGTATCTTCGACGAGAACGTCACCTTCACCGTAAACGGTGCCGTATACAGAAACGACGCCATTTATATGAGCCTCTTAGGTTACGTTAATACCCAGAACGGCAAGACTCTCGGTTACGAGACCGCGCTCGTCAAAGTTGACCTCAACGAGTTTAAGACAAAGAAGATTGCGGAAATCCCCGACGACTCCATCTTCGGCTCATCACTCGCAGTCTACAACGGCGAAATCCTGCTCATCGGCGGCAATAACGAGGAAACCTTCGAGTGCAGCAAGAACGTCTACAAGCTCGACGAAAAGAAGGGCGTATTCACCAAGCAGGCGGCTGAGCTTCCCGAGGGAAGAGCATCGGCAAAATTCCTGCAGTACAAGGATAAGCTCGTCGGTATGTACGGTATGAACGACGAGGGCACCTTCCCGTCGATGCTCATCTTCGACGGCAAGGAGTGGAAAACGGCGCACACCGACCTCGAGAGTGACGACGCCTATCTGTCGCTCCCGCTCAGCGAAACCAAAACCATCAGCTACTACATCGGCAACCTCGGTTACGACAAGAACGGCATCTTCGCAAACGGTGCATACATCTACGGCATCGGCGACACCTTTACCTACGATGTGGCAAATGATAAGATTACCGCATCCAAGTACGCCGCGAAAAACACTTTCTCCGACGCATCCCTCGTCGGCACGACCGTGCCCGGCGGTTTCATCGGATTCAAGGAGGAATTCTTCTCCGAAGGCGGCGAAAAGTCGGTCGAAGCACGCGCACATATTCTCGGCGTGGCATACGACGATATTGACAGTGAGAATTGGAACGAAGAGGATTTCTATACCGAGAGGGCGTATGTACTCGACCTTCAGAACACATACCCGACCGTCGACACCTTCAGCGTGACAAACGGCTATATCGACGGCGCGTATAATTATTACTACAACTACGGCGATATCGTACCGCTGAAGTTCAAGCCCGAGGCAGGCTATGCCGCAACGGCGATTAAGGTAAACGGCAAGACGCTCAGCACAAACGCGAATTCCGCGAACCTGATTGTCACCGAGCCGAAGAATGAGGTAACGGTCAGCACTAAACTTGTGGCGTCCCCGATTACGAGCCTCAAGGTAACCAAGACGACTGCCACCACCTACACCCTCAGCTGGAACAAGGCAAAGAAGGGCACGGGCTACGAGGTGCAGGAATACAAGAATAAGAAGTGGACCACGGTCAAAACCATCAAGAACCTGAATACCACGACTTATAAAGTTACCGCTAAGGCAGGCACGACGAAGTACAGAGTACGCGCATACGGCACCTTTAACAAAAAGACGGTTTACGGCGCTGCGAAGTCGAAGAGCATCACCGTACCGAAGAAGCAGACGATTCAATCCGTCAAGGGCGCCAAAAAGGCGTTCACCGTGAAATACACGAAGAACACCGCGGCAACGGGTTACGAAATTCAGTATGCCACCAACAAGAACTTCAAATCCGCTAAGACGGTCACGGTTAGTAAAAACAAAACGGTTTCCAAGAAGGTAACCGGTCTTAAGAAGGGCAAGTACTACGTACGCGTCCGCTCCTACAAGACGGTCGACGGCAAGAAGGTTTACGGCGCATACTCCGCTGCAAAAACGGTCACCGTAAAATAAAGGGTAACAAAAAATGCTTCCGAGAAATCGGAAGCATTTTTATTTACATACAGCGGACGACCGATGGTCGTCCCTACAAACTGCTAAAAAAAGCACGACCACCGTAGGGACGAGCATTGCTCGTCCGTTATTATCATAAGGCAGTCGTATTCTGATTACATTCTTACTGATATTCCGTTTGCGTGGAGATACTGCTTGAGCTGCGGGATGGGGAGTTCGCCGAAGTGGAAAAGGCTGGCGGCGAGCACCGCGTCCGCCTTCCCCTCGGTAAGCACCTCGGTGAAGTGCTCGGGTTTGCCCGCGCCGCCCGAGGCGATGACGGGGATGCCGACGTTTTCGCTGACTGCTTTTGTCAGCGCGATGTCGTAGCCCGTTTTCTGTCCGTCCTGGTCCATCGAGGTGAGGAGAATTTCGCCCGCTCCCCTGCTCTCGGCTTCGATTGCCCACCTAACCGCGTCGATACCCGTGGGCACGCGCCCGCCGTTGAGGTACACCTCGAAGGTGCCGTCCGCCCGGCGCTTAGCGTCGATGGCGCAGACGACGCACTGCGAGCCGAATTTATACGCCGCGTCGTTAATGAGCTGCGGATTGCGCACCGCCGCGGAATTGACCGAAATCTTGTCCGCGCCCGCGCGGAGAATCTCCTTAAAATCGTCCGTCGTGGTAATACCGCCGCCGACGGTAAACGGAATGAATACGCTGTCCGCCACGCGCTCGACGATGTCGAGCATCGTGCCCCGTCCCTCGTGGGACGCCATAATGTCGAGGAGCACGAGCTCGTCCGCACCCTCTTTATCGTAAATCTTAGCGCACTCGACGGGGTCACCCGCGTCGCGGATATCCACGAACGAAACGCCCTTGACCACTCTGCCGTTTTTCACATCAAGGCAGGGTATAATTCTTTTCGCATACATAGTTTAGTCTATCCCTCCCTGATAAAATTCTGAAGCAAGCGCAGCCCTGCTTCGCCACTCTTTTCGGGATGGAACTGAGTGGCTGCCACCTTGCCGCGCTGCACCGCGCACTGAATCTCCGTACCGTAATGCGTTAGCGCCGCGACCTCGTCCGCCTTCGCGTTGCCGAGGTAGTAGGAGTGCACAAAATAGAAATAGGTGCCACTCTCAATTCCTTCGAAAATACCGCTCGGCTGCGTCACCTCAAGCGAGTTCCAGCCCATATGTGGCACCTTCAGTCCCCCGTTCTTCGGAATCAGACCGATGCTGCCCTCAAATACGCCGAGACCTCTCGCATCGGGGCTCTCGTCGCTGTGCTCAAAAAGGAGCTGCAGACCGAGGCAGATGCCGAGAAACGGACGCTCGCCGTTCGCCGCGCGCTGAATGGTTTCCTCGAGTCCGCGCGCACGGATGGAATCCATCGCGTCGCCGAAGGAGCCGACACCCGGCAGAATAATATGGGAAGCGCTGTCAATCACCGCGCTGTCGCTCGTCACGACGCTCTCGCAGCCCAGAAAGTCAAGCGCTTTTTTCACACTTTGCAGATTTCCCGCACCGTAATCAATAATTGCAATCATTGTTTTCTCCTGAAAATTAATAAATATATCATAACATATATTTTAGTAATTGACAAATACATTTTATAATGTTAAAATAATTCCTGCAATTTAATACGGAGACGTATTGTTTTTTTAATTAAATATGGAGACGTATCGAAGTGGGGACGTTTGCGAGCGCTGCCGGTGGCAGATGAAGCGAGCAACAAGGAGTGGCAGCGGTCAAAATTTGTCGGCGCCCCAAGCCGAAACAAATTTTGGGCACCGCAACAGGACATAACGGGGCGCCCCGTTCGTATGCGTTTTCGATTGCACATACTTTAAGTTAATTAAATACGGAGACGTATCGAAGTGGTCATAACGGGGCGCACTCGAAATGCGTTTGCCTTAACGGGCACGTGGGTTCGAATCCCACCGTCTCCGCCAAAAGAACACCAACCACCCTTGCGGTGGTTGGGTTCTTTTTTTGGCGGAGGTGGCGGGATTCGAAACGAAACACCGCTTGTCGCCGCATCGTGGCGAGAAGCGGGAGAAACAGTCCGGTGGACTGTTTCGTTGTTGAGAGGAGAATCCCACCGTCTCCGTTATTTCATGATGTGGGATTCGAAACGCTTTGTTTGCGACCGCTGCCGGTGGCAGAGAAAGGGAGCAATAAGAAGTCAGTAGCGGTCTGAATGATGCCGCCGCTCCAAGGCGAGCAGAATTCAGGGTACTCCCCGCTTAACGGGGAGATGTCACGAAGTGACAGAGGGGAGCGTCTGCGCTAGCAACCGCCCTGCGAAAACCCGCGAGAGGAGAATCCCACCGTCTCCTCCCTGCGTGCACAATATGCAACATTCTGTTTTACATTGTTTCTCAATTATGCTATAATACCCCTAAAGGAAGTGATACGATGCTCGAAAGAATGAAAAGCATAATAGATATGGAAAAGCTCAAAGGTATCAGGCATAAAAAGCGCAAGGCGATTATCGCCGTTGTACTGGTCAGTGCGATGATTATCGGGGTGGTGTTTTACTCGAATGTTATCGTGACGGCAAAGAAGTACGATAAGGCAATCGGCTACTTCGAAGAGTATGAGTACGAAAACGCGCTCGAGCTATTTACCGCGCTCGGAGATTACAAGGACAGCGCAAAGCGCGCTGAGGAGTGCAGCAATCTCATCCTGAAAAGCAAATACGACAAAGCGCTCAAGCTCTATCGCGAAGAGAAATACGACGAGGCGCTGAACATCCTCAAGGATATGCAGGATTACGAAAACAGCAAGTCATTCTACGAGCAATGCCTCGGCAAGAGCCGGCAGCAGAAGGAACAGGCGAATATCGACCCGACCTATGCGGCATATTACGAAGTCATCAGCGCACTGACGCGCTCGCACGGCGAGGCGCAGATAAAGCGCGACCCGAATAATCGGGACTGCTATTCGATGCGGGGCGTGCATACGGTCGCGCTGGTCGACACCGACTTTGACGGAAATGACGAGCTGCTCGTCGGATGGTGCGACGGTATCGGCGACGAGGGCGCTTACCGCCTCTATACCTTTGACGGCGCGACGGCGCAGATGATTTACGAGGACACGCTTTCCAACTCGGGCAGTCACGACTGCTTTGTCATCAAGCTGTATCAGAGCGACAACAAACTCCTCGTCTACAACGGCAGCGAAAGCAGCGGCTACACGGTAGCTTTTGACAAGACGGAATCCAAAAGGAGCCTGACCTGGAAGAAGGACGGCGCGCATTATTACGTCAACGGCAAATCGGTCAGCGAACAGACCTACCGCGCCAAAACCCCGATGAACTACACCGTCACCTCCCCTGTGGACAGCAGGAGTATTTATGAAAACAATATGTTCGTCTACCCCGCATCCTATCTGACGAAGGCGGCGGCGTCGGGCAAACTTTCGGACTGCGATTACTATACGACCCTCTTCAAAGCGTCGTACGAAAGAGCCCGTCAATAGCGAAAAAAGAAGGCTGTTTCCAGCCTTCTTTTTATATCTTATACATTGATTTCTACTTCCACGCCGAGGAGGTCCCTGTTCTTCTCGAGTATCGGGTTGACGACTTCGCTGAGGAAGTCCGCCGTCTGCTCGGGTGCTCTGCCGACAAAATTCTGCGGTTTGAGAATCGCGAGGATTTCCTCCTTCGTCGTCATAAAGGCGGGGTCTGCGGCAATTCTGTCGACGAGGTCGTTCTGTCCGCCCTCGACTTTGACCACCGCTCCGGCAGCCATCGAGTGCTGACGGATTTTTTCGTGGAGTTCCTGACGGTCGCCGCCCTTCTTAACGGCGTCCATCATAATATTCTCGGTCGCCATAAACGGCAGCTCGCTCATCAGGCGCGCCTCGATTACCTTCGGGTATACCACGAGCCCGCTCGTGACATTGATATAAAGGTCGAGGATGCCGTCGGTTGCAAGGAATGCCTCAGCGACGGATACGCGCTTATTTGCCGAGTCGTCGAGCGTTCTCTCGAACCACTGCGCCGACGCCGTCCACGCGGGATTGAGCGCGTCAATCATAACATATCTTGAAAGCGATGCGATACGCTCGCTGCGCATCGGATTACGCTTATACGCCATCGCCGATGAGCCAATCTGATTCTTTTCAAACGGCTCCTCAATCTCCTTGAGATTCTGAAGAAGTCTGAGGTCGTTGGAGAACTTACAGCACGACTGCGCAATCAGTCCGAGACAGTTGACGACAATCGTGTCGAGTTTTCTGGCATAAGTCTGGCCGCTTACGGGGAAGCAAGCCTTGAATCCCATCTTCTCGGCAATCATCTTATCGAGCAGTTTGCACTTCTCGTGGTCGCCGTCAAAGAGTTCGAGGAAGGACGCCTGCGTGCCCGTCGTACCCTTGGAGCCGAGGAGCATCAGGGTGTCGAGCACATGGTCGACCTCTTCCAGATCCATCACCAAATCCATCAGCCAGAGCGTCGCTCTCTTGCCGACGGTGGTCGGCTGCGCGGGCTGGAAATGGGTAAAGCCGAGACAGGGCATATCCTTGTATTCATCCGCAAACTTTGCCACGGAGTTGATGGCGTTGACGAGCTTCTTCTTAATGAGAAGCATCGCCTCGCGCATCGTGATAACATCCGTATTATCGCCGACATAGCACGATGTCGCGCCGAGGTGGATAATCGGGCGCGCGTTCGGGCACTGCTCACCGTAGGCGTGAACGTGACTCATCACGTCGTGGCGGAATTTCTTTTCATACTCCCTTGCAACATCGTAGTTGATGTCATCGGCGTGCGCCTTGAGTTCGTCAATCTGCTCCTGCGTAACGCCGAGACCGAGCTCGTGCTCCGCCTCCGCCAGGGCAATCCACAGCTTACGCCATGTTCTGAACTTAAAGTCGGGAGAGTAAATATACTGCATCTCCTTGCTGGCATAGCGTGCCGCAAAGGGGGAGGTATAATTATCGTTAGCCATTAGTCAAGTCCTACTCTCTTCATCATTTCGGCATACGCCTCTTCTACGCCGCCCATATCGCGACGGAAGCGGTCCTTGTCGAGTTTCTCGTGTGTGTTGATATCCCAGAAGCGGCAGGTATCGGGACTGATTTCGTCAGCGAGCACGATGGTGCCGTCGGAGGTCTTGCCGAACTCGAGTTTGAAGTCGATGAGTTCTACACCGATGGAAGCGAAGTACTCTTTGAGCACATCGTTTACCTTGAACGCCATCTCTTTGATGGTCTCCACTTCTTCACGGGTTGCGAAACCGCAGGACACAGCGTGGTAGCCGTTAATCAGCGGGTCGCCGAGTGCGTCGTCCTTATAGGAGAATTCGATGGACGGGCATACAAAATCCATACCCTCTTCCAGTCCGAGGCGCTTGCAGATGGAGCCTGCGGCACGGTTACGAATGATAACCTCGAGCGGTACGATGGTTACCTTCTTCACGGCGGTCTCTCTGTCGGAGAGTTCCTCAACAAAGTGAGTCGGAACGCCCTTCTTTTCAAGAAGCTGCATCAGGTAGTTGCTCATCTTGTTGTTAACGACGCCCTTGCCGACGATGGTGCCCTTCTTCTCGCCGTTAAACGCAGTGGCATCATCCTTGTAGTCGACGATGACGATGTCGTCATTTTCGGTTGCCCAAACCTTCTTTGCCTTGCCCTCATAGAGCTGTGTTGTCTTTGTCATACTTCAATCCTCCTATATATAACAAAAAATTATAAATTGATTTCACCTTCAAAAACGGTGGTGGCGGGTCCCGTCATAAAGACGCTGTCCCCTTCCTTGCCGCTCCAACTGATTTGAAGGTCGCCGCCGAGCAGGTGCACGGTCACATCGTTATCGCACAGTCCGTTGACAATCGCTGCCACGGCGCTTGCGCAGGCACCCGTACCGCAGGCAAGCGTCTCACCCGAGCCGCGCTCCCACACGCGCATTTCAAGATTCTTTCTGTCCTGCACGAAGATAAATTCGGTATTGGTTCTGTCGGGGAAAATTTCGTTGTTCTCAAAGAGGACGCCGACGCCCTCGACATCAAACTCCCGCGGAGATTTATCAATAAACACCACGGCGTGGGGATTCCCCATCGAAACGCAGGTCATCTCATAGTCGACGCCGCCGACCGTAACGGGCACATTCACCGCGCGCTCGCTCTCGCATAGAACGGGAATATCTTTGGAATAAAGCGACGGCGCGCCCATATCCACCTTCGCGCTGACGACCTTTCCGTTTTCGACGGTTACGTCAATATATTTCACCGCGCCCATCGACTCAATCGAAATCGAAGTCTTGTCCGTCAGGCGGTGGTCATAAACATATTTTGCTACACAGCGGATACCGTTGCCGCACATCGCGCCGCGCGTGCCGTCCGCGTTATACATCACCATTTCGAATGCGGCAGCCGTACCCTTTTTAATCAGGATAATGCCGTCGCCGCCGATACCGAAATGCCGGTCGGAGAGTGCTCTTGCCGCCGCGCTTTCGTCGGCAATCTTTTCCTCGGTGCAGTCGAAATAGACATAGTCGTTGCCGCAACCGTGCATCTTCGTAAACTTCATTTTTTACCCGTCCTGCCTCAGAAATCCGTATTTAATCTTCGTTTCATCATCTTATCTAAAATAATATATGGGTATTATATCACTTACAATTTTATGTAGCAATAGTGAATCAATATAAAATTCTTCGGTGAAGAAAAATGCCTTTTGTTAATCTATCACAAAAAGAAGAATGTTTTTAGGTTAATTTGCACAAGTTTTCAAAAAATTCAAAAAATTCTTGTAACAAAATACACAAATAACACTTGCAATAGTCCCCATTATCTGTTATGATAAAATTATAAATATAGTCATAGTGGAGTTTTATACACAAACGCAATCCCTATGGCGGAAAAGGAGAATGCTTATGGCTCATATCAAAGATGAATACCAGCTGCCCGTGTATCTGTTTCACGACGGAACGAATTACAAGGCATATGAGTTCTTCGGTGTTCATAAGATTAAGGAGAACACCTACGCGTTCAGAGTGTGGGCGCCTCACGCAGAAGCTGTCAGCGTTGTAGGTGACTTCAACGGATGGGATGAAAATGCTCACCGCTGTCTGCCTGCAAGTCCCGGTATCTGGGAAGCAATCATTGAAAATGTCAATGTATACGACTGCTATAAATATGCGATTAAGACCAAGGACGGCAGGACGCTGATGAAGGCAGACCCCTACGCCGTACATCAGGAGACCCGCCCCGCCACCGGCTCGAAGGTTTACGAGCTTGCCGACTACAAGTGGCACGATAAGAAATGGCAGGACGAGCGCGGCAAATCGAATATTCTCGAAAAGCCCGTCAATATTTACGAAATTCATTTCGGCTCCTGGAAGCAGCACGACGACGGTAATTTCCTTACATACCGTGAAATGGCGGACGAGCTGATACCGTACGTCAAGGATATGGGGTACACCCATATTGAGATGCTCCCGATTATGGAGTATCCGTTTGACGGCTCCTGGGGCTATCAGGTAACCGGTTATTTCGCGGCAACCTCGCGCTACGGCGTACCCGAGGATTTGATGTACTTCATCGACACCTGCCACAAAAACGGCATCGGCGTCATTCTCGACTGGGTACCCGCCCACTTCCCGAAGGACGCGCACGGTCTCTACGAATTCGACGGCGAATGCTGCTACGAATACGCCGACCTCAAGAAAGGCGAGCACAAGGAATGGGGCACACGCGTCTTTGACTACGGCAAAAAGGAAGTACAGTCCTTCCTGATGTCGTCGGCGATGTTCTGGGTGGAGAAATTCCACTTTGACGGACTGCGCGTCGACGCGGTAGCATCCATGCTCTATCTCGACTACGGCAGAGAAAACGGACAGTGGACGCCGAATAAAAACGGCGGCCGCGAGAATCTCGAGGCGGTGGAATTCTTCCAGAAGCTCAATATGGCAATGTTTAAGGAACAGCCCGGCGTCATGATGATTGCCGAGGAATCCACAGCCTGGCCAATGATTACGATGCCGCCCGATATCGGCGGTCTCGGCTTCAACTTCAAGTGGAATATGGGCTGGATGAACGATATGCTGCGTTACACCTCGATGGACCCGCTGTTTAGAAAGGGTAACCACAACTGCATCACCTTCAGCTTCTTCTACGCTTTCTCGGAGAATTTCATTCTGCCCATCAGCCACGACGAGGTGGTACACGGCAAGGCGAGCCTGCTCAACAAGATGCCCGGCGACTACGATATGAAATTCGATGGTATGCGCCTCTTCCTCGCATATATGATAGCGCACCCCGGCAAGAAACTCTTATTTATGGGTTCTGAGTTCGGTCAGTTCATTGAATGGAACTACAAGCAGGGACTTGACTGGCTGCTGCTCGACTACGAGAAGCACGCAAAACTCAGAGAGTTCACCAGGGAACTCAACAAATTCTACAAAACGCACAGCGAACTCTGGGAAATCGACTACTCATGGGAAGGTTTCCAGTGGATTTCGAGCGAGGACAACTGCAACAGTGTCATCGCCTTCCGTCGAATGAATAAGAAGGGCGAGGACATCATCGCAGTATTCAACTGGACGCCGAACGGTTTTGACAGTTACAAAATCGGCGTTCCCGAATCCGGTAAATACAAGGTAGTGCTCGACACCTCCCTTGTGAAATACGGCGGCGACAAACCGAGGCTCTCCGGCACTTACAAAACTGTTAAGGAGCCGATTCACGGTATGGAGCAGCACATCGACCTCAAGCTGCACGGTCTCTCGGCTGTGTTCCTCAGGAAAGTCGATGAAAAGAAGAAAAAATAGAAATCATGAAAACATTGTTTTACGGAGGCAAAATATGAAACACAAAACAGATGTTGTCGCGATGCTCCTTGCCGGCGGACAGGGTAGCCGTCTCGGTGTTTTAACCAAGAGTATCGCAAAGCCTGCAGTACCGTACGGAGGAAATTACCGTATCATCGACTTCCCCCTGTCCAACTGTGTCAACAGCGGTATCTACACTGTGGGCGTATTAACCCAGTATCAGCCGCTCGTGCTCAACGACTACCTTGGCAACGGTCAGCCCTGGGACCTCGACCGTATTAACGGCGGCGTTCACGTGCTCTCCCCCTACGAGGCACTCGGCGGCAAGGAGTGGTACAAGGGTACGGCAAACGCCATTTATCAGAATAT
>SVOG01000022.1 GCA_015066525.1 Oscillospiraceae bacterium | reverse complement strand
GCGTATTCCTATATGGCGCTCGTACCCGTGATTCAGCCGCCGATTATGCGCGCGCTGACTACGAAAAAAGAGCGCAGCGTGGTGATGGGCAACCTTCGCCCCGTTTCCAAACTGGAAAAGATTCTGTTCCCGATTATGGTAACGGTTATCGTATCCCTTCTTTTGCCCGATGCGGCAACGCTTGTCGGTATGCTGATGCTCGGCAATCTGCTGAAGGAAAGCGGACGCACGGAGCGTATTGCCAAGGCGGCGCAGAACGAACTGATGAATATCGTCACGATTTTGCTCGGTCTTTCGGTCGGTGCCACGACCTCGGCGCACTCCTTCCTCAATGTCAACACATTGAAGATTGTGCTGCTCGGTCTGCTTGCCTTTGGCTTCGGCACAGCCGGAGGCGTGCTTTTCGGCAAACTGATGTATATCTTTACCAAGGGCAAAGTCAATCCGCTTATCGGCTCGGCGGGTGTATCGGCAGTGCCGATGGCAGCACGCGTCAGCCAGAAGGAAGGCGCGAGAGAGAATCCGGCGAATTTCCTGCTGATGCACGCGATGGGACCGAATGTTTCGGGCGTTATCGGCTCGGCAGTTGCGGCAGGTATACTTCTTACACTTTTAGGATAAACACTTAAAAATCGGGGCGATGTGGTCATCGCCCCCTACATAATCTATACGGGTATTTTTATGAATAAAGACGCAGTAAAACCAAATAAGGAGCAGCAGCGGGTCATTGAAACCATCGAGGGACCCGTGCTCGTTGTCGCTGGCGCAGGCACCGGTAAAACCGCAACCATCGTTAAGCGCATTGAGCATATCATCCGCGACGGCTACGCGCTGCCGTGGCAGGTGCTCGCCATCACCTTTACCAACAAGGCGGCGGGTGAACTCAAGGAACGACTGATGAATACCATCGGCGACGAGGCGGGCGAAATCTGGGCGCAGACCTTCCATTCGATGTGCGCGCGTATGCTGCGCCGCTATGCGGACAGGCTCGGCTATTCGCAGCATTTCACCATCTACGACACGGACGACCAGCGCCGTGTGATGAAGCGCGTGCAAAAGAGTCTCGGCATCGAGGATAAATTTCTCAACCACCGCTCCATTCTTGCGGAAATCAGCCACGCCAAGGACAGCCTCATCAGCCCTGCCGAGTACAGGGCAAGCACCGTCAACGATTTTCGCAAGTCAAAGATTGCGCAGTGCTACGAGGAGTACCAGAAGGAACTGATGCGCGCCGACGCGATGGATTTTGACGATATGATTTATAACACCGTGCAGCTCTTTCGTGAAAATGAAGATGTGCTCGAGCAGTACCAACGGCAGTTTAAGTATGTCATCGTCGACGAGTATCAGGACACGAGTTACGCACAGTATGTGCTCACCTATCTGATTGCGGGCGGATACCATAATATCTGCGTTGTCGGTGACGACGACCAGAGTATTTACCGTTTCCGCGGCGCGACGATTGAGAATATTATGCGCTTCAGAGAGCGCTACGAGGACGAGGGACTGAAGGTCATTCAGCTCGAGCTCGCGGAGAATTATCGCTCGATGCAGAATATCCTCGACGCTGCAAACTCGGTTATCAAGAATAATTCCACCCGCCTTGCCGACAAGCACCTGCGCTCCTACGCGGGCAAGGACGGCGACAAGGTGGTGCTTTATACCGCGCTGAGCGAAACCGACGAGGCGCAGTTCATCGTTGACGAGATTAACGAGAGCGTCAGAAACGGCAGGAGCTACCGCGACCACGCCGTGCTTTACCGTATGAACGCGCAGTCGCGTAATATCGAGATGATGCTCGCAAAGTCGGGTATTTCCTACCGTATCATCGGCGGTAACCGTTTCTTTGACCGCAAGGAGATTAAGGATATCGTGTCCTATTTTGCCGTCATCAATAACCCCGCCGACAATGTGCGCCTGCAGCGTATTATCAATACCCCCAAGCGCGGCATCGGCGACACAATGTTTTCCTATATTCTCGAGATTGCCGCGATGAACAAAATGACCGCTTTTGAAGTGTGCGAGCACGCCGACGAGTTTTCCAAGACTTCCCGCTCGGCAGGTAAATTAAAGGAGTTCTGCGACCTTATGAACGGCTTTATCCGCTGTGCTGAGGACGGAATGGAGCCGTCCGATTTGCTGCAGGAAATCCTTGATAAAACGCGCTATTTCGACTATCTCGACGAGGACGACCCGCAGAAAGCGGATAGCCGCAAGGAGAATGTGCAGGAACTTTCGACCATGCTGATAAAGTATCAGGAAGAGGACGACGAGTTCTCCATCTCGGATTTCCTCGAGGATGTGGCGCTCGTGTCGGATATTGACTCGTACAATGCCGACGAGGACAGTGTGGTACTGATGACGCTGCACTCGGCAAAGGGACTCGAATTTCCCGTCGTTTTCATTCCAGGTATGGAGGAGGGCATTTTCCCCGGCAACCAGAGTATGTATTCGGACGAGGAACTCGAGGAGGAGCGCCGTCTTGCCTATGTCGGCATCACAAGAGCGCGCGAAAAACTCTATCTGATTAACGCGCGCCAGCGTATGCTCTACGGCACGACAAATCGCAATATCCAGTCACGCTTCGTGCGTGAAATCCCTGAGCGTGTGACCGAGGACAGGACGGTGAAAGAGCAGCCGAGAGCATATTCCTTCGGCGGATTTTCGGGCGGCGCCTCGAGCTTTGGCACGCCGAAAAAACCGTATAAATACAGCAAGTCCACGCCCATCGGCGAGGCGAAGCAGAGCAGCTCCGCAGCGCATCAGTTCGGTCAGACGGGCGGCGCGGCACCGAGCGGCGTAACCTACCATGTCGGCGACACCGTGCGGCATAAGAGCTTCGGCACCGGTGTTATTCTGAATGCAAAACCGATGGGTAACGACGCCCTGCTGGAGGTCGCCTTTGACAAAGCGGGCACGAAGAAGCTGATGGCGAATTTTGCCAAACTCGAAAAACTTTAACAAAATAATGACTCCTTCATAAGATGTACTAAAGCGATGCTTTAATAACTTATGAAGGAGTATTTTTATGGCTGATGTTCCGATTATCAACCCAAATGAAAAGAGGATAAACGAAGCAGTCTGCATTGATACCAAGCGTATCTTTGACTCGTGCGTGAGCAAGGACTGTGCAGAGGATTTAAGAGTTACATTTTACGGCGGCTCCCAGGATATTATCGACAGAGCCGAAAGCATCAAAACAAGGGACTGCGACATCGTCGCTGTCAGCATCGATGTGGAGGATGTGCCTTTCAACAGGGGCTACTATAATGTCGACATCAATTTCTATTTCAGACTTCGCTTTGATGTCTACGGCGGTCCGTTCTCCAATCCTCAGACCGTTATCGGTTTCACGAATTTTGAGAAGAAATGCATCCTCTTCGGCAGCGAGGGTGATGTAAAGGTATTTAAGTCCACTTACAATCGTTGCAATAACCAGCTCGACCGTCCCGAGTCCCCGCAGTACAGCAATCCGACCGCAAAGGTACAGGCGGTTGACCCCGTTGTGCTCGACACCGACGTTATCGATATTCACCACTGCCGCCGCCCGCTCTTTACGGCATTCCCCGAGAGCGTCAGAGGTATGGTGGACGATGCGAATTTCCGCCCGAATCCGCGCAAGGCAGTGCTCGTGACGCTCGGCCTCTTCTCCATCGTACAGATGGAGCGCGACGCGCAGCTGCTGATGCCCGCTTACGACTACTGCATCCCCGACAGAGAGTGCGACTGCAATACGCAGGACCCGTGCTCGACCTTCCAGGGAATTGACTTCCCCGTGGACGATTTCTTCCCGCCCGAAAGAGGCGACATTCAGAACAATAGTTTATCTGACAATCCTTGCAGATAATGACGACAAAAAAGAGAAGGCTACGCCTTCTCTTTTGTCTTTTCAAACGCGGGATACATTCTTCGGTAAAGCGCGTTGATATGTCTGAAATAATCGCCGTCGATACTGTCAATCGTATCGCGCGTCGTGCGGAAACGCCAGTTCTTATCGGGCACGCCGGGGATGTTCATACGCGCGTCGGAACCGAAGCCGCACATATCCTGAAACGCAATGATAGCAACGTTTGAAGCGCTCTGCCATACCGCTTCGGTAATGCAGCGGCAGGAGGGAGAATAGTAGCCGCCCTCGCCCCAGTTTCCGCCGTGGAAGTGGCAGTAATCGAGCGCGAAATTACGCTCGTCCTCACTCGCTTCCCACAGCCATCCGAGGATGGTGTTGTTGTCGTGGGTGCCGACGTAGTTTATCGAGTTCGGCACGGCGTTATGCGGCAGGTGGGAGGAGTCGGAATTCGCGTCGAATGCGAACTGCGCGACCTTCATTCCCGGGAAATTTGTATCCTCGAGAAGTTGTACCACATCCTCGCCGAATACGCCCAAATCCTCGGCGATAATCGGCGCGTCGGTGCCGAATTTTTCGAATACTTTACTGAATAAATCCATCTTCGGTCCGTCGAGCCATTCGCCGACCTTGGCGGTGTCGCTCTCGGCGGGTACTGCCCAGTAGGACGCGAACGCGCGGAAGTGGTCAATGCGCACGGTGTCGTAGATTTTCAGCGCGTGACCGAGTCGTGAGAGCCACCAGGCATAGCGGTCCTTTTTCATCGCCTTCCAGTCGTAAATCGGGTTGCCCCAGAGCTGCCCGTTTTCGCTGAAATAATCGGGCGGAACGCCCGCGACTTTCTCTACCTTGAGCGTCTTTTCGTCGATGAGGAACATCGGCAGGTTCGACCATACGTCCACGCTGTCCATCGCGACATAAAACGGCATATCGCCGATGACGGCGATACCTTTCTTATTCGCGTATTTCTTGAGTTCAAACCACTGTTTGTGGAAGATGTACTGCACGAATTTCCAGAACGCCGCCTCGCTCTCGTAGTCAAATATGTTTTTGATGCAGTCGAAGTAGTGCGCGTGTTCAGTGCTCCACTCCCACCACGGTCTGAAATCCTCCATCTCCTTGACCGCCATATAGACGGCATAGTCGGTCAGCCACTCGTTTTCGAGTTCAAACTGTTTAATCTTAGCCGCGAGTTCCTCGCTGACGCAGAGGAAGGCTTTTTTGAGCGTCTGATAGCGGATTTTTTTGGCGAATTCGTAGTCCGCGGTGTAGGGGGTGCCGTCGTAGCAATTCTCGCGATAGGTTGCCTCGTCAATCAGCCCCATATCGAGCAGTCCCTTCGGGTCAATAAACATGAAGTTGCCGGCGAACGCGGACGGTGAGCAGTACGGTGAATTCGCGTCGTCGGTCGGATTAAAGGGGAGTACCTGCCAGTAGGTAAATCCCATATCCGCAATTCTGTCTATGAAATGGCGGGCGTTTTCGTCGAATACGCCGATTCCGTAATCCGACGGAAGGGAACTGATGTGCATCAACACGCCCGCACCTCGTTTTTTCAGCATAATGTTACCACCTTGTTTTAGTCTATTAGATGATACCACGCCTGCGAGGAAAAATCAATTACTTATTGTGGATTTTATATATAATAAAATATTAAATTAACAAAATATTTATAATATTATATATTGAATAACCAACTGCTTTTTGATATAATATTGCAGTATCAGTGATAGTATGCCCGACGGAGGTGATTTGGTGGCGGCAAACACAAGATTTGTGACGGAAGAAGAACTGAATACCCAGCGACAGTATGAGCAGAAGGTGAAGTCTCTTCTTGAAAGCCGCTACGAGGACAAGCCCCTTGCCTGCGTGGTGACCTATGGTTGCCAGCAGAATGTCGCCGACAGTGAGCATATCAAGGGTATGCTCGAGACGATGGGTTATGCTTTCACCGATAAGCGCGACGAGGCAAAACTCGTCATCTTCAACACCTGCGCCGTGCGTGAGCACGCCGAGGACAGGGTGTACGGCAATGTCGGCGCGCTGAAGAAATATAAACTCGCCAACCCCGACGTCGTGATTGCGCTGTGCGGCTGTATGATGCAGCAGGAGCACATCGCTGATAAGATTCACGAGAGTTTCCCGTTTGTCGACCTCGTGTTCGGCACCCATGTGGTGCATCAGCTGCCCGAGCTTCTCTATACCGCGATGACGCGGCGCAAGCGCGTGTTTGAACTGCCCGACATCGACGGCGTGATTGCCGAAGGACTTCCCGTCAGGCGCGACAACGACAGCAAGGCGTGGCTCCCGATTATGTACGGATGCAATAATTTCTGTACCTACTGCGTTGTTCCCTACGTCAGGGGCAGGGAACGCAGCCGCAAGGTTGCGGATATTATCTGCGAGTTTAAGCAACTTGTGCGCGACGGCTATAAAGAGATTACCCTCCTCGGACAGAATGTCAATTCCTACGGCAAGGATTTGGAACCGCGGGTGACCTTCGCAGAACTCCTGCGTATGCTGAGCAAAATTGACGGCGATTTTCGCATCCGCTTTATGACCAGTCATCCGAAGGACTGCACGAAGGAATTGCTCGAGACGATGGCGCAGTGCGATAAGGTAGCGACCCATCTTCACCTTCCGTTTCAAAGCGGCAACGACAGGGTGCTGCGGGCAATGAACAGGGGATACACCCGTGAGAAGTATCTCTCGCTGATAAACTACGCGAAGGATTTGATGGGCGACGCGCTCTCCATCACGAGCGATATTATCGTCGGCTTCCCGGGCGAGACGTACGAGGAATTTCTCGACACGCTCTCACTCGTCAAGGAGATTAAGGCGACGGGACTCTTCACCTTTATCTACTCGCCGAGAGTGGGCACCCCCGCTGCGCAGATGGACGACCCTGTTCCCCACGAGGAAAAGGCAAAATGGCTCGCCGAAATTCTCGATGCGCAGGAAAAAATCTCGGCAGAAAATATGAAACTCCACGCCGGCAAAACCTTTAAGTGCTTTGTCGTAGGGCGCGGAAAACTCGGTGATAATTATCTTGCCGCACGAACGGACGGCAATTTGATTATAGAATTTATAGGTGACGACGGGCTCATCGGCACCTTTCAGAATATTAAAGTGATTGAGCCGCTTACCTTCGTAATGAGGGGCGAAATTGTAAAATAAACAGTTAGGAGAAATCATTATGAGTTTAGAATCAGTACTCAGAGAACTTGGCAAGGAAATTCAAAAGGACGAGCGCTTTATCAAGCTGCAGGCTTGCGCAAAGGCAAACGACGCGGATGAAGAACTCCAGAAGCAGATGCAGGAGCTCCAGCTCCTCTCGCTCAAATTCCAGCAGGAAATGCAGAAGGGCGAGGAAGCGGACAAGGACAGAATTACCGAACTCCAGACCCAGTATCAGGGACTTTATAACGAGATTATGCAGGGTGGCAATATGATGAATTACTCCGTCGCTGCTTCCGAAATGGAGCAGATGGCACAGTACATCAGCGGCATGATTGGTCTCTTCTTCGACGGTCAGGACCCCGAAACCTGCGAGCTTCCCGAGCCCGAGGATTGCACCCACGATTGCTCCACCTGCGCAGGCTGCCACTAAGCGAGCGTAGCTCGCAAGCTAATAGCTAAAAAGCTAAAAGCTAAGAATCAGGAACTAAAGCTGATTAGAAAACCGAGAGGAGAATGAAATGGCGAAAAAGGGCGAGCTGTCTCCGATGATGCAGCAGTACTTTTTGATTAAAAAAGAATATCCGGGCGTTATTTTGTTCTTCCGCCTCGGCGACTTTTACGAGATGTTCTTTGACGACGCGAAAACCGCTGCCAAAGAACTCGACCTCGTCCTCACCGGCAGGGACTGCGGACAGGAGGAGCGCGCGCCGATGTGCGGCGTTCCGTTCCACAGTGCCGACGGCTATATTGCCAAACTCGTGGCAAGGGGATACAAGGTAGCCATTTGCGAGCAGGTCGAGGACCCGAAGGCGGCGAAGGGTATCGTCAAACGCGAGGTTATCCGCGTGATTACCCCCGGCACCGTGCTCGAAAACAGCCTGCTTGATGATGGGGTAAATAATTACCTCTGCGCGATTTGCAAGGCGCCGAACGAAACGGGTCTCTGCTTTGCCGATGTGTCGACGGGCGAGTTCCGTATCACCGTGGTAAACGGCGACGAGATGCAGAACAAGATTATCGACCAGCTCTCGACTTACTCACCGCGCGAGGTGATTGCCAATGCCGCTGCCGCGGGATTTGACGAGGTGCAGAAATTTGTCGACGTCAGACTGTCGGCATCGTATGAAACTTTAGATGACAATTATTTCGATTTTGACGGCGCGACCGAATTAATCCTTTCCACGATGAAGCGCGAGGAGATTTCCTCGCTCGGTATCGGCCACAGCAAGGCTGCCGTATGTGCGCTCGGCGCAATCATCGCCTATATGCGCGAAACGCAAAAGACAGACGAACTCGAGGCACCCGCTGAAATTGAATTCTACGAAGAGAGCGACTTTATGTCGCTCGATATGGGCACAAGGCGTAATCTCGAGCTGACCCGCTCGATGATGACGGGCGAGAAGCGGCACTCACTTTTGTGGGTAATTGATAAGACCAAAACCGCGATGGGCAAGCGTATGCTGCGCGGCTGGCTCGAGAGACCGCTCGTCAATGTGACGAAGATTACGCGCCGCCAGAATGCCGTGGGCGAGCTCTTTGACGATGCGATGCTGCGCGGCGAACTCCGTGATGCGCTCACGGGAATGAAAGATATGGAGCGCCTGCTCTCGCGTATTGCGTATTCCACCGCAAACGCGAAAGAGCTCAGGGCGCTGCTCGAAGCGGTACAGCCGCTTCCGGCGATTAAGTCCATGCTCGCGGGAACCTCGTCGGTACTGCTGAAGGGGATTTACGGCGAGATTGATTTGCTCGGCGATGTTAAGGAGCTGATTTCCTCCGCCATCGTCGACGAGCCGCCGTTTTCTCTGCGTGAGGGCGGCATCATCCGCCCCGGTTTTAATGCGGAGATTGACGAACTAACCGATATTGTAAACGGCGGCGCGAATATTATTGCCGAAATTGAAACGCGCGAGAAGGAGCGCACGGGTATTCCGAAGCTCCGCGTATCGTATAACAAGGTGTTCGGCTATTTCATCGAGGTCACCAATTCCTATAAGGATATGGTACCCGAGGATTACATCAGAAAACAGACTCTCACAAATTGCGAGAGATATATCACGCAGGAACTCAAGGAGTTGGAGGGCAGGGTCCTCGGTGCAAAGGAGCGACTGGTGTCGCTCGAGTACGAGGTGTTCTCCGCCGTGCGTACGCAGCTTGCCGGCGAGGCGGCGCGGATTCAGAAAACGGCGAAGGCGATTGCTACGCTCGACGCGCTCGCATCCCTTGCCGAGGTTGCCGCAGAGAACAACTATTGCGCGCCTCAGATTACCACCGACGGCGTGATTGATATTAAAGAGGGCAGGCATCCCGTGGTGGAGACACTGCTCGACGGCGCGGTATTCGTGCCGAATGATACCCTCCTTGACGGCGACAAGAATCGCTGTGCGATTATTACGGGACCGAATATGGCGGGTAAATCCACCTATATGCGCCAGACGGCGTTGATTACACTGCTCGCTCAGATTGGCGCTTTCGTGCCCGCCAAGAGCGCACGGATTTCGGTGGTGGACGCTATCTTTACCCGCGTCGGCGCGTCCGACGACCTCAGCGCGGGTCAGTCCACCTTTATGGTCGAGATGAACGAGGTGTCGAATATCCTTAAGAATGCGACGGCGCATTCGCTGATTATCCTTGACGAAATCGGCAGGGGAACCTCTACCTTCGACGGTATGAGTATTGCGCGGGCGGTGCTCGAGTATGTCGTGAAGAAAAAGAGTATCGGCGCCAAGACGCTCTTTGCTACGCACTACCACGAGCTGACCGCGATGGAGGGAATGCTCGACGGCGTAAATAACTACTCGATTGCCGTGAAGAAACGCGGCGACGACATCACCTTCCTGCGCCGTATCGTACACGGCGGCGCCGACCAGAGTTTCGGTATCGAGGTAGCGAAACTCGCGGGACTTCCTCCGAGCGTGATTAAGCGCGCCAAGGTTATCCTCAAGGAACTCGAGGCGAACAAGATTGACATCGAGTTCAAGGCGGAGGACGGCGTCCTCGAAGAGAGCGAGGATATCCAGTATAACTTTAAGACGAATACCACCGACGATTTACTCGAACTGATTAAGGCGGTGGATATCAATACACTGACGCCGATTGAGGCGATGCAGACCTTGTATGATTTGAAGAAAAAGGTCGAGGAATTATAACAGTGTTACCGACAAAAAAGCAGCTTTGCGAAATTTTTGTCGGAAGAGGAGTGACGGCGCAGTGATTATTAACATAATGCGTAAGCGTTATGTTTCAATCACGAAGCCGCCTAACGACGAAGGGAGTGAACACCTTGCCTGAAATTAATATATTACCCAAAGAAGTATACCAGCTTATCGCGGCGGGCGAGGTTGTGGAGCGTCCCTCCTCCGTTGTGAAGGAAATGATTGAAAACTCCGTCGATGCGGGAGCGAAGAGCATCACCGTTGAGATTAAAAACGGCGGCTCCACCTATATCCGCATTACCGACGACGGATGCGGCATCGCGCGCGAGCAGATTAAGAAAGTTTTTTTGCCCCACGCGACGAGCAAGATTAAGTATTCCGATGACCTGAACAGCATCTCCACCCTCGGCTTCCGCGGCGAGGCGATGGCGTCGATTGCAGCGGTGAGCAAGGTGGAACTGCTCAGCCGTACGAAGGGCGAGGAACTCGGAACACGCTATGAGATTGCGGGCGGTGAGGAAGTGGAACTTGCCGACGCGGGATGTCCCGAGGGCACGACGATTGTCGTGCGCGACATCTTCTTTAACACCCCGGCGCGTATGAAGTTTCTGAAGAAGGACGTGACCGAGGGCAACGCCGTGCAGGGCATTGTGGACCGTATGGCAATCAGCCACCCCGAGATTTCCTTCCGCTTTATCCGCGAGGGTAAGCAGGTACTCATCACGTCAGGCAACGGCAATCTGAAAAGCACGGTTTACTCCGTGTTCGGCAAGGAGTTCGCCTCGACGCTTGTTGATGTGGACTACTCCGTCAACAATATGCGCGTGACGGGCGTGGTGACGAAACCCCACGGCGCGCGCAAGAGCAGGGCGATGGAATTCTTCTTTATCAACAACCGCCTTGTGAAGTGCCAGACCGCGATGGCGGCGCTTGAGCAGGCGTATAAGAACTCCGTTATGGTCGGCAAATTTCCCGGCTGCGTGCTCAATATCGAGTGCGACGCTTCGTTTGTGGATGTAAACGTTCACCCGGCGAAAATTGAGGTGCGCTTTGCCAACGAGCGCCCCGTATTTGAACTCGTGTACTACGGGGTCAAGTCCGCGATAGAAACGCAGGACACCCCGAAGGAGGCGCATTTCACCGCGCCGAAAAATCCTTTTGTGACGCAGGGCGGACTGCTCGACGTCGCGCAGAAGGAGGAGGGCAAGCCCCGCCAGATGGAGTTCAGGCAGAAACCCGCCGAGGATTTCTGGCAGGTGGTATCCGCCCCGGCGAAACCGAAGGCGGAGGAAGTGCAGGCGTACACCGCCTCGCTCGAAGAAACGAAGAAAATCAGCGACGCGATTGATTTTAATGCTCCCGCGCCGAAACTCGTGCACGAGGACGTCGCTGTACCTGAAACAGAAGAAAAAACCGCACCGCCCCGCGAAGAGAAACCCGAGGCAGAGATACCCGATTTCAAGGTTGTGGGCGAGGCGTTTAAGACCTATATTATCGTAGAAATTGAGGGTGCGCTTTATTTTATCGACAAGCACGCCGCTCACGAGCGTATGAATTATGAAACGCTCAAAGCGAGCAGCGAGATTAACTCTCAGGTGCTGCTCACCCCCGTGGCGGTGAAACTCTCGCCCGAGGAGTACAGCGTCGTCTGCGACAATGCAGAACTGTATGCAAAATGCGGCTTTGCCATCGAGGATTTCGGAAACAGTACCGTGCTGGTGCGCGAATGCCCGTCCATTCTCGGCGGCGAGGACATCGAGGATTTAATCGTCGAGACCGCCGGCAAACTCCTGGACGGCAAGACGGACATCACCCCCGAGCAGATGGACTGGATTTTTCACTCCACCTCGTGCAGGGCGGCGGTGAAGGCGGGTGATTACACCTCGCCGTATGAGAGAGAGCTCTTTGTGAAGAAACTTCTTTCGATGCCGCATATCCGCTACTGTCCGCACGGCAGACCCGTGATGATTAAGATGAGCCGCTATGATATAGAAAAACAGTTTGGTAGACAAGGCTAATGAACAAAATTAAGATTATTTGTGTCGTCGGTGCTACCGCGAGCGGCAAGACAGCGCTCGCCGTCGAACTGGCGCGGGCGCTGGACGGTGAAATCATCTCCGCCGATTCGATGCAGGTGTACCGCGGTATGCCGATTGCGACCGCGGCGGCTACGACGGAGGAGCAACGGGGTATTCCCCATCATCTCCTCGAATGCCTCGATATGAGCGAAACCTTTTCGGTGTCGGATTTTGTCGAACGGGCGAATGCCATCATCGCCGATATTGTCAGTCGGGGCAGGGTGCCGATTATTGCAGGCGGCACGGGACTCTTCGTCGACAGTCTTGTGAAGGGGATTACCTTCTCGGATGTCGGCGTGAATGAGAAGCTCCGCAAAGAGCTCGGCGAAAAGTCAAATGACGAACTCTATGTGATGCTGGAGCGCCTTGACGCCAATGCTGCCGCCGCAATTCATCCGCATAACCGCAAGCGCGTTATCCGTGCGCTCGAACTGTGCTACGGCGGCACGTCCAAGACCGAGCAGAATGAAAACTCGCTCAAAAACGGCAGCCGCTACGACGCATTGTATATCGCCATCGAGTACCGTGACCGCGAGAAACTCTACGGCAGAATCAACCGCCGTGTGGATTTGATGCTCGAAAACGGACTTCTCGACGAAGCGAGAGCCGTGCTCGGTAAGACGGGCACAACCGCCCGCCAGGCTATCGGGCATAAGGAACTCGAGCCGTATATCAACGGCGCGTGCGACCTCGATACCGCCGTCGAAAATATCAAGCGCGAGACAAGGCGCTATGCGAAACGCCAGCTTACCTGGTTTCGCAGGAATGAAAAAATCAACCGCTTTTATGCGGACGAGATGTCGCCCGATGAACTTGTCAGCAGGGCGACGGCATTAGCAAAGGAATTTTTAGAGAGGGAGGGATACGATGCCGAGACTGAAGAAGGATAATCTCGCGATTATCATCGCGGCACTGCTGATTGTGGCTTATATCATCTTTCAGTTTTACAGCGTGTCGCATATCGAAATTGAGACGCAGACGGCAACCCTCTCCACGGTTTATGAAAAGATTGACGCCACCGCAATGGTGATTCGCGATGAGCATACTGTTGAAGGCGGCACGTCGGGCGTTACCGTGCCCTGTGTGAACGACGGCGACAAGGTCAAGGTCGGCGGCAATATGGCGATGAATTTCTCCTCTTCCGACGCGGCGGAGAGTTATGCGCAGTATGCGGAGATTCAGCGCCAACTGAAATATTATGAAAACCTCGAGGCGATGACCGTCGGACAGGTGGCAAGCGTCGAAATGCTCGACGGAGATATTGCCGACAGAGCGGACGCCTATGTCAGAGCGTGCGAGAAATCCGCGCCCGAAACGGTTGCCACAAGAGGCAGCGAACTCAACGACAGTATCCTGCGCCGCCAGATGCTGATTGGCGAGAATGTCGACCTCGTGTCGATTATCCAGGACCTGCGCCAGCGTGCTGACGCCCTCGGTAATAAAAAGCCCGACCGCTATATCAAGACGAAGGAGTCGGGCGTGTTCTCGAGTTATGCCGACGGATTGGAACAGCAGGTCGACTACGAAAAAGCGCAGGAACTTTCCATTGATGATATCAAACGTATCGCCAAGGAGTACGACGAGCAGTCGGGCGACAACGAGAAATATCTCGGCAAACTGATTACGAGTTACGCCTGGTACTTCGTCTGTGTCGTCGGCGCTGACGAGGTGATGGACCTCGAGGACGGCGACAAGGTCGATGTTGCGCTGAAGGACAGCGGCGACACGGTGCTGAAAATGCAGATTGTTTCGGGCGCCGAGCCGAATGTCGGAGATGAGGAAACCGCGCTGATACTCAAGTCGAGCGAAATGAATTCCTCCCTTGCGACGCTGCGCAAGGAGAATATTGAAATCCGCATCCGCTCCCGCGAGGGCATTAAGGTGCCCGCGGCGGCGCTCCATGTGGAGGACGGCAAGAAAGGCGTTTACGCCCTCATAGCAAGCCAGGTCAGATTCCGTGAGGCACAGGTGATTTACAGTGACGAGGATTATGTGCTCCTCGCCTTTGACCCGGACAATAAGGACGGCATCCGCCTTTATGATAAGATTATTACGCAGGGAAAGGGGCTTAGCGATGGCAGAGTTTACACCTGATAAAGAACGCATCGCCGCAACAATTGATAATTATAAGCGCGTCAAAGCGCAGGTCGCAGAGGCGGCAATCAAGGCGGGCAGAAGTGAAAACGACGTGCGCCTGATGTGCGTGACCAAGACGGTCGAGCCGGCGTATATCAATCCCGTGCTTGACCTCGGCGCGGATTTAATCGGCGAGAACCGCGTGCAGGAATATCTCGCCAAGCGTGAAGCGCTTCATCTCGACGGTGTCGAGCGGCACCTCATCGGGCATCTCCAGACGAATAAGGTGCGCCAGATTGTCGGCGAGGTCGATATGATTGAGTCGGTCGATTCCTTAAAACTTGCGACGGAGATTGCCAAACAGTCGGCAAAGCGCGACATCGTGAGCGATGTTTTGGTCGAAGTGAATGTCGGCAAGGAGGAGTCGAAGAGCGGAATTTATATCGACGGGCTCGAGGAGTTATTGTATCAGATTTCCGAACTCGAAAATATCCGCGTCAGAGGTTTGATGACCATCCCGCCGATTTGCGACGAAAACGAGGTGCGGCAGTACTTCGCCGTATTACGTCAGGCATTTGCTGACATCCGGTCAAAAAAGATAGAACATATTGATATGCAGATTCTCTCCATGGGTATGAGCGGCGATTACGAGGCTGCCGTGCTCGAGGGGTCAAATATAGTAAGAGTCGGCTCTGCAATCTTCGGAGCCAGAAAATATTTTTAATTCAGTGAGGTAGAAAAGATGGGATTTTTAGACAAAGTTAAGGACATTATCACCGAAACGGACGATGACGGATTTGAGGATTACTATGACGACGCTGCTTCGTTTAATACCGCGTCGAGAAGCTCCCGCCGTGAAAGAGAGCGCGAGCTGACGCCGCCTCCCGTTTACGAGCGCGAGGAGAGGGCTGCTGAGCGTCCGGCAAGACGCCAGAAGAGCGATAAGGTTGTTAATATTCACACCACCGCGCAGCTCCAGGTTGTGCTCGTAAAGCCTGAGAGATACGAAGAAGCTGCTGCGATTGCGGACCATCTCAACGAGAGACGCACCGTTGTGCTCAACCTCGAGAGCACGAACCGTGACGTCGCACGCCGCCTTTTGGATTTCCTTTCAGGCGTTGCATACGCGAATAACGGTCAGATTAAGCGCGTGGCAAATTCGACCTATATCATCACGCCGTACAACGTCGACGTGATGGGCGATTTGATTGACGAACTTGAAAATAACGGAATGTTTATGTAATTCTGAATAAAGGTTTAGGAGACGGAGAATATGATAAGTGCAAATGATTTGAGAAATGTGAACCTGACGAAGGTTGATAAGGGTTACAGCGTTGAGGAGGTCAACGCGACTCTCAATTTAGCGGCTGAGACCATCGACGCGTATGTCAACGAGAATAAAGAGCTTTATAAGAAGATGGAATTCCTCGCGGCAAAGGTTGAGGAATACAGAGCGGAGGAGGACTCGATTAAGAGCGCCCTCATCACCGCGCAGAAGATGGCTGACCAGATTACGAGAGAGTCAAATGAGAAGTCGAAAGAACTCCTCGAAACGAGCGAGGCTACGGCAAAGAAAACCGTGGACGAGGCAAATGAAAGCGCCGAGAAACTCGTGAACGAAGCGCGGGAGTACGCGGCTGCCATCGTCAAGGAGAAGAAGGCGGAGGCTGCAGCGCTCACCGAGGACGCTGAGAAAAAGGCGAACGACGCCATCAATTCGTCCAAGATTGTTGCACAGAATATTCTCGACCAGGCGAAGGAGATTTCCGACGACCTCATCAATAAATCCAAGGAGGAGAAGGCAGCTTACGAAAAGCTCAACGCTTCTCTTAAGGAAAATGCGCAGGAATTCATCGCGAATGTCTCCTCGCTCTATATCCGCCAGCTTGAGGACCTCAAGAATGCGCAGCTCGACACCGAGAAGAAGGGCGAGGAAGAGGTTGCCTCCATCCACGAGGAAGTGAACTCCCTCGTAAACGAGATGGATGAGATGGAAAACGCCATCCCGACGGCGATTACCATTGACGATACCGCAGCAGACGACATCGAGGAAATCGAGGAAGAAGAGGAGACCGAAGAGGTCGCACCGGCAGAGGAAGTCGCTGAGCCTGCAGCGGAAGAAACGCCCGCAATCGAAGTCGTAGAAGAGGACGACGCGGACTTCGAAATTATCGACGAGGATGAGGAAGAAGCGGTCGCAGAACCTGCTGACCCGATGAAGGCGGTCGAGGCGTTCTCCCAGAGCGGCATTACCCCGCTGGAAGAGGGCGGCATCAATATCCCCGAGATTACCGAGGATGTACCGATGGAGAGTGCAGGGGAGAAGTCGCTTTTTGACGACGAGGGCGAACTCCCGTTTGAATCCTACTTTAATGTAAAGACCGAGGATGCCCACGGCGACAGAACGCAGACCATTTCCCTCGTACCTCCCGAAGAGGATGAGGAAGATGACGACCCGAAATTCAAAGGATTTTTCGGCAAGAAAAAGAAATAATTAATTTTACATACGACCAAAGGAGCACATACCAATGGACTACAACAAAACACTGAATTTACCCCAGACCGAATTCCCGATGAGGGCGTCGCTCCCCCAGAGAGAGCCTGAGTTTCTCAAGGCGTGGGAGGAGAATAAGCAGTACGAGGAACTGATGAAAGCAAATGAAGGCAAACCGATGTTCCTTCTGCACGACGGTCCCCCGTATGCAAACGGCGATATTCATATCGGTCACGCACTCAACAAGACGCTTAAGGACTTCATCGTTCGTTATAAGAATATGACGGGCTATCAGTCGCCCTATGTTCCCGGCTGGGATACTCACGGTCTCCCGACCGAGCTTGCCGCGCGCAAGAAGGCGGGCATCAGCGCTGAGAGCAATATCTCCGACCTCGAACTGCGCAAGATTTGCCGCGACACAGCGCTCGGCTATGTTGATATCCAGCGCGAGAGTTTCAAGCGTATGGGCGTTATCGGCGAGTGGGACCACCCCTATATCACCCTCCAGAAGGAATTTGAGGAGGAGCAGATTAAGGTGTTCGCGTCGATGGCGAATAAGGGCTATATCTATAAGGGACTCAAGCCCGTTTACTGGTGCTCGGACTGCCATACCGCACTCGCTGAGGCGGAGATTGAGTACGCCGAGGACCCCTGCCACTCCATCTATGTGAAGTTTAAGGTAACCGACGATATGGGCAAACTCGCTGCTCTCGGTGCTGACCTTGACAAGACCTACTTCGTTATTTGGACGACCACCACCTGGACGCTGCCCGCGAATGTGGCTATCTGCGTCGGACCGAACTATGAATACTCGCTTCTCAAAGCAAACGGCGAGTACTATGTCATGGCGACCGACCTTGCGGCGGTAGCAATGGCGGACGCAGGTGTGACCGATTACGAAACCGTGGGCATTATCCGCGGAAACGAACTCGAGTATATGAAGACGGCGCATCCGTTTATTGACAGAACTTCACTCGTCATTGTCGGCGACCACGTTACACTCGAGAGCGGTACCGGCTGCGTACACACCGCGCCCGGTCACGGTGTTGACGACTACAATGTCTGCAGAAAATACCCCGAAATCCCGATGGTAGTCCCCGTCGACGATAAGGGTAAACTCACCGAAGAGGCGGGTATGTTTGCCGGTCTTTCGACCGACGATGCCAACAAGCCGATTGCCGAGTATCTCGACGCGCACGGCTCCCTCTTCGCACTCAAGAAGATTAAGCACCAGTATCCTCACTGCTGGCGCTGCCATAAGCCGGTTATCTTCCGTGCAACCTCGCAGTGGTTCTGCTCGGTGGACGATTTCAAGGACGACGCTGTTAAGGCAGCGGAAGAAGTCAAGTGGTTCCCCGAGTGGGGTAAGGACAGACTCCAGTCGATGGTGCAGGAGCGCGCTGACTGGTGTATCTCGCGCCAAAGAAAATGGGGCGTTCCGATTCCCGTTATCTACTGTAAGGACTGCGGCAAGGAGATTATCGACGCAGGCGTGATGGATAAGGTATCCGAAATCTTCGGACAGGAGGGCTCGGACGCATGGTTTGCACACGAGGCTGAGTACTTCTTACCCGATGGTTTCAAGTGCCCGCACTGCGGCAAGAACGAGGGCTTCACGAAGGAGACCGACATTATGGACGTTTGGTTTGACTCCGGCTCCTCGCACTTCGCCGTCTGCAAGAACAGACCGAATCTCAAGTGGCCCGCTGATGTGTATCTTGAGGGCGCTGACCAGTACAGAGGCTGGTTCCAGTCCTCGCTGCTCACCTCGGTAGCGGCAGGCAAGGGTGCTCCGTATAAGGAAATTATCACCCACGGCTGGACCGTTGACGGCGAGGGCAGAAAGATGAGTAAATCCCTCGGCAACGGTATCGCGCCGCAGGAGGTTATTAATAAGTACGGCGCGGATATTCTCCGTCTGTGGGTTGCTTCCGCTGACTACCACGCGGATATCCGTATCAGCCCCGAAATTCTCAAGCAGATTTCGGACAATTACAGAAAAATCAGAAATACCGCAAGATACTGCCTCGGCAATCTCTACGATTTCGACCCCGATAAGGATATGGTTGCTACAGACGAGCTCGAAGAACTCGACAAGTACGCGCTGATGAAACTCGATGAGGTGCTGAAAACTGCACGCGCGGGTTATGATAACTATGAATACCATACCACAGCGCACTCGCTTCATAATTTCTGCGTCGTTGATATGAGTAATTTCTACTTCGACGTACTCAAGGACAGACTCTATACCTGTGCAGCAAACTCTAAGTCGAGACGTGCGGCGCAGACCGTCCTTTATAAAGTGCTCGACGCGCTGACCCTCGTGCTCACGCCGATTCTCGCGTTCACCTGCGACGAAATCTGGAGAGAGATGAAGCACGAGAGTGGCAAGGACTGCCGTTCACCGCTCTTTAATGAGATTCCCTCGGCTGATTTCATCGAGACCGACGACGCGTTCATCGCAAAGTGGGACAGAATCCACGAAATCAGAACCGATGTACAGAAGGCACTCGAGCTTGCGCGTAATGAAAAGATTATCGGCAAGCCGCTCGAGGCAAAGGTAACGCTCTACGCCGACGGCGAACTCAGAGAATTCCTCGAGGCTGCCAAGGCTGACCTGCCCGAAATCTTCATCACCTCCGCTGTGGAAATCGCGGACGGCGAGGGTGAAGTCAAGGGTGATGTTGAGGGACTTTCCGTCACCATCTCCAAAGCGGAGGGCGAAAAGTGCGAGCGCTGCTGGAAATACACCCGCACAGTCGGTATGAACGCTGCACACCCGACGCTTTGTAAAGAATGCGCGGATACAATGAAACTGCTCAATCTGTAAATTGATAATGGAGAATGGAGAATGGAGAATGTCGGGTGTCCCGCCCACAATTCTCAATTCTCAACTCTCAATTCTACATTCTATATGCACAAAGTTAAACACATCTCCTGCGCGGTGATGATTTTGCTCATCATCGCATTTGACCAGATAACCAAATATCTTGCCGACGGGTACCTCAAGGGCGGTAAAATCGTGAATTTTATCCCCGGTGTGGTGCAGTTTCGCTATGCCGAAAATACGGGAATGGCGTTTTCGATGTTTGCGGGGGCGCGATGGATTTTCGTTGCGCTGACCGTGATTGTCTGCGTCGGTGTGATGTGGTATCTGTTTTCCGACCGATGCCCGCATCTGTGGCTCTACTGGAGCCTCGGTGTGGTCGTGTCGGGCGGTCTCGGCAATTTGATTGACCGCGTGCGCTTTGGCTATGTGGTCGATTTTATCGAGCCGACCTTTATGAATTTTGCTGTGTTTAATATTGCGGACAGTGCAGTAACGCTCGGCGCCGTGTCCCTCGTGGCGTACCTCGTGTTTGATTTGGTGAAGAGCAAAGAGGGCAAGGACGATGCGTGATTATACCTTCACCGTGGAGAGCGGTGGCGAACGCCTCGACAAAATTCTGCCCGTCTTCCTTCCCGAACTGACGCGTTCCGCCGTGCAGAAAATCATCGACGACGGCGGCGTGTCCGTCGGCGGTATGATACAGAATAAAAAGTATAAGTGCAAAGCGGGCGACGTCATCGTCATTACCGTCCCCGACGCGAAACCGCTCGAGGCACAGGCGCAGGATATCCCGCTTGAAATCGTGTATGAGGACGCGGATTTGCTTGTTGTCAATAAGCCGAAGGATATGGTCGTTCACCCCGCCTCGGGTAATCCCGACGGCACACTCGTGAACGCGCTGCTGTATCATTGCGGCGACAGTCTGTCGGGTATTAACGGCGTGATTCGCCCCGGTATCGTCCACCGTATTGATAAGGATACTTCGGGACTTTTGATTGTCGCGAAGAATGATATGGCGCACCTCAGTCTTGCCGAGCAGATTAAGGAGCATTCCTTCTCTCGCGCTTATGAGGCGGTGGTCTACGGGAATGTCAAAGAGGATTCCCTCACCGTCAACCAGCCGATAGGCAGAAGCCCCAAGGACCGCAAGAAAATGGCGGTCACACTGAAGAATTCCAAACCGGCGGTCACGCATATTGAGGTGATAAAGCGCTATCGGGGATTTACGCATATTCGCTGTATCCTCGAAACAGGGCGCACGCATCAGATTCGCGTGCACTGTGCGCATATCGGACATCCCGTTGCGGGCGACGCCGTCTACGGACCTAAGAAGGTCATTACCGAGCTTCACGGGCAGTGCCTGCACGCAAAGCATATCGGATTTACCCATCCGAGAACGGGGGAGTGGCTCGAATTTGAGAGCGACCTTCCCGCCTACTTCACCTCTTTTCTCTCAAAACTCCAGGAGGAATAAATGGACAGAACTTTTGAAAACTGGCTTGTTGTGTCGGATATCGACGGAACACTGAATAATAAAATCAGACGGCCTGTATTGCGTAATCAGAAAGCGATTGAGGAGTTTACGAAACGCGGCGGAAACTTCACTCTCGCCTCGGGCAGACTCCAGTCCTCACTCGAGCGCAATTATAATCGTACCGCGGCGAATCAGCCGGCGGTCGTGCTCAACGGCGCGGGTATCTATGATTTCAACAAGCGCGAAATGATTTGGCGCAATACCATCGGACCGAAGGGCAGGGAATTTGTGAAATACATCTCCACCGAGTTCGACGAACTCTTTAAGAGTGTCGACATCGGCGTGTATTTCGACGACCATGTCTATGTCGTCAAGAGCGGACTCTTTCAGAAGATTACCACCCGCGTGGACAGGTCGAGCCACGAGTATGTGGACTCGATTGACGATATCCCCGAGGAGGGATGGATGAAGGTCATCTTCTGGTCGAATGTGTTTACGATTATGAAGCTGAATAATATGATTAAGCGTATGGATAATCCGGACGCAAACTTTATGCTCTCGTCGGCAATGACCCTCGAGATGCTGCAGAAGGATACCCATAAGGGCGTCGGTATTATGCATCTTGCGGATATGCTTGGCGTGGAGAAGAGCCACGTTGCTGCCATCGGCGACTATTATAACGACTGGGATATGCTAAAGACGGTCGGACTGCCCGCCTGCGCGGGACAGGCACCCTCGTCGATTCATAAGATTTGTAAGTTCGAGGCGTGCCACTGTAACCAGGGTTGCGTGGCGGATTTGCTCGAGTACATTATGAGCGGCGCGGCGGACGAGGATATCCTCAGCGGAAAGATATAATAAGGATATAATATATTATGATGAAGATACGCTACGCCAAAGAGGCGGACATTGATTTGGTGCGTCAGATTGACAGCACTGTTACGAAAACGGAATTTAAGCGCTGGACGGATAACGCCCAGGTGCTCCTGATATACGAAAAGGAGGCTTTCGCGGGCTGGCTGCAGTACAGTCTTTTCCTCGAGAAAATCCCCTTTGTCAACCGATTCTATATCCTCGAAGAGTATCGCGGTCTCGGCGACGGCAAACTCTCGCTTCTGATATGGCAGAGGATGATGGAAGAGCGCTTTTTTGACGAGGTCATGCTCTCGTGCGGGAGCGATAATGAGAAGGCGCAGAAACTATTTGAAAGCATCGGCTACCGCAAAATCGGCGCGCTCGACCTTGTCGACGGCAAGCAGGAATTTGTCTACAAGAAAACCTTGCCGAAACCGGAAATCTAAATCAAATAGTCAAAAGAGGCGGAACTATCCGCCTCTTTTTCTTGTGTCTAATAAGCGTGTTAAAAAAATCACAAATTCATAAATTATACATATAACTTGTGCAAAACGCTTAGATAAAGCGAATGCTGATTAGCAAAAATGCACAAAGAAATAATGGACAACACATATATTTTTCAAGTAATCATTACAAAAATCAACAAAATAGACAAAATCATTCGTTGTAAAACTGTGATAATGGACGAATGCCTCCAAAAAAATAGACAAAAATTTCATAACAGGTTGAAAACTTGGCAAAAGAGGTATAATATAATAGATAGTAGTAGTATAATAGACATACTATAAAAGGACCAATTGCGTATGCTTTTCAAGCGTTTGTCATCAGAGTCAAGGGGGGTCAAGAATATGAATACGCTGTCGAAAAGATTATGTTCCCTGCTTTTTGCCGTCTGTCTCATCATCGGTACTATGCCGCTGACAGTACTGGCGGACGATAATGCATGGAATCCGTCAGAAAATATCTATAATATCGCAACGCTCGAGGATTTATTCGCGTTTAGAGACTACTTAGATAACGGCAATACGATGGAAGGTAAAACCGTCTGTTTACTGAATGATATCAACGAAAACGGTAATGCTGTTACTTTTGAATGTTATCATAATTCTGACGACTCCGTTACGTTCAAAGGAACCTTTGAAGGCAACGGATTCAAGATTTGTCATCTGAATTTAGTCAGTGCGGATTCCGTGACGGCGGGATTTTTTCCCGTACTTCTGGATGCCACGATTAAAGACTTGACTTTGTCCGATATCACGCTTGCAGAAGGCTTTATTGATAACGGCGCTTTTTGCTCTAAAGCGTCGGATAATGTTATTTTTAGTAACTGCCATCTTGAAGGACACTCAGAAATCAATCAGCAAAATAACATAGCAACCGATAATACGTTTACCGGCGGTTTTGTACCTTGCTGTTCATCGGGCAATATCACATTTGAGAATTGCACTGTCGGCAAGGATGTCTGTATCTACGGATACGGAAAGAACCAAATGTTATTCGCAGGCGGATTTATCGGAGCTGCTGCTTATGGCAATAGCGGTGACGTCGTATTTCGCAACTGCAAGAATGAGGCAAGGGTGTATTCGATTGGATTGGCAGCCGGCTTTATCAGTGCCATTTTTACGGATGGGCTAAATATCTCATTTGAAGATTGTATCAACAGTGGCGACATTATCGCAGAAGAAACGGAGAATAGTTATGTTTATATCGTTTCCAGCGGGTTTACAGGGTATTCAACGACTGCTTATATCTTTGTAAACCGTTGTGCCAATATGGGAAATATTACTTGTATTACTAAAGACAAGCCCCTTGTTCTTTCTGTCGGCGGTTTGATTAGTGAGAGCAATAATGCCAATATTTACAATTCTTACAACACCGGTAATATCACCGTAGACGCTGCCAATTCATCCATGCCTGCAGGCGGTATCGCAGGACATTTCAGAACAAATCATACAGATATTGCTCCGATTGCTTATAATAAAATCGTCAACTGTTACAATGTCGGAAATATTACGCAGGTTCATACGGATGTTTATGGGGCAGATGTTGGCGGCATAGTGGGTGATGTGCAGGAAGATGAAACGCAGTCGGGAAATGCGATTGTCGAGAATGTATATAACTTTGGCAACCTCATCGGAAAAAAGGTCGGCAGCGTTTGTGCAGAATCGGAGTGTAAATTAAACCAAGTGTACGGTAAGCAGGGCGAAAAAATCGCCTCTCGAATCTGTAACCCTGACAGCGAGGTACCGGCGGATTTCGAATGTAATGTCGGTTACTATGAGTCTGCGGACAGAGGGGGCAAAGTCATTACGTCAACCATCGTCAGTGGCACAGAAACAATGAGCGAAACGCCGCTTCCAACTGACTTAAAAGAAACGCTGAATCAATTTGTAACGGAGCATCCGACAGTGACGCGTAATTCTCAGACGATTGAATTACTCAGATGGACGTATTCCGACGGAAGCGATGGGCTCGGTATCCACCCGATTTTCGGCGATGAGGAAAGAGGAGAGCCCGAAAACTACGTTTACCTAACCACCAAGGATTCGGTCGATATTAATTTCGAAATTGATGCGGATTATTACACGAGCGACCCGAATGCGTACGTCGAACTCGAGTATAACCACCGAAACCGCGATGTCTACGACGTTGACCGCAGAGTGCAGAGAGTAAACCTCAAGGACGTGACCGACGATGACAGAATCGACGGCAGATATAAGTTCACGATTGAGTCCGCTCCGGCGCAGCTCACCGAAAAGATTAATGTGACCTTGAAGGACTCGCAGGGCAATGAGCTCTATAAAGTCGAGGATTACTCGATGTGGAAGTACTGCGATGAGATTATCCAAAACGATATTTCCATTCATCAAACGGACGCTCCTCAGGACGTGAAGGATAAGATGGATGCGGCAGCCGAGGTCTGCAAGGCGCTGACCGACTATGCAACCATCGCGCAGATATACTTTAACTATAATACTTCCGATATGTCGAGCAAGAGTGTTGCCGATCGCCAGCCGACATATTACACAGAGAATGTGACGAACGAAAAAACGTTCCATAATATCAATACTGTAAGCGAGAATCAGATGCTCGGTATGCCCTACGGCGGCGCTGTGGCGTCGGTCGAGGGTGAACTCCCATTTGAAATCGTCGAGACCACGCTGATGTCGCTGGCAAATACCGAGGTGCGTTTCTACTACGATACGGATATTAACCCGAGCGACTACGAACTCAGCCTCAGCGTGGATGATAAATGGTACGGCAGCGCGAGACCGAGCGCATCGTTCGGCACGGCGGCTTCGGGTAACTTCATTGTCGTGGGCGGTATCGAGTCGTCAAACCTCGATAATACCTTTAACCTCACCATTAGAGATAAGAATACAGGCAAAACCGCAACGATTCATTACAGCGCGCTGGCGTACTGCTATACCGTGTTGCGCGATACAAAGGACAACGCTGACCCGAAGGTACAGCAGCTTCGCTCGCTCGTGAAGTCGGTATATCTCTATAATACATACGCGCAGCAATACTTCGTAGGATAAGGGGGCGGATGCAAATGAAGAAAACAACCTATATCGAACCCGCGTTCAAGGTGGTAAAAACGAACTGCGAGGACATTCTCACGATGTCGATGACCGGAGGTGGCGACCCGTATAATATGATGGGCGACCAGCCGGGACACGTCAATTTCCACAATGTTAACTGGTTTATTGACCCCCTGATTGGCATATAAAAATACAGGAGAGCAGCAAAACTGCTCTCCTTTTTTTATGTTTTGCGGGAGGGTCGAAAGATGCTCCCTTACCGTAATGGCGTCTCCGATATAATGCCCGTGCGGCGAGCACCCGAAATTCTCCATTCACAATTTCCAATTCAGAGGAATTTCCTACTTCGCTTCCTGCGATTTGTCGATAATCGGGTATAGCTTGCTATACGGGTCGTCAATCATTTTGACTTCGTTATCGAGCTGCAGAATTTGCCGTTGCGTTTTGGTATACGGTGCCCATTGCGGCAGGTCGTTGCCATTCGGGTTGCCCGTCTTGACGAAATTCACCCAGTAGTTCTGCATTGTATCGGACAGCGCGAAATCCGCGTCCTCGTAGAGATAGCCGTGCCGCCACAGATTGCCGTAGGCGTAGGGCATTTCACCCGCGTGGTTCGCTCTGAGTGAGCCGTTATCCTTGCTGAAATAGTAGAAGTATACCGGCTTGTTCTGAGCCGCCATATAGTCCGACCATTTCTTGTGGCTGTACGCAAACCAGGTGCCTCCGAGAATGTGGTCATAGGTGCCTTTTGCGGCGCCTCCTGCCTCGACGAGGAAGTCGTAGTCGAGCGGCACGCTTTCGGGCGGATATGCTTCATATGCCTCGTCGGCGTATTCGCCAAACAGCTCGTCGAGTGCGTCCTTGTACGCCTTCTCATCCACCTTTGTGAAGAGATTAAAAACATTCGCCTCGTGCGAATTATAGCCGTTGAGGAGCGCCTGCTCGTTGTTTTCGCCCTTCTCATAAGTGAGATACGGCTGCTCGGTAATCGCGTAGCCGTCCACGGTCATCGCGCTGTTGTTTGTGCTTGTTTTGACAAGTTCTTCGGCGCTCATGGCACGCAGTTCGCCTGCGGTTTTTACACCGAATTCGTCGAGTGTTTCTTTGCCGCTTTTCAGCGCGTCGTCAAAGCTGCGGAAGGTGTGATACGGCACCTTCGGCGTAATGCCGCTGCTCTCCGCAATTGCGTAGCGGAACAGTCCCTTGGCAAGCGGAGAAACGCAGAGTGCGTTTACGCTTGAGGAGCCTGCTGACTCGCCGGCAATCGTGATTTTGGAAGCGTCGCCGCCGAAGGCAGCGATATTTTCGTTCACCCACTTGAGCGCAGCAATCTGGTCGAGCAGACCGTAGTTGCCCGTGGTACCGTTGGGGGATTCGGCGGCAAGGCTTTCGTCCGCCATATAGCCGAATACATTGAGACGGTAGCCAAAATTCACAACGATGATGCCTTTTTTCGCCAAATCCTCGCCGCGGTATTCGCTGAAGGACGGTTGTCCGCTTGTGAGCGAGCCGCCGTGGATGAAGAATAGCACGGGTGCGTCCTTGACATCGCCGGCGGGTTTCCAGATATTCAGATAGAGCGAGTCCTCGCTGACTGCCTCGCGGTAGTTATCCTTGAGACTGATTTTGAAATCGTGGTAGCCCACCATTCTGGTAAGCGTGTTCATAATCTCGCTGTCGCGTTTTTGCATCGACATCGGCGCAAAATGGTCACACGCCTTTACGCCCTCCCATTTGTCAGGCGCCTGCGGCTCCTTCCATCTCAGTTCGCCCACGGGCGGCGCCGCGTAGGGGATACCGGCGAAAACCTCGACGCTCTCGTCCTTATTATATACCCCCGTCAGTTTGCCCTCGTTTACCGTTATCGTTTGAGTGACGGCGGGGTTTTTATTCTCCACCGCGGGTACGGTTTTGTAAGGCGGCATGGAGAGTACGAATGCGCTCGAGCATACCGTCAGCAGGAGAAGGCACAGGCAGAAATGCACCCAGAAGCCTTCGACCTTTGTTTTTTTGATTTCAATGATGATTAAGAATACGAGCGCCGCGATGACGAGTCCCCAGCCGAGCAGGGTATTCTTGCCGAGTTCGAGGATGACAAACCAAAAAATGCAAACCAGCGCAACGATAATCCAGTAAAAAATATGCTTTTTCGCCTTTTTTTCTTTCATAATGTGTCCCTTACAGTTTTGTATATTTCAGCGGCTTGCGCGGTACGGTGCGCTGATATTCTACGGCGGGATAGCCGATAATCATACAGGTGACCGCCTTGTGTCCGTGCGGGAGTTTGAGCATCGCTTTGATTTTCGGATTCAGTTTTGTGCACGCGACGAAAAATCCGCTGTACAGCACACCAAGTCCGAGCGTGTTTGCCTCGTGCTCCATATAGGCGCTCGCGAGGGTCGCGTTGACGGTGTCGTGTCCCGATACGACGATGACGAGCGGCGCTTTCTTAAAGAAGAAATGGTCGTCGATTTTTGTATTTGCGAGACTTTTCGAGAATTTTGAGCCGACATTGACGCCGAGGCGAAACAGTTTGACGCATTCTTTTTCAATCTCGTTTTGCTTTGAGCCAAGGACGGTGTATGCCACGTTCTGTGAGTTTGCGCCCGTCGGCGCGTATCTGCCCGCCTCGAGGATTTTGTCGATTTTTTCCTGCTCGACGGGAATGTCCTTGTATTGCCTGATGGTGCGGCGGCTCTTGATGGCGCTGAGAAGCGTGGAGCTGTCAATCTCTGTCATGGATGTAACGGGCTCCACATCGCTCTTGTCATAGGCGGGCATATCCACCGCGCCGACAGGACAGATGGCAAAGCAGTGTCCGCATTCGATACAGCCGTCGCGCAGATGTGCCTTGCCGCCGTCGAGATAGAGCGCACTTGCCACGCAGTCACCGACACATTTGCCGCAGCCGATACATATTGATTTATCTATTACAATTTTATCCATAACCAACCTCCGAAATTATTTATACTAATATTACCATAGTGTATAAATTATTACAATATCAATCAACTTTTTTTACAAATATTTCATTTAGTATTTTTTTATCCACCGCACACAATATATTTGCAAGGCAAAATGTTTGCAGGGCGTAATACGCAGTGCATCATTCGCCCTGCGAATATAAATGCAAAAGAGGTGTATTAGTAATGGCAAAGAGCAACAAAACAGTAGTTCCTGAGGCTCGTGAAGCTCTCGATCGTTTCAAGATGGAGGCAGCTTCTGAGGTAGGTGTTAACCTCAAGCAGGGTTACAACGGTGACCTTACTTCCAAGCAGGCAGGCTCCGTAGGCGGTCAGATGGTTAATGTAATGTGTCCCGTACGACTTGTAGAGATAAATCGGGCAAATTGGAGCCAAAAACAGCAAAAAATGAGCCTGAATTACGAGTTTTACATAGCCGTTTAAGCTGAAAACGCCCCCGTACGCCTCAATGATAATAATGTAATGATACCTGTACGACTCGTAGAGATAACCCGACCAAATCGGCGCGGTTACGGGCATTGCGACCATTTTACATATGAGTTTTCAATAGCAGTTTAGAGCATAAAAAAACAAGGTCAAATTTTCACGGCTCGTAAAAATCGCGAACATAAAGTAAAATTATTTAATAACCCTTATTAAAAAACCTGATAAAAACAATAATTAAAGGGTTCGGAAATTTCTCTGGACTTTGGCGGTTGGTTGTGATAGTTGTTGTGTTGAAAGGGGGTCTGATATGACCAAAACAGTTTCAATCACAATGGCGGTAATCATTATGCTGACGGCAGGCGTAACGGCTCCGCAAACTTACGCCGCAACGCCGCAGG
>SVOG01000021.1 GCA_015066525.1 Oscillospiraceae bacterium | reverse complement strand
CACATCCAGCTTCCCCCGAGGGGGAAGGTGGCTGCACGTCAGTGCAGTCGGATGAGGGGTAATAAAACCAACGCGTATCAAAGTTATCCCCTCATCAGTCTGTTCGCTTTGCTCACATCCAGCTTCCCCCGAGGGGGAAGCCAAATCAGTTACTCGCCTGCGGCTCAAACAAATTCTATCGGATGCGGACGTCATCCTTATTCTTAAAGCGGTAGCCGTAATTGTCGAGGATGTGCATCTTCGACAGGGCGACAGACGCGCCCTTTGCGGCGCAGAGATTCGGATGGGGCACCACGCGTACCTCAAGACCGAGTGCGTCGGCAAAGAGTTTGTCCATACCGTACATTTCAGCGCAGCCGCCTGTGAGGAGGACTTCACCCGAGGTGATGTCGGCAACGAGCTGCGGTGAGGTGCGTTCAAACATCACCTGTGCCGCCGCAGTGAGTTCGCTAAGGAGCGGCTGCAGACAATGGCAAATCTCGTTCGAGCTGATTTCCACCGTTTTGGGCATACCGCCCTCGACCGCTCTGCCCTTGGCAGTCATCTTAATCTCCTCTTCTCGCGGTACGGCACAGCCGATGGCGCGCTTAATCTCCTCGGCAGTTCTCACGCCGATTAATATATCGTATTTCTCACGCATAAAGCGCATAATTTCTTCGTCGAAATCATTTCCGGCAATCTTGACAGTCTCGGTCTGACTCATCGAGCCCTGGGATACGACCGCCATATCGGTCGTACCGCCACCGATGTCGATTACAAACACGCCGCTCGGGTGAATCGGGTCGATGCCCGCACCGAACGCCGCGCAAAGCGGCTCCTCCACAAGGCAGACCGAACGCGCACCTGCGGACACGATAACCGAAATCAGCGTACGCTTCTCCACGTCGGTCGCAAGAGCGGGAACGCTCGCCACAACGCGGGGGCGAAAGACATTCTTCTTCACCACCCTACCAACGAAATAGGCGAGCATCTGCTGCGCGAGCGTGTAATTACTGATAGCGCCGTCCTGAATCGGCTGCGCCACCTCGACGCCCTTCGGCTCCCTGCCCTGCAGATAATAAGCGCGTCTGCCGGCATAGAGTATCTTTTCCGTTTCTGTATCAAAGGCAACATAGCTCGGCTCGTTAATCACGACGCCCTTGTCGGGTACCGCGATGACGACCGAACTCGTACCGAGGTCGATTCCTAAATCGTAACCAAACATAAAATTTCTCCGAAATTTTAAGACTCAAGACTCAAGTCTCAAGGCTCAAGTAGTATGATAGTATTATATTACAAGTCGATATCATTTTCAATAAAATATTTCAGCGCGGAGAAGCGGCGGGATTTTTTGTCGTTATCCACCATCGCTTTGATGCTGCCCTCGTTGCCGACGAGGACAAGGAGTTTCTTCGCGCGCGTCAGTGCCGTGTAAAAGAGATTGCGGTAGGCGAGCTTCTGCGGGGTTGCCAGCACGGGCATCACGACGGCGGTAAACTCGCTGCCCTGGCTCTTGTGCACTGTCATCGCATAGGCGAGTTCCAGTTCGCGGACATTCTCGCCGGAGTACATCGCTTCCTTATCATCAAACGTCACCATCAGCGTATTATTCGCGCGGTCAATCGTGGTAAGGATGCCGATATCGCCGTTAAAGACGCCCTGTCCGCTCTCGCCGCCCTTAAACCACGGAACGTCGTAGTTATTCTTAATCTGCATTACGCGGTCGCCCTCACGGAGCATAAAGCCGTTATTCTTAATCTCCTGTTTATCGGGGGCAGGCGGGTTAAGCCTTTGCTGAAGAAGCTTGTTGAGATTCTGCGTGCCGCACTCGCCCACCCTGCTCGGACAGAGCACCTGAATATCGCTGAGCGGGCTGAGCCCGTAGGACGACGGTATCCGCACGGTTACGAGGTCGACAATCTTCTTCGGCGCGTTGAATTTATTATCCTCTTTCAGGAGGAAGAAGTCGGAATGAATCGAGTTATCAAAGACGGGCATTTCACCCTTGACAACAAGGTGGGCGTTCGTCACAATACGGCTCTTCATCGCCTGGCGGAACACCTTGTCGAGCGTAATGACATCAATCATATCGCTCTCGATTAAATCGCGCAGGACGTTACCCGCGCCGACGGGCGGCAGCTGGTCCTTATCACCTACCATAATAAGGCGGCAGTGAAGCGGCAGCGCATCAAGAAGCGCCGCAAAAAGCGTTACGTCCACCATCGAAAGCTCGTCGACAATCACGGCGTCGACATCGAGGGGGTTGCGGATATCGTGCACAAAATTCTGCGTACCCTCGCCCTCGGTATACTCCACCTCGAGGAGACGGTGAATCGTCTTGGCAGGATAGCCCGTCAGTTCTTCCATCCGCTGCGCCGCCCTTCCCGTGGGGGCGGTGAGCGCCACCTCGAGTTCGCGGTTTTTCATCAGGGTAATGATGCCTTTTACCGTGGTTGTTTTACCCGTACCGGGACCGCCCGTGAGGATGAGGAGTCCTTTATTTACCGCGATTTCAATCGCGCTGCGCTGCTTGTCGTCAAATTCTATATCATTCGCCTGTTCAAAGGCGTAAATCTCACTTGAGAAAATCTCGCTCTCCTTGGGCGGAAACTGATGCATCACTTTGATACGGTCGGCAATGGAACTCTCCGCGCGATAGATTTCGGGCAAAAAGAGGAACTCCCTGCCGTCGATTTCCTTCTGTACGAGCGATTTATCCTCGAGGCAGTTATCAATCGCAATCTCGGCATAATCCACCTCGCAGCCGAGAAGTTCACACGCGGGTGTAAAAATCTTATCCCGCGGGATGCAGGTGTGCCCGTTAGAGAGATTATGGCGCACGACCTCGACCACGCCCGCCTGTGCGCGGTAGTGATACGGCGGCGCTTCGTCGAGCTTCGCCGCAATTTCGTCGGCGGTGAAGAAATTAATACCCGTCGCCTGTCCAATCAGTGCGTAGGGGTTTGTTCTGACAATATCGAGCGCTTCATCCTTGAGAAGCTTATACACTTTCAGTGCCTGATTCTGCGTCAGACCGAGGGCGGTCAACCCCATCATCGCCTCACGCGAGGCGAACTGCGTTTTGAAATTACGGCTGATTTCCCGCGCCTTTGAGCGGCTGATGCCCTTAATCTCAGCAAGACGCTCGGGCTCGTTTTCGATAACGGAAAAGGCATCCGCACCGAACGCGTCGACAATCTTCTCAGCAGTTGATGCGCGCACGCCCTTAATAATACCCGACGCGAGATAACGCAGAATGCCGCTGACATCTTCGGGGAGGGTCTGACGCACAATCTCGGCGCGAAACTGTCTGCCGAACGAGGCGTGAAAATCCCAGTGGCCCTCGCACTCGACATCGCTGCCGACGGCGATTTCGCCCACGGCGCCGACAACGGTCACCGCCTCGTCGCCCGTGAAAATTTCGGCAACACAAAAACCGGTATCCTCATTATAAAAGGATACCTCCTCGACTGTTCCCGTTATTCTCTCAAGCACTTCGTTTTCCATAGGTTTATTATAGCATATAAGGCACAAAATGCAAACAAAAAACGGACTTTTCGTCCGTTTTTATGTGTAATATTCATCTTTTCCAAGCAGCCATTTTTTAGGGTTTTTATCAATGTATTGCAGATGCATTTCATAATCCTCATCATTGCGGATAATGTGGTCGTAAAAACCCGTCTGCCAAATATTTTTGCCTATTTTCTTATTGCAAAACCGTTTTAGTGTTCCTATGTATCGGGACAATTTTGAATTTGTAGGGAGCGGCGACCCCGACGCTCCATTGTTATTATTATCAATGTCAATAATCATATGAACATGATTAGGCATAATTATATATTTTTCCGCATTAATGTCATTATATATTCCGTTCATTGTGACTATATTCTTGTCAATAATCATTCCGTATTCGGACAGCACTAATTCAGGAGCGTCGAGGTCGCCGCTCCCTACAACAGAAGACAAAACACATTTCATATCTTTTACACAGAACGTTACAAAGTACTTTCCGTTTGTTGAGTAATCGTAATTCTTTAATCGTGGTAATTTTCTGTTCTTTTCCATATCAAAAATAGAATAACTCCTCGAACTGAACGTCTAGTGCGATGCAGAGGATGAGCGCGAGCTTGGCGGTGGGGCTGTACTGCCCCGTTTCGATTGAGCTTATCGTATTGCGCGATACGCCGACCGTATCGGCAAGCGCCTGCTGTGAGAGTCCGCGTGCCGTTCGCACTTCTTTGAGTCGATTGTGTAATACTAATTTATCGTCCATTAGCCTGCAAGCCTCATAAAGTGTATAACCAAAAATGCAACCGCAATCAAAAGCTCTATAATACCAAATACAAGCTCGTGCGTCTTTTTTCTGTAAATATACTTAACTGTCAGATTTACTCCCGAAATACTAAGATAAATCGCCCACAAATCAAGGCTTAACGTATCGAACACAAATAATTCCGTAAAGAATACAGCCATGCAAAGAAATCCTGCAACTGCAACCGCGCATTTGCCCGCCTTCATAAGCGCAAATTTTTCAAGTTCGTCCATATTCTCGTTTTCTTTTCTGCTCTTTTCGAGGATTTCGTTCTTATCCATAAAAACATCTCCTTTGCCAAGTTTACTTTGCAATTGTATGATAGCACTGCCAAGTTAACTTGTCAAGATGTTTTTTTGGAGCGTCGGGGTCGCCGCTCCCTACAATTTCTCGTTATTGCGTGTATGTAGGGAATGGCGACCTCGACATTCCACAAAAAAAGGACTGCCGAAGCAGTCCTTTATGAGTGTAGATTAAATTATTCCTCTACTGCGATAACAACGCCTGAACCTACGGTTCTACCACCCTCACGGATAGCGAAACGGAGACCGTTTTCGATAGCGATAGGAGTGATGAGCTCTACGTTCATATCAACGTTATCGCCGGGCATGCACATCTCTGTGCCCTCGGGAAGAGTGATAACGCCGGTAACGTCAGTGGTTCTGAAATAGAACTGAGGTCTGTAGTTGTTGAAGAAAGGAGTATGACGGCCACCCTCGTCCTTGGAAAGAACGTAAACCTGACCTGTGAACTTGGTGTGGGGCTTAATGGAACCCGGAGCAGCAAGAACCTGACCTCTCTTAATCTCAGTTCTCTGAACACCACGAAGGAGACAACCGATGTTGTCACCAGCCTCAGCGTAGTCGAGAATCTTTCTGAACATCTCGATACCGGTGCAGACTGTGGACTTGATTTCGTCCTCAAGACCTACCATCTCTACTGTATCGTTAGTATTGAGCTTACCTCTCTCTACTCTACCGGTAGCAACTGTACCACGGCCTGTGATGGTGAATACGTCCTCAACAGGCATAAGGAACGGAAGGTCAGCCTTACGGTCGGGAGTCGGGATGTACTCGTCAACAGCGTCCATAAGCTCAGCGATGCAAGCGCAAGCCGGATCATCGTTGCTCTCAGCCTCAAGAGCCTTAAGAGCAGAACCCTTGATAATCGGGCAATTCTCGTCGAACTCATACTCAGCAAGAGTCTCACGAATTTCCATCTCAACGAGCTCGAGAAGCTCTTCGTCGTCAACCTGGTCAGTCTTGTTCATGAATACGATGATTGCCGGTACACCTACCTGGCGAGCAAGGAGAAGGTGCTCCTTAGTCTGAGCCATAGGACCGTCAGTGGAAGCGATTACAAGGATAGCACCGTCCATCTGAGCAGCACCGGTGATCATGTTCTTGATATAGTCAGCGTGACCGGGGCAGTCAACGTGAGCATAGTGACGCTTGTCAGT
>SVOG01000002.1 GCA_015066525.1 Oscillospiraceae bacterium | reverse complement strand
TCCATCTACCGCCCGTACAGAGGCGAATGTTGCCTGCTGGAGATTATTCCGCCCCAGGTAGCCGCGATTGCGATTAATGCAGCGCAGCGCAGACCCGTAGTAGTGAAGGACGCTGACGGCAACGAGCAGATTGCGGTTGGTACGGTGATGCCCATCACACTTGCCTTTGACCATAAGGCAGTTGACTACGGAGACGTCGTTCCGTTTATCCAGAAACTCGACGAAATCTTTGCCAACCCCTCCATCATTCAGGAGTGGAAGTAATACAAAAGACCGGCTACTCCCGTAGCCGGTTGTTTTTACTTAATGGTATCTTCGCCCGTGATGGCGCTCGTTTCGGCGTCCACATAGGTGATGCGATACCCGTTTTTTACTTGATAGCAGAGGCGTGGGGTATGGTCGGCATCCGCTGAGAAGTATAAGATGTCCGTTATGTTACCGCCGCCCGCTTTTTGCAGCGCTTCATTTTTCGTGAGCACAATTTTACCTTCCGCGGCTTTCCGGTCAAAGCGCTTTTCATGCAGCACTTCACCGCTGTCGCTGATGATAATTCTAAGTGCGTCGTAGCGATTGCGGTAGCCGTTTTTGTCCACGAATTCATAGTAGTATTCGGTGCTGTCGACGCTTTTCTTCTTGATAAGAGTGTAACGCTTGCCGAGTTTGTATTTTGCCTTGATGGCAGCGGCAATCTCGTCCGCGCTCGGCTTTGTCGTCAGCGTTTTTGTTGATGTCTCCGCGGGTTTCGCCGTCGTCTGCGTTGTCGGTTTTGCGGTCGTCGATTTTGAAACAGCAGTCGCTTTTGCAGACGTGACGGTGGAGTCGGCGGGGGCTGTGGTATCCTGCGTTTTCTTCTCCCCGTAGGCGTAGGCGCTGATGGCGGCAATACTTACGGCAAGCAGAACGAGGGGTATCAGTATTTTTTTCATAGAATCATCTCCTTTTTGTTTTGTGCGCACACTATGAAAACAAATCGGATTGCAAAAAGGTTGCAACTGTTTTTCACTTTCAGTTGTTTACCCAGTGAGAGGTGATACCGTGCACGATTTTGAAGAAATCTATAACCGCTATGCCAAGGCGGTTTACCGAACTGCCCATCAGTATCTGATGAATACCGCAGCCGCCGAGGACGTTACGCAGGAAGTGTTTGTGAAACTGCTGCTCAAAACGCCGCATTTTCGCGATGAAGCGCATTGCAAGGCGTGGCTGTTGCGCGTGGCAATTAATTTGTCCAAGAATTATCTGAAGGCAAAGCGCAATCAGTCTCTTCGTTTTGACGAGGCGTATATGGACGCCGCCACCCGTCACGAAACGGACGAGCGCCTCGACCTCGAGCGTGAACTACTCAGGCTTTCACCCGCGCAGCGAGCGGCAGTGTATCTCCACTATTACGAGGGCTATTCCGTAAAGGAAATCGCGCATATGATGAAGATGCCCGAGGGAACTGTGAAATCGCATCTGTCGCGGGCGCGCGAGCAACTGAGAATCAATCTGGGGAGGGAATAAGGATGGAATATAAAGAATATATCGAAAGTATCAACCCGCCCGCAAGAATAAAGGACGGGGCGCTTAGAGAAAGCCGCAAAAGAAGGGCGGCATTCCGGTCACTGATGACTGTCGCGGCTGTGGCTGTCGTCGTGATGGTGTCCGTGTTCGCACTTCGTCAAAACAGCAGTATCCCCTATACGGAAACAACCGCAACGCAAACGACCGAAGCCACTATCGAGAACTTCGTATCATCGGGCGACACGGTGAAATCCGCGCCGCGTATCCTGCGTATCGGGAATAAACGGTATTTCGAGGACCGCAAAACGCGAATCTCCGTGAAGGAGAGCGATTTGCACCTGCTTGGCAGGGTGGAGGCGGATTCGTTTTTCGCTCCCGAAGAGGTGGATGAAAACCTCCTCGGCGCAGCGATATTTAGTATCGAAGGGGATACGTGCATTCTCATCAAATCCGACGGAAAATACTATCTTTTCCGTATAGATAACTAAAAGGACGGCTGAGCCCCATACAATCTCCAAACCTATTTAGCCTTCCCCCTCGGGGGAAGGTGGCAGCCGCAAGGCTGACGGATGAGGGGACATGCATACTAAAATTACCCCTCATCAGTCTCGCAAGCTCGACAGTTTTTGCTAGCGCAGACGCGCCCCTCTGTCAGCGCAAACGCTGACATCTCCCCGTTAAGCGGGGAGTACCCCAAGGGGAAGCCAAATAGGTTAATAATAAGTATGAAAAGCCTTGCAAACATTGAATTTGCAAGGCTTTTTGTAATATTTTATTTAATTGTGACATCTGCGGTGTACTCGCCGTATACCCACGCCGAGGCGTTGCCGTTTACCGTGAAGGTAAGGGGGTAGGTGCCGCTTTCATCATTATCGCCGAGGTCGCATTTTGCGCTCAGTGTGATGTCGTCCTTCGCGTTCTCAGTGGGAACGTAAACCGTCACCCTGCGTGAACTGAGATTCGAAAGCGAAGCCTTTTTGTCGTTGGAAACGCCGGCAATCTTAATATCCGACGGGTTGAGTGTTACCGTCTTGGCGGTGTAATCGCCCGCGATTCTGACTACGACCTTGATATCCTTCAGTTCGCTGTCGAGCACGCTGACGCCTTCGAGCGCCGTGACGTCAAAGGTAAACTCGTTTCTGCCCTTTTTCAGTTCGCTGAAGCTTACGGAGCCGATGTCCACACTCTTGATATTGGCGCTTTCGAGCACGCCCGCCTCGATGGAATCGACTTCATAAGAAATGCTGATGTCCTTCTCGTCAAAGTCCTTTGGCTTGTCGTCAATGCTGATACTGACGGGAAGCTTTGCGACTTTCAGTATCGGCAGCGTTACAGACACGGTGGTGATATAATTGTTTTCCGCATCCTTTGGCGAGAATTTGAGATAACTTGCCTCAACGCCCGTGCCTTCCACGGTAATCGCGCATTCGCTCGTATAAGGCTCTTTGAGTTTCTGGTCTGAGGCAAAGTCCACGTCGACAACGGCGCGGTCAACTTTGTCCACATAGGTTTTCGGTCCGCTGATAATCACCTTGTCCTCGCTGAGTACGGGCTGACCGAAGGTGTAGCCGTCGGCAGCGGCGTTCTCATTATATCTGAGATAGAGGTCAAAGGTCTTTGCCTCGTTGACATCGAAGTATGCGTCCACCGAGGACGGATAAATGCTGGATACCGTGAAGTCGAGCTTCTTCGTGCTCTTGGTGACTAGAATGGGGATGGACTGCTCGCCGGTGCGGTTGACGTTGCTGGTGTCGAATTTGATACTCAGGTCGTTTTCCGTCACCTGACCGATCGCGTATTTTGCGCCCGTGATGGTGATGTTCAGTTCGATGGTGTCCTGCAACGTGTAGTACTGCATACCGAGCTGCTCCGATACCTCGTCGCCGAGTTTAATCGGCACATCGACCTTGATGGTCTTTGTCTCGTCGGTGCCGATATTCAGCGAGGTGACAACCCACACGATGACCGCCAGTATGATGGAAGTGATGATTAAATATTTATCGTTGAAAATCAGGCGTCTGATGGAGAAGCCTTTTTTATTTGTGTTATTAGCCATTACTTTTTAATCCTCCTTACAATTTTCTTGAGGATTTTATCGTCGGCATCGTTTTCCGAGGGAATAAACTGCTGCTCGAGAATATCTCTGAGTTCACCCGTGGAAATATCGCGCGTCAGCGTGCCGCCGTTTGCGACGCTGATGGCGCCCGTTTCTTCACTGACAACGACGACCAGCGCGTCGCTCTCCTGGGTGACGCCGATTGCCGCTCTGTGCCTCGTGCCGAGGGAGGAGGAAATATTATCCCTCGTCAGCGGCAGAATGCAGCCCGCCGCGTAAATCTGCGAGCCGCGGATAATCATCGCGCCGTCGTGCAGCGGTGATTTCGGGAAGAAGATATTTTCAATCAGTTCCTTCGTCGGCTTCGCTTCAAGCGTCG
>SVOG01000020.1 GCA_015066525.1 Oscillospiraceae bacterium | reverse complement strand
TCTTTTTGTTTGAAGCAGTTCCATATACCTTATCAGAATGGCGTATTCATTCGGAAATTCCTTTGTTGCGGCTTTTAGTTCGTGAAGCACAGCCGTTGTATCTTTCAACCGCATATTTTCATACTTACTAATATATGCGGTGATTCTTTCTTCCTTTACAGATTTGTCAATTCCGAGTAATTCGTCGACGGTGATACCAAAGAATGCAGCTATTACCGGTAGCATCTCAATTTCGGGATAACTTTCGCCGCGTTCCCATTTGCTGACTGCCTGAAAAGAAATGCCGAGGAAATCGGCAAGTGCCTCCTGCGTTAAATCACGCTCCTTGCGAAGCCGTTTGATGTTTTCGCTGAAATAAATGTTCATTTTATCACCTCAAATTATATTGGCGGTACCATCTGATTTTATCTTAGCGTATATGAGTTTTGAACGCAATAACTTAATTCTTGAAAAGGTTTCAACTAATGGTTGAAAAAGTCAAACATAATCCTCTGCTGACAATGAAATGAAACCGGCGCCTGTTTCTGATTACAATATACCATTTGTCAAAGCAAATCACAATAACGCATATAGAGAGATTTTTTCTACATTTTCGTGAGAGGTGCGGTTTTGCTTGTGAAATCATTGAAGATTTGGTATATTAGTATTGAACGAGAGCGGGTGAGCGTATTGAATAATGCTTATAATAAGATTTACGAGGCGGTGCGGCGGATTCCGTACGGTAAGGTCGCGACCTACGGACAGATTGCGGCGATAGCGGGAAATCCGCGCTGGAGCCGCGTAGTCGGCTATGCGCTGCATGTCAATCCCGACCCCGATACGATTCCATGCTTTCGGGTCGTAAATCGATTCGGTGAGCCTTCGGCGGCGTTTGCCTTCGGCGGCAGGAATATGCAGATACTCCTGCTCGAAGGTGAGGGCGTGGAATTCATTGACGGCAGGGTCGATATGCAAAAATTTCAGTGGAACGGAGAATAAAAGGCGCTAAGCCTTTTATTTTTTATCAAAATATGGTAGAATAATGTCGATAAAAGCTACGGAGGGTATTATGGCATCCATTCTTGAGACGGCTATGCTCGTGTGTTTCGGGCTATCGTGGCCGATAAATCTGGTAAAGAGTATCAAATCCAAAACCGCCAAGGCGACCAGCCTGAAATTCCTTTTGCTGATTACCGTCGGTTATCTCTGCGGTATTGCGGCGAAGGTTGTGTTGCATCAGTTTAACTATGTGTTGGCGGTGTATCTGCTGAATTTGCTTGTCGTAGCGGCAAATCTCGTGGTGTATTTCATCAATAAGCGCCGCGATAAGAACGCATTATAATTTGTTTTAAGTTAAGAGGAGTGACAGAATGAAACGGACTTTTGCAGTAATCGGCTTTTCATTCGGCGTCACTCTTTTTCTTTTGAATGTATTTGGTGCAGTGGCGGCGAAATATGCGGCGGTGGCGACGGCGGCACTGTTCCTCGTTACCGCAGTCGCACCCGCTCTGCGCAGGAAAAGGGAACTTCCGGTCATCGCGGGCACGGCACTATTTGCCTGTATGATGTATCTTTATGCCTATGATACCGTAGCGCTGCCGCAGCTTTCACTCGGCGGCAGGACTACGGACGCCGTGCTGTATCTCACCTCTCTCAGCGAGAAAACGGCGAGCGGCGGGTATTCCTATACGGCAAAGATTGTCAGCGCCTCCCTTCCCAATGCGCAGGGAATTAAAATACGCCTTTTCAGCCACGAGCAGATTACGGCAGCGGGCTACCAGATGATGGAGTGCAAACTGAAATTCCTGCCGACGGTAGAAAACGGTTTTTCGTCTTACGGACTGTGGGGCAAGGGAATATTTACCAGTGCGCAACTGAAATTTTATACAGTGACGTCCGAGCATATCACCTCGCCGATGCGGTGGATACTCGAGATGCGGTATGCTGTCATTCACCGCTTTGAAAATCACGTCGGCGGCGATGCGGGTGCTCTGTCCGCAGGACTTCTTGTCGGCGACAGGTCGCAGATGAGCCCCGAACTGCGCGACGCATTCAAAATTGCGGGTGCCAGCCACCTGACGGCGGTGAGCGGACTTCATCTCAGTGCGGTCAGCGGCTTCTTTGCCTATATTTTTCGCGCCTGCGGCGTGAAGAATAAAATTTCCTCGCCCGTGTTGCTTGGCATCATTCTGTTTTACTGTGCACTCAGCGGTTTTTCTAAATCCGTCGTGAGAGCGGGCATTATGCTTGCGGTAGTTCTGATCGGCGCGATGCTGAAAAAACACGCCGATACGCTGAATTCGCTCGGCTTTGCCCTCTTTGTGATATGCGTGAATCCGTTTGCGGTCTGCGATATCAGTACCTTGCTGACCGTGTGCAGTATGCTCGCGATTATCAAGGTCTATCCTGTGCTCGAGCAGAGGCGCCTTGCCGATGCACAATTTACCAAACTGAGAAGAGGCTCTGCGCTTTCCAAGATAATGGTCAGGATTTGGCGCTATGTTGTAGAAATGCTGCTGCTCTCGGCGTCTATAACGCTAAGTTGTTTGCCGATAACCTGTGTGTTCTTCGGCTATTTCTCGGTTGTCGGCGTATTTCTGAATGTGATTCTCGTGCCGCTCGGTACGCTCGCGGTTTCGCTGTCGCTGGTCGGCTCCTATTTGATGTGGGTACCGCTGATGCCGCTTGCGGTAAGGGGCGTCAATCTGCTGATTATCAAACTGATTTATCTTGCGGCGCGGGCACCGTTTGCGGTGTTTCACGCGGGCGAGGGATTTTATATCCTCCTTGCCGTGCTGCTATGTCTTGTCGGAGGCTGCGCCGTGTTTTCACCGCAGTATATGAGAAAGGTGCTGCTGTTTGCCCTCACGATGATTACGGGCGCGGTTATCATTTTGTCGGCGTACGATTACACCTGCGCGCATATTTTTGTTACAGAGAGCGGCGCAGCGGCAATCTGCACGAAAGAGGAAACCATTGTGCTCGCGACGGATAGCAAGACGGATTTTTACGAACTTGATAGCCTTCTTATCGGCAGAAGTTATCACGTCGACCGCATCTATACCTCGGCGCCCGAGACGGCGCAAACCTTTGCCGAGAAGTACCACTGCACGGAGATTTGCGCGGAGCAAGAATGCTATAATTATGAAATCGGCGGCGTTACCTTTGCTGTGGGCGACAATTCACGGGGCAATATTATTCTCGTCGAAAACCGCGTTTACGATGCAAACGGCGAGCACGCGCTTGCCGAAAACGGACGGCTCTATTCCGTGCGGGACGGCAGCTACTCGGTTGTGTCATATTAGCGCGAAGATTGACATCGACTGTCAGATTTAGTATACTGATTTTATCAACTGTACGGAGGAAATTCCTATGGAAGCTGTGAAAGAAAAAGCCAAGAAGAAGTCGAAAGGAAAGACTGCACTGAAGATTATTCTCTGTGTGATTATTGTGATTGCGCTTGCGGCGGTGATTTTTATTAATGTCACGACGAAGCCGACTTACGACACGGACGAGAATCGCTACGCAGTCGGCGGTATGGTCATCAGCGATGCGGTTGAGTATCAGGACGAGAGCGGCGAAGGGATTAAGCATAATCCGATTATACGCATTATGCAGATGGTGTGGCGTTTCTGCGCGGACGGTGATGCAGCCAAGCACGCGAAGCAGACCCCACCGACTAATTTGGTAAAGGATGTGGACATCCCCTATATCGACGACGGCAATATCTATCACCGACTTGATGTTTATTATCCGAGTGACCGCGACGACGTGCGTTCGCTCCCCATTATTGTGGATATTCACGGCGGCGGCTGGATGTACGGCGATAAGAATCTGAATGAGTATTACTGTCTCGAACTCGCAAGACGCGGCTATGTGGTATTTAATATCAGTTATCGTCTTGTCCCGGATGTGACGGTGAATGAGCAGATTCAGGACTGCCTTGCGGCAATGCGCTATATTAACGCGAATTATACAAAATACACCGATAACGCCGATATGCTCCTTACGGGCGATTCCGCGGGCGGAATGCTGGCGGCGTACACCGCGACGGTGATGCAGAGCGGTGATTTGCAGACCACCTTTAATGCGCCCTATGAGCCGAACGGTATTCAGCCGAAAGCGCTTTTGCTCACATCACCTGTGGCGTTTATGAAGGATGGTGGCGCGTTCAGCGTTTATACCAAGATTCTCTGGGGCAAGGACTACAAGACGAAGGCGACTTACGACTATATGGACCTCAGCGAAATCGTTGATTTTGCGAAACTGCCCCCGACCTATCTGATTACGAGCGGCGGCGACAGCCTTGCCAACGAGCAAACCCACAGAGCCTATGACCTGCTGACAGAAAAGGGCGTGAAGTGTGAAATTGCCGACTTCGGCGACGATGAAAACGGCAAACCGCTGCCCCATGTCTTCAGCGTCCTCTTCCCGTTTGACCAATCGGGCGACAAGGCAATTACCGATGCGCTCGCCTTCTATGAAGAGTCGCGCTGATAAGACAAATTCAATCAAATTACCCAAGAGAGATTGTATTGACAGTCTCTCTTTTTTGTCTGGATGCTTACGAATTTTACATACATTTTACATAGCAATTATTGTGTAAAAATACGAAATAAATTATAATAGTATCAGAAAGAACGGAGGGCCTTATGCTGATTTATATATTAGAGGATGACGATAATATTCGTGAAATTGAACGCTATGCGCTGCAAAATAACGGATATGATGTGATGGATTTTTCCGCACCGCATGCCTTTTATGCCGCTTTGGAGAAACAGCGGGCAGATTTGATTATTCTGGACATTATGCTCCCGGAGCAGGACGGACTTACTGTGCTCAGCAGTTTGAGAGAAAACGCACGATATGCGCGTATTCCCGTGATTATCATTTCTGCCAGGACGACGGAACTTGACAGGGTAAAAGGTCTGGATATCGGGGCGGATGATTATCTTTGTAAGCCTTTTGGCGTGATGGAACTGGTCAGCCGTGTCAAGGCGCGTTTGCGTAGTGCGAATCACGCGGCAAATTATTCCTGCGCCGGTATTACTTTGTCAGAAAACGACAGAAGTGTTTTCGTCGGTGAGCAAAAAACGGAACTGACCTATAAAGAGTTTGAACTCCTCAAACTATTAATAAGTGCCCCGGGCAAGGTGTTTACCCGCGAGGAAATATTGAAGAGCGTCTGGGGATATGACAGCGATTTGGGCAGAACCCTGGATATTCATATTAACACGTTAAGAAAAAAGCTGAAGGAAAAGGGCAGTTGTATCGTGACGTTGCGCAATGTCGGTTACAAATTGGAGAAGGATTAAAATTATGAAACGAAAACTGATACTCAGCCTGTTTTATATGGGATTGATTGCGGCGCTGATTAGCGTTGTCGCTACTGTATTTGTTTATCAGAATACGATGCGCGCAGAGGTTCGGGAAAATCTGGAAAACGAATTAAGGCTGCTGCAAGTGAGCTATAACAAACTCCATTCTCCTCAGGAATTGCAGGAATTTGCTTCCGAAGATTTGCGCATTACGCTCATTGACACGGACGGCAAGGTACTGTTTGAGAGTGCCGCCGATGCTGAAAAAATGGAGAATCATTTGGACAGACCGGAGATTATAGAAGCGATACAAAGCGGCAGCGGTAGTGATGCGCGCATTTCCTCCACCCTTGGCATAGAGGATTACTACTATGCACAAAACCTCCCCAATAACCGTATACTGCGCGTGTCTACTGAAATCCGTTCTGTATTGTCGATGTTCGGGCGAACCTTTTATTTCCTGGTGTTGATTATTACGGCAATAGCTGCTTTGTCCATTGTGTTGTCTGTACGCATCACCAATCGTTTCATTAGCCCGATTCGAAAGCTCTCTCAATCCATCGACGACAGCGCACTGTATGATGAGGATATGTATCCTGAGTTAGTGCCGCTGATAGAAGAAATTGAGTATCAAAGAAATATTCAGTCGGATAGGCGCCAGGAATTTACGGCGAATGTCAGTCATGAGCTGAAAACACCGCTTACCGCCATTTCCGGATATGCCGAGATGATTGAGTCAGGCATGGCGAAGGGCGAGGATAATCAGCACTTTGCTTCAAAAATCCGTGCTGAGAGCGACAGAATGCTCGCATTAGTCAGCGATATTATTGCATTATCCAAGCTGGATACACATCAGGATACGGCGATGGAGGATGTCATCCATCTGGAACAAATTGCCCTCGAGTGCAGTGAGCGTCTATCCCTGGCTGCGCAAAAAAAGGGCGTGCTGATGACCGTTGACGGAGAATCTGAGGCATTTTGCGGTAATCAGGTTAAGATTTATGAAATGATATACAATCTAATGGACAACGCCATCAAATATAACCGCCAGGGCGGCAATGTGGATGTCGTGATTTCAGACAGAAAAATCACGATTTCCGACACCGGCATCGGTATTCCGCCCGAGGATACGCAGCGTGTCTTTGAGCGCTTCTTCCGCGTGGACAAGAGCCGCAGCAAAGAAACGGGCGGCACCGGGCTGGGACTGTCCATTGTCAAGCATATTGCCGAACAGCATCATGCCGTCATCACACTGGACAGCACCTTGAATGTCGGCACGGATATTACGGTTGACTTTAATGAAGTGAATCATGAAGCCCATTGAATACCGGGTGCGCTGCAATGTAAAGAAATTGTTGCATGCGCCAAGGAGGAATAAGATATGAATATTTTTTCGGTGTTTACCTTGTGCGGAGGATTGGCTTTTTTTCTGTTTGGTATGCACATTATGTCGCAAAACCTCGAGAAACTTGCCGGAGGCAAATTGGAAACCGCATTACAAAAGATAACCTCGAATCCTTTTAAGAGTCTCGGACTCGGTATCGGTATTACGATAGCGGTGCAGTCGAGTTCTGCAGTGACGGTAATGCTGGTAGGACTTGTCAATTCCGGTATTATGAATATTGAACAGACCGTCGGTGTCATTATGGGCTCCAATATCGGCACAACGCTTACGGCATGGATTCTCAGTGCCGCGGGAATTGAAAGCGATAATGTGTTTATATCGCTTTTGAAACCCGAAAACTTTGCGCCGCTGGTTGCCTTACTCGGCGTTGCGCTCTTTATGATAAGCAAGAAGAAAAAACGCCAGAATATGGGAATGATTCTGGTCGGTTTCGCCGTGTTGATGTACGGGATGGAATTGATGAAAAACGCTGTTGCACCTCTTGCTGAAACAGAAAGTTTCCAGAGACTCCTTGTTGCATTTCATAACCCGATTGTGGGCGTGTTGTTTGGCGCGCTCTTTACCGGTATCATTCAGTCATCCGCAGCTTCCGTCGGTATTTTGCAGGCGCTTTCTCTCACCGGTTCAATATCGTATCAGATTGCCATTCCTGTGATTATGGGACAGAATATCGGCACCTGTGCCACTGCGCTTCTCTCGTCAATCGGCGTCAACAAAAACGCGAAGCGTGTGACGGCGGTGCATATCTTGTTTAATGTTATCGGAACGGTGTTTTGCCTTACCGTATTCTACGGACTGGATGCCATTGTACATTTCACCTTTGTGAATCGCGCCATAAATCCTGTTGAAATTGCCTTTGTTCACTCCGTATTTAATGTTGTGACAACCGTGATTCTTTTACCGTTTTCGAATCGGCTTGTCAAAATTTCTTATCGACTGATTCCCGACAAGACCGGCACTGTCGGTAAAGATAATGTGGAGTGGCTGGACGAGCGTCTCCTTTATTCTCCGCCTCTGGCGACAGCACAGTGTCGCTCAAAGGCTAACAGTATGGCGCATATTTCCAAGACCTGTATGCAGGATGCGGTGGGCATTATGTTTCAGTATGACACCCGCATGGATGAGAAAGTGGAAGAAGGGGAGCAGATGCTCGATGTGTTAGAGGATAACCTCGGCACCTATATGCTGAAGCTCTCGCAGGAAAGCTTGACTGAAAAGGACAGCCGCATTATCTCCGAACTGCTGCATACCATCGGCGATTATGAACGTATCGGCGACCATGCGGTCAATATGGTCAAGATTTCTCGCTTGATGAATGAAGAAAGTCTTGCTTTTTCCGACGAAGCGAAGGCGGACCTGATTACGCTGTTTGCCGCTATTACGGAGATATCCGAAATAACGGTGAAGGCGCATACCACGCACGATTTGTCTCTGGCGGTGAAGGTTGAGCCGCTTGAGGAAGTCATTGACAGGCTGATTGCCAAGGCAAAGCATAAACATATTGTACGCCTGCAAAAGAAAACTTGCACACCGGAATTAGGCGTCTATTTCTCCGATTTGCTTATTTTTATTGAGCGTATTTCGGATCACTATTCCAATATAGCCGCGATGATTATTCAGATTGCCAATAACAATGTGCTGGTACACGATTATCTCAATGACCTTCATGAGGAAAACAGTCCTCAGTATAAAAAAACATTCAAAACAAATTACAACTATTATGAGCGCAAGTACCGATTAGCGAGCGATTAAGTAGTTGTAGAAACACCGTTTATCAGATAAAGGAGGAATTTATGTCTATCAGTAGTGAAACCCATTTTGGTATCGCACGAAAAATCGTCAGCAATATGACGGCGGAAAGCTGGGAGACCATCCCGCACGCAGTGATGAACTATGAGCCGGATGTTACCGAGTTTATGAAGGA
>SVOG01000019.1 GCA_015066525.1 Oscillospiraceae bacterium | reverse complement strand
GCACGAATAACGAGCTCCTTTGTTCCTGCGAGGTGTACCGCGAGATTTACGCCTCCCAGTTCGACGATACCGAACGCGGCGGAAAGGAGGACGCGAGATGAAGAATCGTGATATTCTCAGAAAAGTTTTCTCCTATGTCGCTAAGTATCAGTTTTATATCGCGGCATCCGTTTTGTTTGCGCTCGTCAGTTCGCTCGGCGCGCTGTATATCCCGATTCTCATCGGACGCGCGATTGACCGTGTAACGGGCGCGGGCAGTGTGGATTTTAAGGGCGTTTTATCCGTGCTGCTTGAGATTGCGGCAATTGTCGGACTCTGCGCGCTTTCGCAGTGGATTATGAACGCCTCGAATAATAAGATTACCTTTAATGTCGTGCGCGATATGCGGCGCAAGGCGTTTGCCAAGATTGAGCGCCTGCCGATTTCCTATATCGACGCGCACCCGACGGGCGAAATTGTGTCGCGCGTGATTGCCGATGTCGACCAGTTTGCGGACGGACTGCTGATGGGATTTACGCAGTTCTTTACGGGCGTGGTCACCATTATCGGCACGCTCGCCTTTATGCTGAGCATTAACGTTTGGATTGCGATTGTCGTTGTCGTCGTGACACCGATGTCCTTCCTCCTTGCGGGTTTCATCGCACGCAAGACCTATAAGATGTTTAAGCTCCAGAGCGAGACACGGGGAGAGCAGACCGCCTTCATTGATGAGATGATAGGCGGACAGAAAACCGTTACTGCTTACAGCCACGGCGACGAGAATATGAAAACCTTTGACGAGATTAATGCCCGTCTTGAGAAATACTCCCTGCGCGCCGTGTTCTTTTCCTCGATTACGAATCCCGGCACGCGCTTTGTCAATGCGATTGTGTATGCGGCGGTCGCCTTTTCGGGCGCACTGCTCGCGGTGAAAACGCACCAGGCGGCAATCACCGTCGGCGTGCTCGCGAGCTTCCTTGCATATGCGAATCAGTATACGAAACCGTTTAACGAAATCAGCGAAGTCATCACCGAATTGCAGAATGCGATTGCCTGCGCCGGCAGACTGTTCGAACTCCTCGAGGAGGAGAGCGTCCCCGCCGACAGTGACGGCGCGCGCGAACTGCACGAGGTGAACGGCGTTCTGGAGCTGCGTAACGTCAGCTTCTCCTATACCGAAAATCAACGCCTGATTGAGGACTTTAACCTTTCGGTGAAAGCGGGTCAGCGCGTCGCGATTGTCGGTCCTACGGGCTGCGGTAAAACCACGCTGATAAATCTTTTAATGCGTTTTTACGACGTGAAGAGCGGCAGTATTCTGATTGACGGCAACGATTACAACGATGTGACGCGTCAGTCGCTGCGCGAGAGTTTCGGTATGGTGCTTCAGGATACCTGGCTGAAATCGGGCACCGTGCGCGAGAATTTGATAATCGGCGCGCCCGACGCGACGGAGGAGGAAATCATCGACGCCGCCAGAAAGGCGCACGCGCATTCCTTTATTAAGCGTCTGCCCGACGGTTACGATACCGTGCTCGGCGAGGACGGCGGCTCCCTGTCGCAGGGACAAAAGCAGCTGCTTTGCATTACGCGACTGATGCTCTGTAAACCCCCGATGCTGATTCTCGACGAGGCAACCTCGTCGATTGATACCCGCACCGAAATCCGGATACAAAAGGCGTTTTCCGTCCTGATGCAGGGCAGAACGACCTTCATCGTCGCCCACCGTCTTGCCACGATTAAGGAAGCGGACGTCATCCTTGTGATGAAGGACGGTAATATCGTCGAGCAGGGCAACCATCACGAACTCCTTGCCAAAAAGGGTTTTTACTACGAACTCTACAATTCGCAGTTTCCTACCATTAATGTATAATTATTAATGTTTGATTATAAAAATCCATTTTATTTGTTTACTTGTATATTTTATTCATTAATGGTATAATAGACAAAATTTTGACAAAAGGTGACCTATGGAACAGATTTCTAATTGTGCGATGCGTACCAAGCGAAAGATGGCGGATGCACTGAAAGAATTGATGAAAACGAATTCGTTTGATAAAATTACAATCTCTGACATAGCGAATTATTCTAAGATTCATCGTCAGACATTTTATTATCATTTCCAGGACAGATACGAACTTCTCGACTGGTTACTCTATCAGGAACTGCTCGTTACGCTACTCACGGATTTGAATTTCCAAAATTTGTATGACAAACTGAATCAGCTGTTTACCACGATGCGTACGGACAAGAAATTCTATCAGAACGCGCTGAGAATTAATACCGAGGAACTCTCGCGTTACGTCAGCCGTGTGGCTACCGAACAGTTTACCGATGTGGTAAAGGAACTCGGCGCGAAGTCCGGCGTTGAGAGTGTCGACCACGAGAGTGACATCGTGATTGCCGAATTTTTCGGTCACGGTATTTCGGGTGTCGTAATGAGCTGGGCAAACAGGGGAATGAAAGAGAACCCCGAGGTGATGACGCAGCGTATTCAGAACCTGTTTAATGCTTGCAAGCAGGTGTCGCTCACATTATGAGTCAGCAACGACTGTATGATAATATCGTCTCCGTTTTGAAAGAGGCGCAGCTGAAACTCGGCTATGAAGAGCATGCCATCGGCGTGAATTACATCACGCGTTCGCTCTGCCATCTCCTCGGTTGCGGGGAGGCGGAGGTCGAGGGCGAACTCGCTGCCTTTTCTCAAAACTATGCCGATGTCCTCGGCAGGATAGAATTTGCCGCACGGGAAAACGGCTTTCGCCTGACCGTACCGGTGAAGGGCGTTTCCTATGTGCATAGTATATTAGAGGAGAATGAATTTCTCTCGGTCTTTATCCGCACGGTGAAAAAACCGCTTTGTACCGTGGACGATGTGCGGAGCGTGTTTTACTCCTTTTCGGATAAGGTGCATTTTGAGCGGGTGGATAACGGCGAATTTGACTATCTCATCTATTTTGAGGAGGAGGGTATCGACGACTTCTGGTACTGTCTCCACGATGATGATTTGCAGCTCGAATACCATCGGTTTATCCGTGAGGATTATCTCGATTTTAACTTTTAGCGGCAGGGCGTATTGCTTTGCCGTTTTCATTATGATAAAATAGTAGGGAAAAAGCGGGGTGACAGTGTGCAGTTTTACGATTTATTCAAGTCCATCTTTGATAATATCCCCGCGGGTTTTCCCGCCGTGCGGGAATTTCTGACGGAGTTGATGCCCTATCTTCTGATGGGATGCGCGCTGTTTACGGCGTTTTTCGGACTGAAATGCGGCTCCGTGTGGTGCTATGTCACGTTCTTTATGCTCGGCGGTACGGTGAGTGCGAAATTATTGCTGCCCGCCTTTAATATGTACGACTTCTGGTTCTGGGTGATGTTCAGCGTCTGTATTGTGATTGCCATACTCAGCGCCTACTTCTCCCAATACCTGTTTCGGGCGCAACTCGTGGTATCAATGTTCTTCCTCGTGTATGCCTCGCTTCCTGCGTTTGTGTGGTATCTCGGCGAGTGGGGCGCGAAGATTGTCAGCCTGGTTGTCGCGTGCGCGCTCGCATTTTTGACAGTGAAGTATAAGTATATGCTCATCATCGCAACGACCGCGTTCAGCGGCTCGTTCATCTTTTGCGAGGTGATGGCGGAGCGCTACGGAATGCCTTACGAGAAACCCGTCGGCATTCTGATGGGCGTTCTTGCCTTTATGTTTCAGTGCTTCATCTGCCGTAAGCAGCTGAAGGAAACCTACGAGGATGTGAAATGGAAGGTTGAAAAGACCGAACAAGAGGGCAAGAAAGCCTACCGCTACCTTGACGACAAAGTGCATTTTCACGCGTTTCTCGATGATGAAAGCGATGTGAATGCGCCCGATGATGCGAGCGGGGAGATGAAAGAGGAGGATTTTGATGAAGGACAAGAAGAAAACAGAGAATCAACATCCAAATAAAATAGGTATTAAAGAAGCGGCGGGATATGCGCTCGGCGACGGCGGTAATCTCTTCGTTCTGACCTATGTTTCGTCGTTTCTCAAGGTGTTTTATACCGATGTGCTCAAGATTGCGACGAATAAGGTTGCGACTCTCTTCCTCGTTACGAGACTGTGGGACGCGGTGAATGACCCGCTCTGGGGCGCTCTGGTTGCCAAGAAACCGCCCACGAAGGACGGCAAGTACCGCCCGTATCTGAAATGGATTGCCATTCCCGTGGCTCTCGCAGAGCTGATTTGTTTTTACGACATCTCGAAGCATACGAATAATATGCTCGTCATTATGATATTTGCGTATGTGACCTACATATCCTTCGGGATGCTCTATACGGGAATTAATGTGCCGTTCGGCTCGCTCGCGTCCGTTATTACCGACGATCCCGAGGGCAGAACGCTGCTCAGCACCTTCCGCTCCATCGGCGGCGGTATCGGCGGCGCCGCGCCGCTCCTTCTCGCACCGATTATTATTTATACAAAAAAGACCGATGCCGCAGGCAATCAGTACAATGTCGTCAACGGCGACGGTATGTTCTACTTTGCACTCGCGATGTGCATCTGTGCGATTATCTTTTACTTTGCGTGCTACGGCACGACGAAGGAGCGCGTCAAATCCGACAATATCCCGAACGTGAACGTGAAGGAAGCCTATAAGGGTATGCTCAAAAGCCGTCCGTTTATCGTCCTCGCCGTGACGGGTATTCTGATCAGCGGACAGCTTCAGTTTGCGTCGCTCAATCAGTATTTGTATAAAAACTATTTCTGCAATACGAATCTTTCCATCCTCGGCTCCATTGCACAGTATCTGCCGATGGCGCTGATGATTCCCGTAACGCCGATGCTCGTGCGTAAATTCGGCAAGAAGGAGCTTGCCGGTTTCGGCTCGATGTTTGCGGCAATCGCCGCCATCGCGTGCTATATTATCAAACCGAAACCGGACCAGCCGTGGATTTTTATGGTCGTACTCTTTATTATCGGATTCGGCTATTCCTTCGTGTCCATTACGAACTGGGCGGTCGTTGCCGACGTTATCGACTATCAGTTCGTTAAGACGGGTATCAAGAGCGAGAGTACGATTTATGCCGTGTACACCTTCTGCCGCAAGCTCGGTCAGACCATCGCCGATTACGGCGGACTGATGCTGCTGAGCAAGGTCGGTTACGACGTACAGTTGATGTCAAACGCAGGATATGTGAACGGCGTCAGCGAGGGCATCCTCAAGGTATGCACCATCATTCCCGCCGTGACGTATACGCTGATTTGGCTCCTGTATCGCTTCGGCTATCCGCTGACGAAAGAGAAACTCGAGCCCATCTATGACAAGGTCCATCAGTCCAACGAAACGGTAACGGAATAAGGCAAATTTATGCCGCAGCAAATGTGTTCTGTTTGCTGCGGCTTTTTTCTTTTTGCCGAAGGGTAAAAGTGCACAAAAAAATCGTGAAAATCTTTTGTAATTTTTTGTAATAATTTTGTAAAAAAATATTGATTTTTTTCACCTCCGGTTTATAATTATATTTGCACATTGAATTACAGTTAATAGCATATAGAGGTCAGTAATGCGAAATAATTACAAAAAGGCAGTCTTGCTCTTTTTTGCTGTGGCGATTGGATTGATGTCCATTCGCCTATTTATTACCACTTATCCCCAGCAGGGCGAGAAGGTGGACACGGCAGAAGGTGTCTCCTACATCGCTTCGCACGAAACCGTGAAAGCGACGCAAAGCACCACGAAGAAAAAGGAGCTTATCTCGTCAAAACAGAATAAAAAGAATAATAAGAAGAAAAAGAATGCGAAGAAGACCGAAACCCCGACCATTAAGGACGGCAATTTCAGGGCGGCATACAAGGACTTCATTATCTCGGGCGACAGCCTTGTGAAGGCGATTGAGGAGTACGGTTATCTGGATAATAAGACCGTTCGAGCCGAAATCGGTGTCGGTACTGCCTATCTTTCCAAGACGACGAAGGATATCGTCGCGGCAAAGCCGAAGTATCTGATTCTTCACTACGGCGAGAACGAACTCGATAAAAAGGAAAACGCGGTGAATTTCATCAACCGCTATAAGAAATGTATCCGGACGCTCCAAAAGCAGCTCCCCGATACGAAAATCTATGTGGACAGTATCTTCCCCGTGCAGAAAAAGGCGCATAAGAGCGAGCCTTACACGGTGAATATCGGCTACTATAACGCACTTCTTAAGAAGATGGCGGCTGAGCTGAAGGTCGGCTATATCGACTTTACGCCGCTGTGGAAATCTTTTGACAAGAATTATTTTGATGCCGACGGCATTCATCCGCTCGGCACCTTCTATACCGAACAGTATCTTCCCTATGTTTACACGGAGGTTATGAGTAAAAATTGACCAAAACATATAGAATTATCGAATGTCTTTGCCTTGTGGCACTGGCGGCATTTATCGCGGTGGTCTGTATCGCGCATACGGGCGGCACCGATAAGGATATCGAGGCGCTCGCCGCTTCCGTCAGTGAGGCGATGGATGAGAACCAGATGACGCGCAAGACCAATGCCGACGCCTATAAAGCCTTTCATTTCGATTTTGCAAAAACCGACGGCGTGGCATATTTTGCCAATGATAATATCATGGACGTCTCTGAACTGTTGATTGTGAAATTGCAAGACGAGGACGACGCCCAGGAACTCAAAACCGCGATTAAAAAGCGCGTCACCGACCGTCAGAATTTATATAAGAGTTATGCACCGGCGCAGTATTCGCTGCTTCAGAACTGCGTCATTGAGGTGAGCGGCAATGCCGTGTTCTATTGCACGGCAAAAAACGCGGACAAGCTCCTTGAGAGTTTTAAGGAAGCATTATAATCTACTAAGGACTTATTACATATATGGTATTCAGCTCTGCGACATTTTTGTTGATATTTTTGCCCGTGACGATGGTGCTTTACTATCTTGTGGGCGTGGCGCTGACGAAGAGCACCGCCGTAAAAAATTTCATACTTTTAATCGCGAGCCTTGTTTTCTACGCTTGGGGCGAGCCGATTTATATTATTCTGATGCTAATCAGCATCTGCTTTAACTACACAGTCGGCAGGGATATCGACCGTTTGCGAAACGACGGAGAGGTTAAGCGGGCAAAGACCCTTTTTCTCCTCGATATTGTCTTTAATCTCGGCGTGCTCGGCTTCTTTAAGTACGCGGATTTCGCGGTGGAGAATGTCGGCGCATTACTCGGACTTTTGGTAAAACCGCTCCATCTGCCGCTTCCCGTGGGTATCTCGTTTTATACCTTCCAGATTATGTCGTATATCATCGACCTCTACCGCGGCAGGATTCCCGTGCAGAAGAAACTGACTTCCTTTGCGCTCTATGTATCCCTGTTCCCGCAGCTGATTGCCGGTCCTATCGTGAAATATAAGGATATCGCCGACCAGCTCGAAAACCGCAGGGAAACAGTGAATCAATATGCCCGCGGTATCAACCGCTTTGTCATCGGTCTGTCTAAGAAGCTGATTCTCGCCAACACTCTCGGCAGTATTTACAGCACAATCCAGGAAACGGGTACGGAGAATCTCAGTACGCTTACCGCGTGGGTCGGTATCATCTGCTATACCTTGCAGATTTACTTCGATTTTTCGGGTTATTCCGATATGGCAATCGGGCTCGGCGGTATGTTCGGCTTTCGTTTCAACGAGAACTTCCGCTATCCCTATATCGCAAGCTCCGTCACGGATTTCTGGCGCAGATGGCATATCTCGCTCTCCTCGTGGTTTAAGGAGTACGTGTATATTCCGCTCGGGGGCAACCGCCGCAAAACGCCGCGCGTCATCCTCAATCTGATGATTGTGTGGTTTCTGACCGGTCTGTGGCACGGCGCTGCGTGGAATTTCATTCTGTGGGGCGTTTACTACGGCGTGCTGCTGATTCTTGAGAAGTATGTCTTTGCCGCACTGCTTGAGAAAATGCCGAAATGGCTCCGTCATATCACGACGATGATTTGCGTGATGATAGGCTGGGTATTCTTCTCAGCACCGACGTTGACCGACGCGATGCGCTACCTCGGCGCGATGTTTGGCAGGGCGTCCGCTTTCATCGACTCAGACGGCGTTTATATGCTTTTGACAAATTTTGTGCTCATTCTTCTCGGTGTTGTTGCTTCGGTACCGCTGTACGGCAAACTGACGCAGTATTTCGACGAGAGACGACTGAGCAAACTGAGAATTATCACCACACCGCTGCTCTTTATTGTATGTATTATCTTTATGATCAGCGAAACCTATAATCCGTTTTTGTATTTCAGATTTTAATATGCAGGATATCAAAGAGAAAAAACCGAATCAAGTCTCCAAGCAGGACTATAATCTCTATGCGCTGATATCGGGCGTGTTGATTACCCTTCTGCTCTTTACTGTGGCAATTCTGTCTCTGACGGGGGAGAAAAGGGATTACAGCGAGAATGAAAACCGCTACCTCGCAGGTAAACCGAGTATCAGCATTTCCGGGATTAAGGACGGCAAATTTATGAAGGATACGGAGTCCTATTTGTCCGACCAGTTTTTTATGAGGGATAAACTCGTATGCACGCGCACGAATATCGACATCTTCCTCGGCAAGCGCGAGATTAATAAAATCTATGTCGGCAGACGGCACTTCCTATTTGAAAAACCAGCCGTCTACGACGAGGAGCGGATTGCTAAGACGACGGCAAATATGAATCAGGTGGCGAAGCATAATCCCAAAATCCGTCACTATGCTGCCATAGCCCCGAACGCAACCGAGATTATCACACGCTTTCTGCCGCCGTTCGCACCGACGCAGAATCAGACGCAGCAGATTGAGCAGGTTTATGCCAAACTCGAGGGTATGACGACCGTCGACCTCTGTGCTGCGCTGAAGAGTGCGGAAAAACCGCAAAAACTCTATTATAAAACCGACCACCACTGGACGACGCAGGCGGCAGGCATTGCCTTTGAGGAAATCGCAAAAGCGATGAAACTGAATACGAAACCCTACAAGATAAACTATCTTCCGGTTACCAACAGTTTTCAGGGCACGCTCGCCTCATCCTCGGGCATCTTCAACGCAAACGACACCGTGTATATCCCCGTGACGGAGCCCGAGGTGAATTATACCGTGAACTTCGTGGAGGAAAATAAGACGCGCACGACCGTTTTTGATTCCTCCAAACTCTATGAGAAGAGTAAGTACGACGTTTTCTTCGGCGGCAATTTCGCCGAGGTAAAGATGGAAAGCGCCGCGCAGTCCGACAGGGTGCTGATGGTCATCAAAGATTCCTACGCAAACTGCCTTGTGCCGATGCTGATTCCGTATTTCAAGACGATTGTGATGGTCGACTTGCGCTATTATAACGACAGTTTACAGCAGGAAATTGAAAAGGAGGGCGTCACCGATATCCTCTGGCTTTATAATGCCGACACCTTCCTCAACGATTCCTCCATCAACGCGAAATTATCATAAATAAAAGGCTGACTCATCCGAGTCAGCCTTATTTTAGTAAGTAATTCCGTTGGTCGTGATGTATTTTGTACCCGTATCCGCTATCTGACGGACGATGTCAAGGTCGTCGACTGCCCAGGTGGCGGTGTCGAGTCCCGCATCGCGTACCTTGCGAATCATACGGCAGTTGTCAGCGAGATTTTTCTCGTCGTTACCGTCGAAACTGATGCCGCAGTTCTCGAGCGTTTTCGCCGTCTCAATCTGCTTATCCTTGATGTCGTAGACGAGGTAGAAAAGCGGCGCGTCCGTATATTTACGCAGATTCTGCAGATTGATGAAATCGAATGCGATATAGGTCGTCTCCACGTCGAATTGCTTTGCCATATCGACGAGTTCCTTCATATAATCCGCGCTGCGGTCATACTTGATTTCGATGATTGCTTTCATCCCGTACTTTTTGCACATCTCGAAGAATTCCTCGAGGCGCGTGATATGCAGGTCGGGGTAATCTTTGATATTGTGACCCTTGATATAGGTGAGCTTGTGCAGTTCTTCATAGGTGCACTTCTCGGGATTCTTTGTCTTATCCATCAGACGGTAGGTAACGGGGTCGTGATGCAGCACCCATACGCCGTCCTTCGTGCGGTAGACGTCGCACTCGGCGCCCCAGAATCCTGCTTCGCCCGCTTTGACATAGGCGGGGAGGGTGTTTTCGGGCGCCACCGCTCTGAATCCGCGGTGCGCGATGAGCTTCAAATCCTTGTCGTCAAGGTCGGTACCCTTGATGGAATTAACCGGGTAGTCCACCAGTTTGCAGTAATTGTGTAGCCATATCAGTCGCTCGATTCCTTTGCCGACGCCTGCTGCCGCAGCAAAGCCGAGCATGGCAAATATTCCTGTTTTCGCTGTCAGTTTCATAATAAACCTCTGAATTTATAATTATTTGTCGAAACCGAAATCATTATAAAACTTTACAAGCAGGATTTCAATAGTTATTTATTTTTATGTTGTAAAAAAGCAATCTTTATGCTAATATATAACCGAACTAATGACAAAAAGTGAGGATTGTATGGAAATCAGATACGATTTTGAATACTTAATACATCTTCTCTATTGTGCGATTCACGATGTGCAGCCGCAGGAGAAGCCGGCGCACATTTCCTTCGAGAATGTGTTTGAGCTCGGCAAGATGCACGAGGTTGGCAATATTGCGTTCCTCAGCGTGGATAGACTCAGGGAAAAGCCCGAGCCGGCGCTTTATAACGAATGGCAGGTGTTTTATTTCCATTCGGTGCAGCGAAACGCGCGTCAGCTTGCGGAGTATGGCGCGATTACGAAACTCCTGACGGAGAATGACATCCGCTGGACCGAGGCGCAGGGCACGGTTACCAAAACGATTTATCCCCATCCCGAGTGGCGTATGATGAGCGATATGGATTTCCTCATTGATGAGGAAAACATTCCCAAGGTCCGCGAAATAATGACGGCGCTCGGTCACGAAGTGCATTATAAGGAGAATGAAAACGAGGTAAACGTCTATCCCGAAAAGGGGACTGCGATTGAATTTCACCACGATTTCTTTACGGAATTCTATGAGGGCAGTTTCGAGCGCTATTCGGGCGCGATGAACAGCCCGTTTCTCCATGCTGTGCCCGACGAAGAGAACTCCCATAAGTGGATACTCGATACGACTTATTACTATATGTACACCCTCCTTCATACGATTAAGCATTATGAGTATGCGGGCTGCGGCATCCGTCGTATTCTTGATTTATACTATCTGCGCAAGACGCTTTCCGACAAGGTCGACCATGACTTGTTGGAGGCAGCGTTTGAAAAATATCATTTTACCGCGTTGCGCGATACGCTCTTTGCGCTCGAGGAATTCTGGTTTGAGGATAAGCCCGCGGACTTTGACTTGACGGAAACAGCGATTGATATCGTGCGCAGCGGTAACCACGGTACTGCGGACTTTTTCCTGCGTAATTCACTGCGCAGGGATGCCGACGACAGTATGCAGAAGGCGAAACTGCGCAGGATGAAGCGCTTTCTGTTCCCGTCACTCGAGGAACTCTATGAGGGCCATCCCGCGTATAAGGAAAAGGGCTACTCGCTTCTGAAATGCCGCGTCCTGCGTGCCGCCGAGCATTTCAGACCATCAGAAATTAAGAAAATGCTGCATTTCTTTAAGAGAATAAAGAATTCATAACAGAGGTGTTGATATGGCGAATTATAAAGAGCCGAGAAAATCGAAGTATTTTAAGGACGCATCGGACAATCAACCAAAGTCCAAGTATTTCCGTCAGGAAGGCGAGGAGCGCAAGAGTAAGTATTTTAAGAGCGCTTCCGGCGAAGATAGTAAAAACAGTTCGTCCTTTTCCCATCAAAATAGTAATATCGGCAAGTATCACCGCGACGCGGGTCAAAATAATTTACAAAACAGAACACCCCGTCCCGAACGGTCGGCTCCCAGACAGAAGGGCAAACTGCCCCAGGAGGTAATGAGTCTGGACGAAGTCCGCGAATCCAAGGGCGACCAGTCCGCTATCTTCACGAATGAAAAAGCGGATAAGGACGCGGTAAAGCATTATGTAGAAGCTGAGATGGCGCCGGACGATAACCGCCGCGCTTCCCAAATTGTCAGAACGGCGCTTCTGATAGTGGGCATGCTGATTGTCGCCATCGGTATGAATCTCTTTTCCTTCAGAGTACCGTATATGCCGCAGTTTTTGACCGTGGAGTTTTCGGCTATCCCCGAGTTTATCGCTTCGCTTGCATTCGGACCCGTGTTCGGTGTCGTCATCGCGCTGATTAAGAATGTCGTGCATATGATTACGCATCAGCCGTCCTTTATTTCGGAGCTACAGAATTTCGTCATTGACACGGCGTACATCTTTATCGGCGGCTTTATTTACACCAAGCGTATGTTCAGCATTAAGCCCTCCCAAAAGCAGTACAACACAAAGAGAGCCTACCGCTCCCGCAGAATCCTGCTCGGCGGATTTGTCGGTTCTTTGACCGCAACGGTAATCGCGTTCTTTGCAACGAGATATATTTCGTACCCGCTTTTGATGCGTATGTTCAGCGATTACGGCTACACGGAGAAAAATATGCTCTATATGTACCAGGCGTCGCTCGATTCTATTAATGCCGTCCTCCCCGACGTGCTGAGTGGTGTTATCACAAGCATCGACTCGCTGAACAAAGCGATTGTGGTGTATAATCTGCCGATGACCTTTATTAAATTTATGCTGATTTCGATAGCGACGGCGATACTCTATCCGCCGATTACCGATTATCTCCATTACAGAGTGAAGAGCAAAAAACAGAAAAGAAGATAATCATAAACTAAGCCGTTCCAAAAAGGAACGGCTTTTTTCTATTTACATTTTCGTTTGATTTGGTATAATAGTAAAAACGGAGGTTTGCTATGACAGAATTTGTGGTTAATTTTGCAGGGCTGAATATCGAAGTGCATTGCCATTATGATTATACGTGTCGGTTTTGTCGCGAATATCTGACGGAGAATGCGCCCGATTTTTCGGTATCGGTCAGCGAAGAGGCGATACAGGAAGAAATTGACATTTCCCCTTATAACCCTTCCGCACCGTATGCGGAGAGCATTTGCGCCTACCGTGAAATGGCGGAAAAATTCCCGTTTTATGACCGCTGTGTTTTCCACGGCGCCGTGATTTCATATGACGGCAAGGGATATATTTTTACCGCGCCGAGCGGCACGGGAAAGACAACCCACATCAGCCTGTGGCAAAAATACCTCGACGGCGTGGAGATTGTCAACGGCGACAAGCCGGTGCTGCACATCACCGAGGACCTCGTTACCGCGTATGCCACTCCCTATGCCGGCAAAGAGGGCTTCCAGAATCATACGAGCGCCGAGCTTTGCGGCATCTGTCTGATTGAACAGGCGAAGGAGAATACCATCCGCCGCCTGGAGCCGTCAGAAATTCTGATGCGCCTGATGGGACAGATTTATCGCCCGTTTTCGGCGGAGGGCGTTGTGAAAACGCTGGAATTAATGGATAAAATGCTCAGGCGGGTACCCGTGTATTTACTCGGCTGTGATATGAGTGAGGACGCCGTTCGCTGCTCGTTTGAAGCGATGACGGGACTGCCCTTTGATGAAAGGAAAAAAGATGAAGATTAAAGACGGATTTGTAAAATGTAAAATCGGTGAGAAATATCTTGTTGTGACCACCGGTGAACTCGGCAAAACGAATAATATTATGATTGAGCTCAACGAGACGTCGAGCGACATCTGGGACGGCGTCGCAGCAGGACTTTCGACTACGGAAATCGCCGCTAAACTTTGTGAAAAGTACGCCATCTCTGCCGAAAAGGCGCAGGCGGATACCGACAAGATTATCGGCAATATGAAGGACGCCGGCATTTTTGAATAATCCCGGTTGCAATAATGATGGGCAGGAGTATGTACATCCCTTTGTGCAACGCCTGATTTGCCGCGCTTGAGCCGATGAAAAACTGATACAAATCGCTGCCGCTAATCAGCAGAATCATCAGCGCTATATCGGCGAGAATCAGATAGAGGGCGCTTGTTCTTTTATGGTTATTGAAGAGTTGAAAGAGCAGGAAAACCAGAATTGTCGCCAGAATGAAGATGCTGATGATAACCGCTTTTTCGCGACTTAAAACGGAATACAGATAGGCATCATTGGATGCGAGATAGACGGGCGCCGTTACGGTGCCTGTTTTGTTTTCGGCAGGGGTAAGCGTGAGAAAGAGCGTGCCGCCTTTTTTGATTTCGTCGGCGGGGATGATGGTGATTCTCTTGCCGCTGAAATTCTTGCCCTGCGGCGAATAGAGCACCTTGCCGCGGGTGTATGCTTTAATCTGCAGGTTTTCGGACTGAATAATGACGCATTTGCCCTTAGTGTTTTCTTCCATAGGCGCGGTGAGTGTCAGAGGACTTGTGATTTCGAGTGTGTAGATGCGCTGCCGCCTGCCTTTGCCGTTGTACCATTCTGTCATCACCATGTGCGACGGCTTTTGCGTGAAGCGTATATCGCTGTGACTTTGTGCGCCCGCGACTGTCAGCAGTACGATGAATACCGCTGTGATGACGGATAGGACGATGCTGTTCAACTTTTTGATTTTTACCACCTCATATAAATATATATTCTTGCATATTGATTTATGACAAAAAGTGTGCTATATTTTATATGGGGTAATTTATCTAAACAGGGTGATAGATATGAAGAAATTTACAAGGAGATTCCTAGCGGCTTTCTTTGCCGCGGTGCTGATGGTGACGACTCTGATGTCGCTGAATATCGGCACGGCTTTTGCCGCGACCTCGGGTTCGTGCGGCACGAATGCCACCTGGAGTTATGACACGAGTACGAAAACGCTGACCATCAGCGGCACGGGTGCTACTAAGAACTATTATAAGACGAAGAGTACCGCCGCGCCGTGGAACGACTATAAGTCAGAGCTGGTAAAGGTTGTGGTAAATGAAGGCATTACCGAAATCGGCTATTCGAACTTTTATAACTGTCCGCTTCTGACCAGCGTCTCCCTTCCGTCCACACTGACGAAACTGAAGGGCACGGGGGCGCCGAAATATACCGGCAGTACCGAGATGCTGTCCTACGGCTGCTTTGAATCCTGCCCCGCACTCGAGAGTATTACACTGCCGGCTAATCTGACAGAAATTGAGCCTTTTGTATTCTATCAGTGCACGGCGCTCAAGCGGATTATCATTCCCGACAGCGTTACCACCATCGGTAATTATGCGTTCTTTGACTGCACGGGATTAACGCGTCTGACGATGGGTGCCAATCTTGCCACCATCGGTACGATGTCGTTTTCCAAGACGAAGATGAAGACAATCGACTGGAACGATACCATCACCACCATTCCGCTTTCGGCATTTATGGATAGTGAGATTGTGACGGTTGAGCTGCCGGAGAATATTACGACAGTTGAGAGACTGGCGTTTAAGACCTGTAAGTTCCTGACGACGATTACGATTCATAATCCGAGTACGGAGTTTAAGGATAATTTCTGCGAGGGCTCCGACCAGAGCATTACCATTCGCGGTCATGCCGGCTCGACGGCGCAGAGCTTTGCCACGCAGTACGGCTACGCCTTTGAATCCATCGACGCGTGTGCGCACGAGAATACCCATACCGTTATCTCCAAGGAACCCACCTGCGAGGAAAAGGGCGTACAGCAGACAATTTGCGACGATTGCGGCGCGGTTGTTCTTGAAACGGAGATTGACGCCCTCGGTCACGAGTGGGGAGAGCCGGTTGAGGAAGTGGATTGTACGAAAGAGGACGGACATATTTATAAGACCTATGTCTGCTCCCGCTGCAATGAAACCAAGACCGACGCCGTCCATCAGTACACGAGCGGTATCGACCCGACGAATATTGACACATCGGCGATTGATTTTGATACCACAAGTCTTATCAGCCTCATTAGCAGACTCAGGGATTTCGACTGGTCGACGCTCAGTGAAGAGCCGATTTACGTCTGGGTTGACGGTTATTATTCGAAAACTACTATCAGAGAAGCGAACTGTACCCAGTACGGCGGCGAATACTATAAGTGTAATGTCGAAGGCTGTAATAAGCGCGAATTGCGCCCCTTGCTCCCGCATCACACGGTGGAAACCTGGAAGGTGACGAAGAAGGCAACCTGCACCGAGGACGGCACCCGTACGGGTACCTGTACCGAATGCGGCAATACGGTGACCGAAACGATAAAAGCGACGGGCCATACCTATGATGCTGAGAATCCCTCGGAGGTTTGGGACAGCGAAGAGGACGGACATACCCATAAAGTGTTTATCTGCAGCACCTGCGGCGAAGAGGTGGAGGAGTATGTGCACAACGAGTGGATTGACGGCTATTACACGCCGACCTCAACCACCTACGATAACTGCGAACTTCCCGGCGTGGAACTCGACAGATGCAATCTCTGCGGTACCCTGCGTACGCAGACGGTTCCCGCCCGCGGTGAACACGATTTATATGAAACGGGTCGCACCGAGCCCGACTGTACGACCAGGGGCAGAATCAATAAAGCCTGCCATAACTGCCAGTACACGACGGTAGAATATATCCCGGCGCTCGGTCACGACTTTGTCAGAGACGACAGCAAGAGCACCGACGCCACCTGTACGGAAGCCGGCTCCATCTTCTATAAATGCTCGCGCTGTTCCGCGTCTAAGACGGATAGTGTCGAGGCACTCGGTCATATTGCGAAAGAGGGTACCTGGGTCGTTGACACAGCGCCTACCTGTACAAAGGACGGTGCGGGTCACGGCGTCTGCGACCGTTGCAACGAGGCGTATACGGGCACGATTGCGGCGCTTGGCCACGATTATCAGCCGGTGGAAACCGAAATCACTGATGAGGACAAACCCGGCCACGTCCTCTCGACGCCGCAGTGCACGAGGTGTAATTCCCGCGAGGCAGGCACGATTGTCCATAAGGAGTGGACGGACGGCAATTATACCGTAACGACCACCACGCCCGCGACCTGCGTACTCGGCGCGCGCGAAGTCAGACAGTGCACCATCTGTAATACCGTCGGCACGGTCGAGGTATCGCCCGCGCTCGGACATATGTGGCGCTATACGGGCACCATCACCAACGACGCCATTAACGCAAGACTTTCCCAGGAAATTGAAATTCCCGATGTTCCGGGTGTCAATGTCAGCGATTATATCGGCAATGCGGCAGTGCTTGCGTTTATCAACAGCCTGCCGATTGAGGCGGAGCAGACGGACGACGGCTTTACCTTCAGCGGTAAGGTGACCAAGGACGGCGTGACCTTCCTTTGCCCGCACTGCTTCAGAACGACGACGAAACCCATCGCCGAAGTCAAGGCGCTCTGGAACTTTGATGTCGTAGGCACTGCGCCGCATCGCACCGGACTAATTACCGTCGACGAAGGCGAAGAAACCGAGCACACCGAGGAAGTCGATTTGACCTCCTATCTCGATTTTAACGGCGACGGCATTATCAACGGCAGGGATTACGGATATCTGAAAACCCTCACTGCCAAAGAGGCTGAGGCGGTTGCAGCGGCAGAAGCAGAACAGGAACAAACCGAAGAAGTAAATCACGAATAATACAGAAGAGGGCAGCGTGCCCTCTTCTTTTTTACCAATTTGTAACATATTTTTTTCTTTATATTCTTTACTTTAGGCGCGAATTATATTATTATATTAATAATAAATTAGGAGGGATACACTGATGGGTATTGCTTATAAACGAATTTTACTGAAACTCAGCGGCGAGGTGCTCGCGGGCGCCGCAGGCAAGGGTATTGATAATGATACCGTGCTGAAAATCTGCCGCAGCGTGAAAAAGGTCGCGGACCTCGGCGTCGATGTCGGCATCGTTGTCGGCGGCGGCAATTTCTGGAGAGGTCGCTCGAGCGAACATATGGACAGAACGAGAGCCGACCATATCGGTATGCTTGCTACGGCGATGAACTCGCTCGCACTTTGCGACGCACTCGAGCAGCTCGGCGCGGATGTCAGAGTACAGACCGCTATCGAAATGCGCCAGATTGCAGAGCCGTATATCCGCAACAAGGCGATTCGCCATTTTGAAAAGGGCAGAATCGTTATCTTCGGTTGCGGCACGGGCTCACCGTTCTTCTCTACTGATACTGCCGCAGCACTGCGCAGCGTCGAGATTAATGCGGACGCTCTTTTGAAGGCAACCAATGTGGACGGCGTTTACGATAAGGACCCGAATAAGTTTGACGACGCTGTGAAGTTCGACACCGTTTCCTTCCAGGAGGTTATCACCCGTGACCTTAAGGTAATGGATTCCACCGCTTTCTCCCTTTGTAAGGATAACGATATGCCGATTATCGTATTTAACCTGGAAGACCCTGAAAATATCGTTCGCGTAGTCAGCGGCGAGGTTATCGGTACCACTGTAAAAAACTGATTGAATTTATATAAGGAGTAAGATTATGGATAAAGTATTTGAAAACACGAAAGCAAGAATGGAAAAATGCCTTGACTCGCTCGAGAGAGATTACGATACCATCAGAGCGGGCAGAGCAAACCCGAACATTCTCAACAATGTCGTTGTGGAGTATTACGGCACGCCGACCCCGCTGAATCAGATGGCGGCGGTTTCCGTTCCCGAGCCGAGACTTCTCGTTATTCAGCCCTGGGATGCCGGCACGCTGAAGGATATCGAGAAGGCTATCAATGTTGCCGAAATCGGTATCAATCCGCAAAACGACGGCAAGGTTATCCGCCTCTCCTTCCCGCAGATGACCGAGGAGGACAGAAAGCGCCTCGTCAAGGATGTCTCCAAGAGAGCGGAGGAAGCCAAGGTCGCAGTGAGAAATATCCGCCGCGATTCGATGGACGATATTAAGAAGCTCAAGAAGAATAATGAAATTACCGAAGATGACCAGAAGGACGGCGAAAAGAAGCTGCAGGACATCACCGATCAGTATATCAAGAGTGTTGACGATATGACCAAGAAGAAGGAAGACGAGATTCTTTCCATCTGACAATAGTAGTTTGTGGGCGTGCGAAAGCAACGCCCTATAACTCTTTTTAAGGAGTTGACAATATGGCACTTTTTTCCAAAAAGGATAAAGAAATCCGTACTTCGTTTGACGTCCTGCCGAATCATCTCGGCATTATTATGGACGGCAACGGCAGATGGGCAAAGAAGAGGGGATTGCCGCGTTCCGCGGGACATAAGGCGGGCGCCAATATCTTTCGTACCATTTCCGACGAGTGCGCGAACCTCGGCATCCGCTATGTGACTTTCTACGCGTTTTCCACCGAGAACTGGAAGCGCCCGAAGGAAGAGGTGGACGCGCTGATGCAGCTGTTTAAGGAATATCTCCTCGAGGCGAAAGCGGATATGGCGAAGGCAAAAAACAGTAAGATTAAATTCATCGGCGAGCGCGAAGGTATCTCGCAGGAACTCCTCGACCTGATGGACGAGGCGGAGGCGGAGACTGCTGCGCATACGGGTACAACCGTTTACCTCGCGGTGAATTACGGCGGCAGACAGGAGATTGTCAGCGCCGTGAATAAACTGATGCGAAGCGGCAAAACCGAAATCACCGAGCATGACATCAGCGATAATCTTTACACCGTGCCCGATTGCGACTTGATTATCCGTCCGTCGGGCGAGCAACGCCTTTCGAACTTTCTCCTGTGGCAAGCGGCTTACAGCGAATTCTGGTACAGCGATGTGCTCTGGCCCGATTTTACGAAGAAGGATTTATATGCGGCTCTGACCGATTTCGAAAACCGCAACCGCCGCTTCGGTGGATAACTGAAAGTAATTATAATTCGTAATAGTTAAGGAGTAATAATATGAAACAAAGAGTATTAACCGCCGCAGTGCTGCTGGCACTGCTTGCGCTTGTCGTGTGGCAGATTTATACGCCGCTCTTTATCGCAGTCATTGCCGTTTTCTCAGCGATAGCAGCGGGGGAGATTATGCACTGCGCAAAAATCAGTAATAAATTTCTGTTCGTATTCGGCGTTATCGTGGCGTTCATCGTGCCGCTTTTCTCGAGCGCGAGCATTCTCGAGCCGTTTGTGCCGACGTATACGCTGCTGAAATTCTATAACTTCCTGCCGAAGGCGGTATATGTCATCGTCATTGTCATCGCCTATTTCCTCGCGATGCTGAAGGATTACGAGCACACGAAGTTTGAGGATGTCGCGATTACGATTGTGGCGAGCCTTCTCGTACCGAGCGGCTTTGCGCTCTTCGGCGTGCTGCGCGATACCACGGGTTACGGCAACCAGATTGGTGTCTATCTGATTTTCTATGCGCTTATCAGTGCGCTCGGCACCGATGTCGGCGCGCAGCTCGGCGGTATGGCAATCGGCAAGACCAAGATGTCACCGAAGATTTCGCCGAAGAAAACAGTGGAGGGCGCGGTATGCGGCATTGTGTTCAGCCTGATTCTGAACGCCGTTGCCATCGTGCTGTATAATCACTTTGCGGATTTCCGACTGACAATGACGCAGGCGACCGTCCTTCTTGCGGCGGCACCGTTTATCGCTTTTCTCAGTATGATGGGCGACCTCACCGCGTCCGTGCTGAAGAGGAATTTTGATGTCAAGGATTTCGGCAAGATTTTCCCCGGCCACGGCGGCGTGATGGACAGATTTGACTCATCCCTTTTCACCCTTCCGCTTACTTTTGTAGTAGCGCAGTTTATTGTAAGGTAAGACTATGACGAAGAATATTTCACTCCTCGGCTCCACGGGCTCCATCGGCACGCAGTCGCTCGACGTCTGCCGTATGCATGGCTATACGGTAAAATGCCTCACCGCTTCCTCAAACGTTTCGCTGATGGAAGAGCAGGTGAGGGAATTTCACCCCGCACTTGTGTGTATGATGAACGAAGACGCCGCAAAGGAGTTAAAAACAAAAATAGCAGACACCGCCACACGCGTTGTCTGCGGGATGGACGGACTGATAGAATGCGCGGTATATGACGGCGCGGATACCGTGCTGAATTCCGTTGTCGGTATGGTCGGACTCCAGCCGACGCTTGAGGCGATTAAGGCGAGGAAAACCATCGCCCTTGCGAATAAGGAAACCCTTGTGGCAGGCGGACACCTCGTCACAAATTTAGCGCGCGATATGGGCGTGGACATCCTCCCCGTAGACAGCGAGCATTCCGCGATTTTCCAGTCGTTGCAGGGCTGTCCGGAGAAAAAAGCGGTGAAGAAAATTATCCTGACCGCGTCGGGCGGTCCCTTCTTTGGCAAGACGGAGCAGGAACTCGAAAACGTCACCGCTGCGGACGCTTTGAAACACCCGAACTGGGATATGGGCGCTAAAATCACCATCGACTCGGCTACGATGATGAATAAAGGTCTCGAGTTTATCGAGGCGAAGTGGCTCTTCGATATGCCGAATGAGGATATCGAGATTGTCATTCACCGCGAATCGGTGCTCCATTCGGCGATTGTGTATCAGGATAATTCGATGATTGCGCAGCTTGGCGTGCCCGATATGCGCATCCCGATTCAGTATGCGCTGACCTATCCCGACAGAAAGCCGAGCCCCGTGCAGTATCTGAGCCTTGCGGACTACGGTAAACTAACATTCTATGAGCCGGATTACGACACCTTTAAGTGCATCAACGTCTGCAAAAATGCGATTGCACTTGGCGGCGTTCACCCTGCCGCTGCAAACGGCGCAAACGAGGAAAGTGTCAGATTATTCCTTGACGGTAAAATTAAATTCGGCGATATTGCATATCTTAATAACGAGGCGATGAAAAGTGCGCCCGATATTACTGATTTTACCTTGCAGGATGTGCTCGATGCAGACCGGGCGGCAAGGCAATATGTTATGGAGACGGTTAAGTGTTAGCAAATATCTGGAATACAGTGTACCCCGTGTTGATTGCGATACTGTTTTTTGAACTGATTATCGTGATTCACGAGGGCGGGCATTTTGTAGCCGCCCGCCTGATGGGGGTTAAAGTAAATGAATTTTCCATCGGTATGGGTCCGAAACTCGTGCAGTTCACACGCGGGGAGACGACCTATTCGCTGCGTTTCATCCTCTTTGGCGGATACTGCGCGATGGAGGGCGAGGACGAGGACAGCGACGACGAGAATGCCTTTTCGAATAAGAAAGTCATTCAGCGCATTTTTATCGTTGTTGCAGGCGCTGTGATGAATCTGATTTTAGGACTTGTCATTACGTCGATTATCGTCTGTTCGCAGAATCTCGTGGGAACGACCGAGATTGCCAGATTCGATAAAAATGCCGTCAGCTCCCAAACCCTGCAGGCAGGGGATAAGATTAAAGTTATCGACGGTATGCGCGTCTATTCCGCAACGGATATTACGACGGGTCTGACCCGCAGTACCGACGGCACCCTCGATATGACGGTGCTGCGTGACGGCAGGGAAGAGAATCTCTCCGTCACCTTCGATACCGAGGAGGACGACGGCAGACAGTTTATCAAACTCGACTTCTGGCTCCTCGGTAAGGAAAAGACCGTTCCGAATGTGCTCGGCGAGAGCTTGATGCAGTGGATATCCTACGGCAGAATGGTATTTCTCTCGGTGCACGACCTGATTGCAGGGCATTTCAGAGTGTCCGACCTCAGCGGTCCCGTCGGCGCGGTAGGCATCGTGTCCGAGGCGGTGAAGGTCAGCATCCCATCGATGCTGAAGATTATGGCGCTGCTGACTATTAATGTCGGACTATTTAACCTTTTCCCGATACCCGCACTCGACGGATGGAGGCTCTTCCTTCTTATCTTTGAAGGCATTTTCAGACGCAAACTCCCGCCCAAATGGGAGTGGGCAATCAACGGCGCGGGACTGATTCTGCTACTTGGACTGATGACGGTCATCACCTTTTCGGATATATCCAAGCTGATTCATTAATCAGCTTGGAATGGAGAATTGTTTAATTAAGGAGTAAATATGACAAGAAAAGTTAAATTAGGTAACACATTCTTAGGCGGCGGGGAGCCCGTGCTCGTCCAGAGTATGCTCAATGTTCCCGCAAGCGATATTGAAGGCAGCGTGAAGCAGGCGGTCGAGCTTGAAAAAGCGGGCTGCCAGGTTATTCGCTTTGCCATTCCCGACAACGATGCGCTTTCCCTCGTGGAACCGATTAAAAACGCTGTCAGCGTGCCGCTCGTTGCCGATATTCATTTTGATTATAAGCTCGCACTCGGCGCTGCTGAGCGCGGTATTGATAAAATCCGTATAAACCCCGGCAATATCGGTGCCGAGGACAGGGTAAAGGCGGTGGCGGATATCTGTAAGCAAAAGCAGATTCCGATTCGTATCGGCGTAAACTCCGGCTCGCTCGAGAAGGAGATTCTTGCCAAATACGGCTCGCCCACGCCCGAAGCGATGGTCGAGAGTGCGCTCTACCACGCCTCCCTGCTCGAGAAATTCGACTTTGAGGACATCGTCATTTCGATTAAATCCTCCAACGTAAATACGATGATTCAGGCGTATGAACTTGCCCACGAAAAATGCGATTACCCGCTCCATCTCGGCGTGACCGAGGCGGGCACCGAGCGTATGGGTATTATTAAATCGGCGGTCGGTATCGGCTCACTTCTGACGCACGGTATCGGCGACACGATTCGTGTCAGCCTGACCGATAACCCGCTCAAGGAGGTCTATGCCGCCTTTGACATTCTCAAGGCTATCGGACTGAAAAACGATACCCCTTACCTCATCTCCTGCCCGACCTGCGGCAGAACGAAGATTGACCTCGTCGGTCTTGCTAACCAGGTTGAAGAGCGCCTGCGCGATGTGAAGAAACCGATTAAAGTTGCCGTGATGGGTTGTATCGTAAACGGACCCGGCGAAGCGCGCGAAGCGGATATCGGCATCGCGGGCGGCGACGGCTGCGGACTGATTTTCAAAAAGGGCGAGATATTGCGCAAGGTAGACGAGGGCAAGCTCCTCGACGAATTAATGAAAGAGATTGATAAACTGTAATGAACGAATTTTACAATTTTTTTAATACATATATCAGCGAGAGCGACGCCGCGCAAATCGGCTTTGCCGAAATCACCCGCCTCGTCGTAAAACGCGATACACGGTATGCGCTGATTGAACTCAGAAGCGACCGCCTTGTCGGTGCCGACGTTATCGAGCGCGTGCAAAAGGGGATTGCCGACGGACTGCAGCTCCATAAGGCTGAGGTAAAAGTGAAGTATCCTAAGAATCTTTTTTCGGTCGACGAGATTGAAAAGATTATTTCTCCCATCCGCTTCACGAATCAGATGGTCAACGGCTTCTTCGATGCGTGCGAGGCGGAAATCGAGGACAATACCCTCACCGTCTTTCTGAAAAACGGCGGTCAGGAACTGCTCGAAAGCCAGGGCGTGGATAAAGAAATATCCAAGTTGATTTACGACGCGTTTGACATCGACCTCGATGTTTCCTTTATGCAGGTGCAGACCTTCGATGTCGAGAAGGCAGTGCATGAAGCTTTTGAGCAGAAGAAGGAGAAGGAGCGCGCTGTCAGGGAAGAGCAGGAGAAAAACGCCGTGCATACCATTCTCGGCGACACTCCGCTCTATGCCGACACCCGCAAGGTCGTGATGGGCAGAAATATCCGTGAACTTCCCAAGCCAATTAAGGATGTGAAGTACGACGATGGCGTGATTACTGTCTGGGGCGATATTCTGAAGAGCGAGTGCCGCGACACCCGCCGCGGTGACAGCAAGATTCTGACCTTCGATATTTCGGACTATACCTCCTCCATCACGGTTAAGGTGTTCGACCGCAATAATGTCGTCGAGCCCCTCCTCAAAGTGGTGGAAGGCGGCGGAACGTTGATTATTAACGGCTCCTACCAATTCGATAAATTCTCCAATGAATCCGTCCTGCGCCCGACCTCCATCGAGAAGGTGCAAAAGGCGGAGAAGATGGACACCGCTGAGGAAAAGCGCGTGGAACTGCATCTCCATACCACGATGTCCGATATGGACGGAATGACCGCGCCGAAGGAACTCGTTAAGCGTGCCGCCAAGTGGGGACACAAGGCGATTGCCGTCACTGACCACGGCGTCGTGCAGGCGCTTCCCGAAGCGTATGCCGCCGCAAAAGCAAACGGTATTAAACTGATTCTCGGTATGGAGGGCTATCTCGTCGACGACAGCCTCTATCCCGATTTTATGAATATGAAACTGAAGGAGTTTCGCCGTCACCATATTATCCTGCTCGTGAAGGAGGATAATTCGCTTGACGACTCCGTCCCGAAGGAGGAGCGCAAATACGGACGAAAGAATCTCTACGAGATGATTTCGCATTCCAATGTCCGCACCTTTAAGGGCAGACCGCTGATTCCGAAGTCCATGCTTGCCAAAAAGCGCGACGGCATCATCGTCGGCTCCGCCTGCGAGCAGGGCGAGATTATTCAGGCAATTCTCCGCGGTGAAAGCGATGAGGAACTCCTCCGGCTGGCGGCATTTTATGACTATCTCGAAATCCAGCCAAACGGAAACAATGCCTTTATGATTCGCTCCGAGCGTGATATCCATCAGCATATCAACAGCGAGGAGGATTTGATAAATATCAATAAGAAGGTTGTCGAACTTGCCGATACCCTCGGCAAGATGACGGTGGCGACGGGAGACGTTCATTTCATCGACCCGAAGGATGCAAAATTCCGCGCCATTCTGATGGCGTCCAAGGGATTCGACGACGCCGACCAGCAGGCGCCGCTGTATTTCAAGACAACCGATGAAATGCTCAGCGACTTTGCCTGGGCGGGCGACAGAGCGAAGGAATTTGTCATCGACAACCCGAACAAAATCGCCGATATGGTGTGGGATGATATCCCGCCGATTCCGCCCGGCACCTTCCAGCCGCATATTGACGGCGCGGACGAAGAGTTGACGAAGAAATGCTGGGATATGGCAAAGGACCTTTACGGCGACCCCGTACCCGAATATGTTGCCGCGCGACTTGAGCGAGAACTCAATTCCATCATCTCCCACGGTTTCGGCGTGCTCTATGTTATCGCCAAGCGACTGGTTGAGGAGAGCGAGCGAAACGGCTATCTTGTCGGCTCGCGTGGTTCGGTAGGTTCCTCGCTTGCCGCGCATTTCGGCGGTATCTCCGAGGTTAACCCCCTCGCACCGCATTATTACTGCAAGAACTGTAAGCATTCCGAGTTTTTCCTCAACGGTGAGTATGGCTCCGGCTTTGACCTCCCGCCGAAGAACTGCCCCGAGTGCGGCGCACCGATGAAGCGTGACGGCCACGAAATCCCGTTTGAAACCTTCCTCGGTTTCGACGGCGACAAGGAGCCCGATATCGACCTGAATTTCTCGGGTGAGTATCAGTCCCGCTCGCACCGCTTTACTGAAGAACTCTTCGGTAAGGAGTATGTCTTTAAGGCGGGTACGATGGCGACCGTGGCGGATAAGACCGCTTACGGCTATGTCGTGAAATATCTCGAAGAGCGTGATTTGCTCGCCGTGACACCGAAGGCTGAAATTGACCGGCTGACAGTCGGCTGTACGGGTATTAAGCGTACCACGGGTCAGCATCCCGGTGGAATGGTCGTCGTGCCCGACGAGTATACGGTCGAGGACTTTACCCCGATTCAGTACCCGTCGAACGACGAGAAGAAGGGAACGTATACCACCCATTTTGACTTTAAGAATTCACTCCACGACACCCTCTTGAAACTCGACGAACTCGGCCACGATAATCCGACGCTCTATAAGTATCTCGAGGATGCGACGGGGATTCCCGTTATGGACGTCGATTTATCCGACCCGAATCTCTATAAACTCATTACATCGACCGAGCCCATCGGCGTAAACCCTGACGACATCGACTGCCCGACGGGTACGCTCGCGATTCCCGAAATGGGCACCCCGTTTGTTATCGGAATGCTGACCGAGGCACAGCCGAAAACCTTTGCCGACCTCCTGCAGATTTCGGGGCTGTCGCACGGCACGGATGTTTGGCTCGGCAACGCGCAGGAGTTGATTCAAAACGGCACCTGCGGCATCTCGGATGTAATCGGCTGCCGTGATGATATTATGACGCACCTCATCCACGTCGCGGAGAAATACGAGCGCGACACCGGTGAGGAGTCACCGCTGTCTAAGAAGGACTGCTTCAAGATAATGGAGTACACCCGTAAGGGTAAAGCGCCGAAGGAACTTCCGCCCTACGAGGACGCGATGAAGAAAATCGGCGTTGAGCAGTGGTATATCGACTCGTGCTATAAGATTAAGTATATGTTCCCCAAGGCGCACGCCGCCGCTTATGTTATCGCGGCGCTGCGTATCGCGTGGTACAAGATTTATTATCCGATTCAGTTTTACTCCGCCTACTTCACGGTACGCGGCGGCGCAATTGACGCCGTGGCAGCCGTGCAGGGCAAGGCTGCCGTCAAGGCAAAGATGGAGGAGTATAAGAATAAGAAGAATCACGGCATCGAGGTATCGCAGAAAGAGGAGGACACCTATGTTGTCAACCAGATTGTGATTGAGATGCTCGCCCGCGGATATGAATTTTTGCCCGTGGATTTATATAAATCCGACTGGCGTGTTTACCAGATAGAAGAGGGCATGATTCGTCTGCCGTTCTCGGCGATTGACGGTATCGGCGACAAAGCGGCGATTGCCATCGCGGACGCGGTGAAGCGCAATCCCGAGGGCTTTATTGCCTCCGACGACCTTGCCAATGAGCCGGGCGTGGGCAAATCGGTCGTCGATGCGCTCAGAGCCGCGGGAGCACTCGGCGATTTACCCGAGAGCAAGCAAATATCCTTATTTGGATTCTAATATTATATAAATAAAAAGATTGACATTATCACTTTATTGTGTTAGCATATTAGCACGCTAAAGTGAAAAGAGTGAAAATAATGAAGAAATATTCCAAAATTACACCCGAGGGCAGCCGCGACTACCTCTTTGAGGAATGCGACGACAGACGCCAGGTAGAGCGCGTCCTCGCAGAGCTTTTCAAGGAAAATGAGTATCGCAAGGTGATTACTCCGTCCATCGAATTCTTTGACGTGTTCGAGAGCGACAACACGGGTATCTCGCCCGACGAGATGTTCAAACTGACGGACTCCAAGGGCAGGACTACTGTGCTGCGCCCCGATAATACGATGCCGATTGCGCGTATGGTGGCGACGAGGCTCGGCGGCGAAAATCTCCCCGTGCGCCTCTATTATAACCAGAATGTGTATGTGCGCGGCAGGGATTTGTACGGCGTGCCGAATGAAATTGCCCAGAGCGGCGTCGAACTGATAGGCGACGGCTCGATGGAGGCGGATGTCGAGGTCATTTCGATGGCGGCGCAGTCGCTGATGCGCTGCGACCTCAACTCGTTCAAAATTGAGATAGGAAACGCCGCGTTCTTCGGCGCTATCCTGGAGAATATGCCTATCGACACCGATACGAAAAAGCAGATTTGTAAACTCATTGAAGGCAAGAATTATGCGGCGCTCGGTGATTTGCTCGATACCTTCGGGGATACGGCGGAAACGCGGATTATCCGCCGCCTGCCGCGCCTGTTCGGCGGTATTGAGGTGATTGATGAGGCGAAGAAACTTTACGCCGATACAAAAGCGTCCGACGCTCTCGATTATCTCAAGCAGGTATTTGACGCCCTTTGTGACAAGGGACTCGGCGAGTCTATTATGCTCGACCTCGGTCTTGTCAACCGCTCGAATTACTACACGGGCGTTATCTTCCACGGCTATGCCGAGGGCAGCGGACTGACGGTGCTGTCGGGCGGTAGATATGATAATCTGCTCGGTGAGTTCGGACTGGACGCGCCCGCCATCGGCTTTGCGGTCGAGGTGTCGGCGCTGTGCGAAGCGATGCACGAGGTCATCAATGTGGAGCGCCCGCTGAGAATTGCGCTGACTAAGGGCAGACTCGAGAAGAGTTCGGTGAAACTGTTTCAGACAATGGGGCTCGACACCTCCGCCCTTGAGAATAAGGGCAGGCGGCTGATTCTTCCCGTTGATAAATATGAGGCGGTACTCTCCAAAGCGCCCGATGTGATAACTTATGTAGAACACGGCGTGTGCGACATCGGCATTGTCGGCAAGGACACGATTGTCGAGCACGGCTCATCCTTTTACGAGGTGCTTGACCTTGGTATCGGCAAATGCCGCTTCGCACTCGCATGCCCGAAGGGAACGGATTTCTTTGCGGGATATAAGCGCAAGGTTGTTGCCTCGAAATACCCCAAGGTTGCCAAAGAATTCTTTGAGAGCAAGGGGATGGATGTCGCGGTGATTAAGATTGAGGGCAGCGTGGAACTCGCGCCGCTTCTCGGACTTGCCGACGGCATTGTGGATATCGTCGAAACGGGCTCCACTTTGAAGGAAAACGGACTCGAGGTTGTCGAGGAGATTCTTCCGATTTCGGCGAGAGTGATTGTCAATATGGCGTCAATGAAACTGCGCAAGGCAGAGATTGAGGCATTTCTGAATGACTTGGAACTTGCTTCTCAGGTGTAATAGGAGGATATTATGAAAATTACGAAGGCAAACGGCAAAGCTGAGTACGCAGTGCTTGACAATCTGAAAAAGCGTGCGGGCGAAACCGACCAGAAAATTGTGGACATCGTATCCACCATTATCCGCGAAGTGCGCGAAAACGGCGATGCGGCAGTGCTCGAGTACACCGTGCGTTTTGACGGCGGCGTACCGAAAAAAACCGTAGTCGAGAAGGACGAACTGTATACCTATCTCGGTATGGTGGATGATGATTTTAAGAATGCGCTCATCAGAGCGAAGAAGAATATTAAACGCTTCCACGGCAGACAGACACAGCAGTCCTTTATGACGACGGAGGAAAACGGCGTGATTATGGGTCAGCGCGTGCGCGGACTTGACCGCGTGGGTATTTACGTACCCGGCGGAACGGCAGCGTACCCATCTTCCGTACTGATGAATGCCGTTCCTGCGAAAATCGCAGGGGTCAAAGAGATTGTTATGGTGACCCCTCCCGGTAAGGACGGTAACCCGAATCCCCAGATTATGGCTGCTGCTGCGATTGCGGGCGTTGACCGCGTCTTTATGGTCGGCGGCGCACAGGCGGTTGCCGCGCTCGCATACGGCACGGAGAAAATCCCGAAGGTCGATAAAATTGTCGGTCCCGGCAATATCTTTGTCGCCACGGCGAAGCGACTGCTTTACGGCATTGTGGATATTGATATGGTTGCAGGACCGAGCGAGATTCTCATCGTAGCCGATAAGACGGCTGACCCGGCATTCCTTGCGGCTGATTTGATGAGCCAGGCGGAGCACGACAAAATGGCGTCGGCAATCCTGATTACCACCTCGGGCGAACTCGCTAAGCAGACCGTTCACGAAATTGACCGCCAGGTGAAACGCCTTGAGCGCCAGATGATTATTGAGGAATCCCTCGATAATTTCGGCGAAATTATTGTATGCGACACGGTTGAGCAGGCGATTGAGTTTGCCAACGAGCTGGCTCCCGAGCATCTCGAGTTGTGCATTTCCGAGCCGCTGAAATATATAGGCAAGGTGGACAATGCCGGCTCCGTATTCCTCGGCAACTGGTCACCCGAGCCGCTCGGCGATTACTATGCGGGACCGAACCACGTCCTGCCGACAAGCGGCACGGCAAGATTTTTCTCGCCGCTTTCCGTGGACAGTTTCACGAAAAAATCCCAGTTTATCTACTACACCTGCGCCGAGCTGCGCAAGGCGAAGGACGATATTATTACCCTTGCCGAGAGCGAGGGATTAACCGCTCACGCAAATTCCATTAAAGTCAGATTTGAATAAGAGGTGCGCGATGAGAACTGCAACAATTGAGAGAAATACAAAGGAAACACAGATTAAAATTGCGCTGAATCTCGATGGCGGCGCGGTGAAGGTCAGCACGGGCATCGGCTTTTTTGACCATATGCTCACGGCGTTCGGCGTCCACGGCGGATTTGGTCTTGATGTTGATGTAAAGGGCGACCTTGAAGTCGACACGCACCACACTGCTGAGGACACGGGTATCGCACTCGGCAAGGCGTTTAAGCAGGCGCTCGGCGATATGAGCGGCATTCAGCGCTACGGCAGCTTTGCCGTGCCGATGGACGAGAGCCTTGCCAAAGCCATTCTCGATATTTCGAACCGTCCGTTCCTCGTGTTTAACGCAACTTTTGAGCAGGAACTCTGCGGCGATTTTGAAACCGCAGTGACCGAGGAATTCTGGCGTGCGTTTGCGACGAATGCGGGTATAACCCTGCATATTGACGTACCTTACGGTACCAATGCGCACCACCAGATTGAGGCGATTTTTAAGGCAGTCGCACACGCGCTGAAAATTGCCGTCAAGAAGAATGACGACGGCTCGGTACTGTCTACCAAAGGAGTACTGTAATGCTGATTTTTCCCGCGATTGATATTATTGACGGCAAACCCGTACGCCTTTATAAGGGCGATTTTGCCACGGCGGAGCAGGTTGCCGATGACGCGCTCGAAACGGCTGAGCGCTTTGTGAAAGCCGGTGCCGCGTGGGTGCATATGGTGGACCTCGACGGCTCCGTGCAGAAAAAACGCGTCAATCACCGGACCTTTGTCGATGTGGCAAATCAGACTGCGCTGAAAGTCGAAATCGGCGGCGGTATCCGCACGATGAACGATATTGACTACTATGCCAACCACGGTATCAGCCGTGTGATTCTCGGCTCCGTCGCGCTGAAAAATCCCGAACTTGTCCGCGAGGCGGTGACGGAATACGGCGATTTGATTGCCGTCGGCATTGACGCGAAGCACGGATTTGTCGCGACCGAGGGCTGGACTGAGGGCTCAACGACGCACTTTATTGACCTCGCTAAACAGATGGAGGATATGGGCGTGTCCACGATTATCTATACCGATATATCCAAGGACGGCACCCTCAGCGGACCGAATGTCGCGCAGTTGACCGAACTGAATGCCGCTGTTTCGTGTGATATTACCGCGTCGGGCGGTGTGACGAATATCGGTGATATTATTACCCTGCGTGATAACGGGCTTTACGGCGCGATTTGCGGCAAGTCGATTTATAAGGGTACGCTGGATTTGAAAGAGGCGGTGGAAGTATGCAGGATTTAGAAAAGTATTTTGTCAAATCGGATTTAATCCCCGCCATTGTGCAGGAGGATGCGACGGGCGAGGTATTGATGCTCGCGTATATGAACCGTGAGTCGCTCCAAAAAACGCTTGAAACGGGCTACACCTGGTTCTGGTCGCGTTCCCGTCAGGAACTCTGGAATAAGGGCGCAACCTCGGGCCACCTGCAAAAGATTGTCGACATCAAGGGCGACTGTGACGACGATACCCTGCTGATTCGCGTGATTCAGACGGGCGCCGCCTGCCACACGGGAAATCACAGCTGCTTTTTCAAGGAGATTAAGAAATGGACTGTATAAGAAATGATTACGAGACCATCCTTGCGCGTCGCGACGCAAACGAGGAAGGCTCCTATACCTGCTACCTTTTTGAGCAGGGACTCGATAAAATCTTAAAGAAAGTCGGCGAGGAATCCACCGAGATGGTCATCGCCGCGAAAAACGGAAAAAAAGATGAAACCGTCGGCGAAATCTGCGACCTCATTTACCATACACTCGTGATGATGGTCAATGAGGGCATCACCATCGAGGATGTCGAGGCGGTGCTCAGTCAGAGAGCCGAAAAAGCCGGTAATCTCAAAAAATTTCACAAGGTAGATAAGAATTCATAATGGCACATAAAAAATGGGTTGTCCGCGCTGCCGATAAGGACAGGGCGACCGCACTATCCGAAAAATTCAATATCGACCCATTTATTGCCTATATGCTTACTGCAAGGGGAATGGATGATGATGTAACCGTTTCAAATTTTCTTTCGGGTTCTTTTGAAACGGTGTCTCCGTTTTGTTTTGCAGATATGGAAGAGGCGGCGTTCACCGTCGGCGAGGCAGTGGATTTCGGCGAAAAAATCTGTATCTACGGCGATTACGACTGCGACGGCGTGACCTCCACGGCGCTCCTTTTGTCCTATCTGAGGAGCGAGGGCGCGGACGTCTTTGCCTATATTCCCGACCGTGAGGGCGAGGGATACGGACTAAATAAGGACGCGATTGATACGATTAAGGAGCGGGGCGCCAAGCTGATTATCACCGTCGACAACGGTATCAGTTCCGTGGACGAGGCTGAGTATATCTACTCCCTTGGAATGCGCCTTGTCATTACCGACCACCACCAACTCGGCGATACGCTCCCGAGAGCCGAAGCGGTTGTCAATCCGCACCGCGAGGAAAACGACCTCACATTTCGCGAATACTGCGGCGTCGGCGTTGCGTTCAAACTGAT